>JBHIWE010000005.1:0-47023 GCA_041987645.1 Acidovorax sp. | reverse complement strand
ACAGGGCATGCTGACCGAAGGTAGCCGTCACCCGCAATCATGGAGGTGCGTCGCGCTTTTGGCAGACATGGGCGGCGAACATGCTGATGCTGCCATCGACGCTGCCATGCTCGCCGCCGCGTCCCAGGCGCCAGCAGCCCCTTTCCTGGATCCAGATAGGGCCCGCCTGGACTATCTGCAGGAAGCCGGCGCCACGGTCGAGATCCTGGCCGGCACCCCAGGACACGACTTCACGTTCCGTGTGGGCGGCGTGTATGCCACGCGCAGCGGAAGTATTCGCGCCGCGATCGATCTTGCACGGGCGACCCCGAAGGCGGGGGCGCAGAGAGAGACCGGAGGCACCGATGGCCAGCAGACGTAGACGCGAACGCGGCGACAAGCGCGACCGGTGGCAGGAGCCACCGCCACCACCCACACCAGAGCCCGCCAACGCGGGCCTTTTCATTTCCAGATCACCATGAACATCCTGCTCGACAAAGAAGAAATCGTCGCGCTGACGGGGTTCGAATGGCCCTCGAAGCAGCTCCAGCAACTGCACCTCGCCGGCTTCTGGCGCGCGCGCATCGGGAAGTCCGGCGCCGTGCTGCTTGAGCGCTCGCACTACGAAGCCGTGGCCAGCGGTGCTGCCGCTGAAGCCAAGCGTCCTAAAGTGCGGCCTCCACAGCTCAGGAGAGTCGCATGACCAAAAAGGGGGCGTTACCACCCGGCGTCCACGAGAAGCACGGCGCCTACTACCTCGTGCGCCAGGTCGAAAAACGCCGTCGCTGGATCCGGCTGTCCTCCATTGCAGATGGTCTGCCTGCCATGTACCGGGCCCTCGCCGATGCCGAGATGGCGGGCGCAACCGATGACCGGATGGGAGCGCTTTGCACGGCCTGGCTGAAGGAGGTGAGCACGCGGCACGCCAAAAAGACCCAAGCCAATGACATCTACCAGGTGCGCACCATCTCCCAAGCCTTCACAGAATTTCGGGCGGCCGAGGTTCGCGCGCCCGATGCCGTGGAGTTCTTGAAGGCATTTCAGGACAAACCCCGCACCTACAACGCCTACCGCTCCATGCTCCGTGAGCTGCTGCGCTTTGCGGAGGAGAAAGGAATGCGGGAGTCGGGCACCAATCCCATCGACTCGGTGCGCACCATGACTGTCAAGGCGCGAAGCCGCTACATCACGGATAGCGAGCTACGCCGGATCAAGGTGGCCATGCTCCGAAGCAGCGGTCAGCGAGCAGATCAGATTAATCCGGCCGGGAGGATGGCGTGCGCCATTGTGGACATGGCCTACCTGACCGGCCAGCGGATCGGCGACGTCCTGGCCTTGCAGTGGACCTCCGTCGGCCGTGACGGCATCCTGTTTCAGCCGGCGAAGACCGAGGGCAGCACGGGAGCCCAGGTCCTCATTGAGTGGACGCCCCGGCTTCGAGCCCTGATCGACAGGGTGAAGAGCGGGAAACGGGTCGGCATCGCCTATGTCTTCACTGGCATTGACGGGAGCGGCTACCGCTACGAGGCACTGAAGTCGGTCTGGCGCAGGGCATTGGGCCGGGCCGGCGTGAAGGATGCACACATCCACGACCTTCGAGCGAAGGCGCTGACGGACGTTGACCGGGCTCATGGAGTGCTGGCCGCCCAGCGGATGGGGGCCCATTCCACGCAGTCTCAAACAGCGGACTACGTGCGCCACAAGAAGGCGATTCGAACTGGTGCTACGCGCTGAAGTGTAGACAGCAGTGCGATATGTAGACAAAAGGGGTTAGGCCTTTCGGACCTAACCCCTTGATATCAATGGTCGGAGCGGCGGGATTCGAACTCGCGACCCTCTGCTCCCAAAGCAGCGCCACATCTCTTTAAAATCAATAACTTAGGCCAAATTTGTCTACACTTGAGGTGCCAACGCACCGAAGAGAATCAACAACTTAGCGAGGGGGTGTAGACGGGTTTCGGCACAATGCACGGGTGAACAGCACCGTCGCCCAGGGCGTCGAAATCATCTACGCCCAGGAGCGCCATGGGCCGGGTACGCCCCAGCGCATCGCCCTCCCCTCCGCCCTTTTCGTGGAGTTTCAAGCCGACTTCCGCCAGCGTGCAGCGGATCTCGGCATCGAGGCCATCTATCCCGGCGCCGTGCTCGGCGTGCCCGTGGTGGAGTCGGCCGACCAGCATGCCCGGCTCACGGCCGCGGATGGGTCCGTTTCTAAACTTCAGCTCGTCTTACCCCTGTAGTCCCAGCGCGACAATACGGGCATGGTCCACCACATCTACGAACATCTCGTCCAAGCGCTCCAAGCGCACTGGAAGGCCCACGCCAACACCTACCCGCAGAAGTTCGTTCTAAGTCCTGAGCAGCTCCGGACACTGAATGAGACCCGCGATGCACTCGGCACCGCCATCACGGGCAAACCAGTGGCGCACGGCAGCCCCTTCATGGGCGTGCCGATCGAGAGAAGCCCAAACACCGCCGGGGAAATGATCGCCCTGGACGGGACGAGCTCACCGCTGGCTGCCTACGAGTTGCCTGCACCGGCCAAGAAATGAAGAAGGCCCGCGGCTGCGGGCCTATTCACGGGCACTGGTCAGGCTGGGCGCACCACTTAGCCGCCCCCGGACGCCACGCGGCGCCGGTGCGGGCCCTGCCAGTGTTCAGCGAGCGGTCAGCTTGTCGCGCAGGCGGAAGCCCAGCAGTTCCCAGACCTTTTCCACGGCCGCCTTGCGGGCCTCCTCCCGGCCCATGGCAGCATCGTGCTGCGCACGGTCGATCGCGCCGTAGTTCACGCCCAGCACCTTTGCACCGTTGCACAGCACCAGCACACAGATCGTGACCTGATCGAGGTTCGTCCACGCCGCCGGCCGCGTGCCCATTTCGGATTCACCCAGAACGCCATCGGCCGCGGTGAAGTAGAACTCGGATGCGATGGCGGCATCCACGTCCGCCGGCGTGACGCGCGGCGCCTTGTTGGACTTGGCCTGGATCTCCTGCTCGATGGAGTCAGGGCCAGGGTCCACAACGGGGAGCGTGATGAGCGTGGCGCCAAACGCTTCGATGCGCTCACCCAGCACTTCGGAATAGGCCTGCATCGCAATGGCCTGCTTCTGCAGGCGATCCTGCTCATCCGCCGGCAGGCCGGAGAAGATGTAGGTCGAGAAGAAGGCTTGCAGCTTGGTGAGGCGGTCATCCAGCTCTGTCTTCTCGGCCAGGACGCGCTGCTGGTGCGGCGGCACATCACTGGCCACGGCCTTGCCCGCTTGATCCGCGACAGGCTCCGTTTCAGGATCGTAGGTGGCTGCGAAGATTGCCCGCTTGCACGGATAGATCTCGCCTTCCACGCCCGTGATGAGCATGTCGTCGCGGCCCATCTTCATCGAGCCTTCCAGCGTCGCGATGATGTAGCAGTCATCGTTCTCGTGGGTGACCGGATGGCCGTTGTATTGGAACGACCAGGGCATGCCGTTGACGACGCTCCCGCCGGCAGCAATGCCATGGGCAACGAGTTGGCCGAAGGTGATGGCGGTGACGACGACGGGCTTCTTGCGGAACAGGGTCATGGATTGCTCTCTGTGGTGGTGCCGGCATCCGGCCGGCTCGGCGGGATCACCGGCCAGGCGTCCCGGAGGGTTCGGACATCAGCTGCGTGGCCTGCAGCTTTTGCTGCCATGTCCCCATACGCTGCGCGGCAGTCGTCGTATACGGCGTTGAGGGCAATGGCGTAGTCACGGATGGCGCTGGGGGGAGCTGCGGCAAGTCGGCGGGCGGCATCTGCGGCTTGGTCGCGCAGGCCGTCAGAGACAGCGCGCAGGCCATCAAGCTCACGGCGCAGCAGCGCCTCACGGGTGCGGGCGTCATTGAGGGCTCCTTGGTAGTTGGCAGTCACGGCCTGCTCGGCCTGGCGCACGCGAGCATCGGCCGCGCGCTGGGCGCTGGAGACTTCCAGGCGGTAGGCGGTGGCGTCCAGCTTCTGCTCGGCCACCTCGGCGTCCATGCGGGCGCCTTGGAAGGCCCAGACCAATGCACCGGCCAGGGCCGCCGCGGCGAGGTGGGTGTACAGGGAGTGGGTCACTTCGAAACTCCCGCCGTCTGCTCGGCGTAGCTGTACATGAGCCGCTGCGCCATGGCCTGTATGGCATAGGCTTCGAACTCGTCGGATGGCTGCTGCTCGCCGATGCGCCGGCAGAAATGCTGCCAAGCGTGCACCGCCTCGTGCACCAGCAGCCCGGCGATCTGCAGGCCTTCCACTCCATCGCGCACGCGCAGCGCAACGACGATAGCGATCCCGCGCTCGGGATGCTCCAGAACATGCGCCGTTGCGTCCGAGTGGTCCGTCTTGATCCAACGATCGCGCTGCGCCATGGGGACCTTGAAGTCCGACATGGCGCGGTGATAGTCCTTCTCGGACAGCACCAGGGCCAAGTACGGCCCGTCGATCAAGCAGCGGCCGAGCCACTTCATCGCGCCACCCGCCATTCCGAGCAGATCTCGCCGTTGCTGTCCCCGCGGATCTTCAGTCCCGGCAGCACGGTGGACACATCCGCCACGGTTCCGCGGTTCCAGCGCGGGTTTTCGCGGCAGGCACCGGCCAGGTCGCCCCGGTTCGCCTTGGTGCGCATGGTGCTGCCCTCCAGCGCCTGCAGGCCCTTGTTCCAAGTGAAGTCGATGAACGTGGCCTGCACGAAAGGGTCGTAGGTCGGCCAGTAACGCAGCAGGCGGGCCGCGTCTCGCTCGGCCAGCATGTAACGGCCCTTCTCCAGCCGGTAGCATTCGGCCGGCGTGTAGTAGCGGCCGGCCACGACGCCCGCGCCGGTCACGCCATTGCATACCGTGAGCGGCTGGCCCCGGCCCGCCCGGTCGATGTACGGCGTGCCGATGTGCTTGTTGCTGGACTCGTAGTAGGAGCCCATGACCATGGCGATCTTCACGCTCGGCGACGTGTCCGCATCTGCGGCAACAGCGCGCACGTACTCGTCGCGCAGTGCATCTTCGGTAGCTTGCTGGGCCACGAAGGTGCCGGCACCCAGCCCCGCCACCAGCACCAGGGCCGCAAGCCTGCTGGCCAGCTTCGGAGGAACGCGGGTCATGATTCGTCCGCCTCCAGAGCACCAACAGCTCCCAGGTCGGCGTCAGGCTCGATCGGCCGGCCGCTGGCTCGCATCAGGGCCATGCGCAGGCTGCTCTCCTGCGCTTCGCGGAGGTCACGGGCGGCGATGTAGGCAGCATGCCGCCGGTCGGCTTTCCGCTTGTAGTACCAGGCCACGACCACGCCGCCAATGGCCACCAGCAGACCTGCAACGCCAAGAAATTCGTTGGAGGTCAGCCAGCCCCATCCCGTGAGGCCGGCACCGGTAATGGTGGCCTTGTTCCCGGCTTCGCCGAGGGCCTCGATCGTTTCGGTTTTCATGGCCCGCATCGTCGCGGGCGGATGCTGAACGGTCGAACCCTATACGGGGGCCGGCTACTGCTGGGCCCCGCCGGACAGCAGGCGATCAACCTGCCCTTTCAGCTGAGCTATCTGCTGGGCCTGGGTCTGCACGGCAGAGATGAGTGGGGCGATGAATTGCTCGTATCGCAGGCCCCATGTGTCGGCTTCTTCATCACGGATCAACCCGGCGAAGTCCAGGCTCGTCAGGCCTTGCGCCTGCAGCACTTCGAGCACCTGCTGGGCGAGCAAGCCATGGTGCCTGCGCACACCCTCACTGACACTGCGCACCTGGCGAGTCTTCCCCCGGCGCACGGTGCGCATCCTGGGCACTGGGTGCATGACAGGCTGTCCGCCCTCATCCAGCACGGCTTCTCCGTGCTCATCGGTCACGGGGAGCAGATCGAACACAGGCACGTGCTCTTCGCGTTCCACCGTCTTGCGCACCGGCTTACCGCCCACAACGACGATCTCGGTGCCCACAACTTGGCGTGTCTCATACAACTGCTCCTGCACGTCCTCGTAACCATCGGGCTCGGTAATGACCGTGACCTTCGCGTCCATCAAACGATAGCTCTGCGGCCGTAGCGCCAAAACAAAATCAAGGCCCAGAGTGGTGCCCAAATCGGTCTTCCAGCGTCGGTCAGATGTGACGATCGGATTAGAACCGAAGTAGGCGACAGCGAATCGCGCATTTGTACTACCTATTTCATAGGCGTTATCTTGGCGCGCATGGACGTTGGTTCCATTCCACTCTCCGGTCGCTGTAACTTCAGCCACTGTATTCGTTTGTCCATTACCGAAGATGACCCCCTGCCCCCGATAGAAATTCAAATATACCCGGCTCGACGCTTCGGCATCTACGTGCAGATTCCCATTGGTAACATTAACTCGCGCTGCGCCCGAGTCGGTCGAGCCCCAGTTCCCGGAGCCAACTTCCAAAACGCCGCCCCAAGTGGAATTTGGCCCATAGACCGTGCGCGCATCTCCGGGCAGGCACCAGTTCCCGGCGGAATTTAAAAAGCTATAGGCATTCCCGCAACGGAACCGAAGCGCACCAGACTCCACATACACGCCGTATTGCCCGTCCCCGATAACGATAGCCGGGTATGTAAAACTGCCATAGCCCGTCAGATTGGTATCTGTGCGCAACAGCGGCGTAAATGCCGCAGGACCGAGTTGCGTTTCGCTATCAGGGGCGGACGCTATTTGAGTACGCCAAGGACCATATACCGCTCCATTCGTGGAATTCCGAATAAATACAGGTGCCGTAGGATCAGTCCCGTAAGCTAACTGCGTCAGCCACACGCCAACAGATGGCGTCAGTGTGCCGGCTTGCGTAGTCAACGTATGTAGCAGTGAATAGTTACCGGGGCCGTTAAGTGTTTGCGGGCTAACTTGAGTCCAAGCGCCGCTAGGTGAGTTAGCGTCACCGATCACCTCCGTGCTTGCCGGATACGTATTTGCATAGCCCAGCGTCACTTTGGTGGCCAATGCCTCTTGAGTGGCTGTACTGATGGGGAGATTAGCCAAATCGTTCGTGCCCGTGCCGCCGTAGACTGGAGCGAGCTGGCCTGCGCTGTTGAACCGGGACGTGAGCCACTTCACGCCGTTGCGCAACGTCTGCACGATGGCCGGCCAGCCGAGCACGGAACCAGCCGCAGGCAGGTCAGGGCTCGCAGCGGCGTCGGTGAGCGAAGCCGAGAGAAACTGCGTCTTGAAGTCGGCAATCGTCACCTGGCGCATCTGCAGGCTGTTCGCCGAATCGCCGACGCTGATGACGTCGGCATCGACAAGCACAACCTTCCCGACGACGTTCGCTGCACTGCCTAGCTGGACACCGGTGTATGTCCAGGCGGAGGCGTCCTTCACCCAGAGCCGGTTGTTCGCCTCGACGTAGTACTCCCCCACCGCGCCGGCCGCGGCGTTGGGCTCACCAGAGCCGAAATACCATGCATGCCCGGCAACGGTGTCGCCCACCGGCAGCTCAGCGAGAGCACCCGAGATCCACGTGAGGGGACGACGTGATGCCATAGGGATCAGGCCAGCGTGACGGGCTCGGCGGCCTCGAAGCTGACCTCCGTTGCGCTGACTGCGATGCCAAGTCGCTGCACGACGTTGCCGCTGGCGCTGGGGATCGTGGCCGCGCCTTGCCCTGCGGTGGTCTGCAGGTAGATCTCAGCGCCAGGCGTCAGGCCGGAATGCCCGGTGTTGGTCCCTTCGAAATACACCGTCGCATTCGCGCCGCTGGCCACCGCCGCCAACACGAAGCCGTGGGCCCGCTTGCCCGCCACGGTGGCGTCGGCATTGCGCGCCTTGGCGCCACTGCTGTTCCACACGTTAACGTATGCGCCCGCCGCCAGGGCTTCCGACGCGGGGATGATCTTGGTGTCGGCCCCGATGCCGATAGGCATCAGGGACTGGTCCAAACGGCCCGAGTCATCGAGGGCCGGAATGTCGCCCGCGTTGGCGGCACCGGCGGAGGTTTGCACGCCGAATACCTCGCTGAAGACGCCGTTGATGAAGCGCAGGAATTTCTTTGCAGCCATGTTGGCTCCTATGCGATGTTGATGGGGGGTTGAACGTCCACTGCGATGCGTGTGGGCGAAAGAGCGCAGCCGATGACCTGGGTGAAGAGCGCGCCGGCGGGCAGCGCCTGCACCAGGCCACCGGCGATGCCTGCGAACACCGGGCCGGGCGCCCAGGCCCAGCCGGCGTGCTCCAGCGCCAGCGCTGTCTGGATCTCGGCCGCGGCGCCAGGCGCATACGCATCGGCGACCAGCCCCACCACAGCGCCGCGATGTGCCGCGACCCGGCAATCGGCCGGCACCAGCAGGCCACTGGCATCGAGCGCGACGGCGCTGTGACCACTGAGGGGGACCGCACCCACGGTGACCGTGGCCGCGCCGCCGGCGGGCCCGGGCGGGCCTTGGATGCCAGGCGGACCCTGCGTCCCGGTCTCGAGGATTTCGGTCTGCGGGACCTCCTCCAGCAGCACATGGTCCTGGGCTTCCTCGGCCAGGATCTCCACAACGGTATCGATCAGCAGGTCAGCCGCCACGGGTCACCTCCGGAGACACGACGACTGAGCCCTGCGCCAGCCGCGTCACCGCGCCGCCGGGATGGACGATCTCCAGATCCCAGACGCCGCCCGCCCAGGTAAGCGCCGCCGTATCGGTGGCCGCGATGATGAGGTCGATGGTGCCCGCCGCGCCGCCCAGGGCTATGCGGGCGTTCTCGGTCGTGAGGCCCAGCAGCACCGCCGTCGCATCGACTTCCTCACGGATCTGCATGCGGGCAGTGCAGCCCGTCAGGTCGATCGGCTGGCGTGCGGCGTCCATCCACCGCAGGCGCCGCTTGAACGTGGCGCCCTGGTAGATGGTCAGCTTGAGCTTGGCCGGCTTGGACATGGGCGGGACTTTGCCCGCCGCGTCCCGCCGGGTCGAACCCTATACGGGGGAACACCTTGCCGCCAGAATGTTGCTTCCAACGAAATGCCTCGGAGGTACCAATGCAGAGTGTCACCGGACACGCCATCATCGGCGCACGTGATGAAGCGCTTTCACTTTTGGCTTCGTATCACCGACTTGTGCCAGCGGCCATCGCGGCGCACTGCCATACCCCCATTGCCATGGGACTGTTTGATACGTGCACTACCTTTGCAATTCACGCGCGGCGAGCCCTGGAGGCATTGCCGCGAAATGCAAATGCGACTCCGCTCAGAGACACTGGCTTTGCACTCCAAAGCGGGCAGACTCACTCCGTCTTTCGGGAAGTGATCAACGCGATCATCCACGCACAAGAATTGCGGTTTGAGTGGGCCCAGGAAAATGGTTATTACCGTAGCCGATTCGCGTCAGTCAGAAGCGATCATGTCCCAACAGCGGGCTTCTCCTTTGAAAGCCTGGCTCTGACATATTTACTCGACCTGTACCCCCAGTTGAACGATTTGGCGCTCGCGTCGGGCTACGGTGAGCGTCCACCGGGCGACACGCCACCTGCAGCCAATTCGTTGCCTTGAACGGCCACGGCGACTTGGCATCGCGAGCGGAGATCACTGCCGGATCTGCAGGCTGGTCTGCGAGGCATTGCTGACACCCGCCGACATGCGCAGGCCCTGGATCGCGGCAGCGCACTGGCTGGCGATCTGGTTGGCGTTAGCGACGAAGGCCTGCACGCGGGCCTGCAGCTGCGACAACTGGGCGGCTTGGTTGGCACGCTGCGCCTCCAGGTCCAGCTGCGCATTGCTGATGCGCCCCCGCAGGTCCAGTTCCACGGCAGACGATTCGGCCCGGTACAGGTCCGTGAGCGCGGCCGACAGCGTGCGGAAGCTGTCCACCTCCGCGGACGTGACGGAGCGGTACAGGTCCACTTCGGCTCCGGTCTCGGCCTTGAAGCCCTCCACCTCGGCGCGGTAGACGTCGGCCTGCGCGCCGGCTTCGGCCCGGTAGTGGTCCGAGTTCGCCCCCGCCACGGACGTGTAGAGCTTGGTCTTGCCGTCCACCTCCGCTCCGAAGATCGTCGCCTTCGCGCTGGCGATGCGCGCCAAGGTGTCCGCCTTGGCGGTCGTGACCTGCAGCGCGGCCGTGGTGCTGCTGGTGAGCGCCTGAATAAAGTTGATGGCTGCCGACATCGCCGTCGCGCGCAGGTTCACGGCCTGCTGCACCGCGAACTTGGCCGCGTCGATCTCGTCCTGGTGGGCCTTGACCGCGATGTCCCGGCTCTGCTGGCTGAGGGCGTTGGTCAGCCCCTGCCGGACCGTGACCACCTGGTGGGCGAGCGCGCCTGGCGGCAGCGCGTAGCCCCGGCTGGCCCACATGGTCAGCGCGTCATCCGTGGCGCGGTTGGCCTCGGCCGTCAGCCGCGCGCGGTCGCGTTCCCACAGCTGGGCCTCCACCTGAGCATTCACGGTGCTGCCGCCCGAAAGCGCCCGCTCCAGCCAGGCGGTGGCCTTCTCCAGGTACTGCCCCTGAGGAAACCACTTCGCGGCGAACTGCTCGAGCGACTGCTTCAGTTCGGCCAGCAGGTCGCCCGACACCGTCTTGAACTCGCCCACCATACTCCCGGCGTCCAGCCCGCCCAGATCCGGCACAGCCGGCAGCACCGGCACAGCGGGCAAGTCGGGCGGCCTGCGCAGCAGCGGCGCGGCCGCCACCGTTCCGAGGTTCGGCCGGCTGGGCAACGTGGGGCGGCCGGGCAGCACCGGCTTGGCGATGGCCGAGCCGGTGCCGCCCCCGGACAGGATGGGCATGGCGTCCACCGGGTCCGTGCGCTCGCCGGTGGCCGCGATCGTGTCCTTCGCCCAGGTGCTTGCTTCTGTGGACTTCTGGTCCACCAGCTGCTGGACATGGTCCATGATCTCTCGCGCAAACGAGATCGTCACGTTGTCGGATTCGGTGGCCATCAGATTCTCCGGTTGGTCGATGCCTGCACCACGAACTCCAGGCGCTCCAGGTCGAAGTCGCCGCCCGCGTCGTTGGTGATTTCCAGGTTGAGATAGGTGGCGCGCAGGCCGCGGCCGAAGTCCACGCGCTGCGCCTGCATCGGCCCTGCTTCGCGCGCGCGGTAGCTGTAGGTCTTGCCCTCGGCCGTCTTCACCTTCACCACCAGGGGAGCTGCGCTGGACGCAGTGAGGTAGGCATTGCTGATGCCCTTGAGCATGGTGGTGCCGAAGTTCCGCTCGCCGAGGTCCACCCAGGACCGGATGGGCTGGCCGGCATCGGTATCGCCGGCCAGTTCGTACAGCCCCGTGTCCGCTGCGGCGAAGATGCGCCCGCCGATGCGCGCGAAGCTGTTGAACGGGAAGTTCTCGTAGCCCGCGCTGGCCCCGCCACGCTCCACACTCCACACCAGGTAGTCCGCAGCGTCGCGTATGCCCGTCACGCCGGCGGCAACCAGAGCGCGCACCAGCGCCGCATACCTGCCGCCGGCGGCCATGGGCTGGCCGATACCCAGCCCCGCGCGCAGTTGTGCATCAGCCAGCCGCGTGTCACCCATCAGGCTCTCGATGCCCACGGCGGCATGCAGTTCGGCCGTCACGATGAACAGACCCAGGGGCACCGCATCGGCACCCGCCCCCGTCACCAGCAACACGTCCACCACGCGCTGCGCGCGCGCCGCGCCGCGAATGCCGGCGGCGGCGACCAGGCGGCCGGCCCACACCCGGCTCATCTTGGCGCGCGTGCGGATGCCGACCTTGGCCGGGAAATTACGCGGGCTTCGCAGCTGCGCGGAGAACGTCACGTCGCAATGAGCCTGCGCATAGGCACCGCCGAAGGTGCCGGGCACGCGCTGTGCGTCCCACCGGTTTACCAAGCCTGCGATCGCGTTGATCCCCAACGGCAGAGCCTGTCCGCGCCCGAACGACCACACCGGTCCGAGCACAGCGACCCCGTCCGAGTAGCCAAAGGAGCTTTCCTGCCCTCCTCCGCTGCCCTTGCTGACGAGCGGCGCGAGCATGGCGCCACCCTCGCCGCCATTGGACTGCAGCCCCCAGCCCCATGCAGCCAACGGCGCCATCTGAACCGCAGCGGTGCCGCCTGCCTCCGTGCTGCGGCCGCGCGTCCACAGGGGGCCAAGCACCGCCAGCCCGCGGCGATGATCCGGCCCTTGTACCCAGAGCGGGGCGAGCACTGTGCGGGCTTGGGCGTACCGGCCACCGCTGGCGGCGAGCGGGCCGAGGGTCGCGCCGCCCTCACCACCCCAGGCAGCTTCGCCCTGCTCCACCCGAGGGGTGTCAACGGAATCGCCGGTACCGTAGAGCACGGCCCGCAGGTAGAGGGCCTGGCCCCGGTGCACATAGGCAGGGCCGCTCGCGATCAGCGTTCCGTCGATCAGATAACGCACCACGCCGCGAGCGCACTCGATCCGGCAGACGCTGCCGTCCCCGATCGTCCAGGAGCTATAGCGGAGATCAGGGGCACCCAGAGCGGCGAACTCGGGAGGGGGCGCCGCGTGCACGTAGGCCGTACCTTTGATGATGCGCCAGCCATGCAGGATGGTCGCGCGCAGCGCCGCTTGGCCCTCTGCACTCTTCGCCAGCGCAGCCGCGTCCAACGCCTGCAGCGTGGTGGACAGGCCCACGATGATGTCCTCATTCCCGGGGCCCACCGTCCACTCGACCACCATGGGGTCCGTGGCCACAAGGCCAGAGCGCGCAGTCGCGTCCCAGGCCGGCGGCACCGGCGTCACGACGGGCTGCCGCACCTGGGGCACGGCCACATCCTCCACAACCCACTCGTAGTACTCGTAGGGCTCCCAGCCCGCGCGCACCTTCCAGGATTCCGCTCCTATCAGGAGCATCGCACCGCTTCGCAGCTCTGCCCAGCGGAGCCGGATCAGGTAGTCATACCGAGGGCGCATCCCGACGCGACGCACCAGTCTGCGCTGCTGCGGCTGGACTGGCGGCACCGGGTTGGGCAACTCCACCCGCTGGCGCGCGGCCTTGAACAGGGCATTGGTCACTTCTCTTCTCCCATGGCCGGATAGCCGATGTGCTGGCGGCTCAGGTACTCGCCGCTGTCTCCCTCGTCGCCGACGAAGAGCGGCTGTGGGGTGCCCACCGCGAGGTCCGAGAACATCAGCGCGCCCTCCAGTGCTATGGAGTACATCCGCTCCCAGGTGTTGAATCGTTCGGTCGTGCGCCAGACCCACACGACATCCGTCTCCACCACGAAGAACCAAAGCTCTGCAGGGCTCCGATCCGTCCGCGGCTTGGCGACCACGAACTGCGTTTCGGGCCAGGGCTCGCGATAGAGCATGGTCGGGTTTGTGCCGGCCGGATCCAGCAGCGCGACGTACTTCCCCCAGGTCTCCACGAAGGGACGGGCCTCCGGCGGCACTTCGCGCTCCACCCAACTGCGACCGCCGTCCAGCGACGCCAGCACGCTGCGCTGGTGGCCGGCCGGGTACACGGTGTCGCGCTGCGCTTTGTCCCAAGGATGGCGCATCACGGTGTCGATGAACACCGAGTCCGGGCCAGCGGACAACTGCCGCGCGGCAAGATATGGCGTCAGGCATAGCACCTTGTGAGGCGTATTCAGGCCTGCGGTGCCCAGCACGTCGCCCAATGCCGGGTGAATGGCGTCCCCGGGCCACGGCTGACGCGCGAAGTTCTCGCCGCTGGCGTCGGAGATCCACAGCCCCACACCCAGGTTGCGGGCCTGGGTGATGCCCGACGACTCGTCGAGCACCCGCGGATAGAACAGCGCCACCCTCCCGCCGCCGATCTGCGTGGCCAGCACGAACGACTGCCCCAACTTCGGGATGGCATCCGCCCTCAGGTTGAAGAGATGACCATCGTAGACCTTGCCATCCACGTAGTTGACCGAGTAGCCAGCCGCCTCACCGCTGGTGATCTCCCCGCGGTACGACAGTCCCATCCGGAACGTCGGCGGGTTCAGGAAATCGGCCTTCTCCAGGGCCCATGTCTGGCCGAAGTCGCGGCTGCGCAGCAGGTAGGGGGCGCTGTCAGGTGGCAGCGGAGCCTCGATTCGCCGGGAGTAGACCGGTTGCGCGCCGGTGTCGCCCTCCGCCTGGGCCGGCGTGAGCACCGGTCCGGCCCCGAAGTCGCGGTAGCGTCCACTGAGCACCGGATCGCGCGGCACCATCACCGCGAGCAGGTGGCCGGGACCCACGCAGAAGACCTTCGGGGAGAAGCCCAGCAACGTACTCTCAGTTGTCACAACGATCGGCTCGATCCAAGCTGGCTGCTCGTCCGGCCGCAAGTTGGGGTGGCGTGGTGGGTGCGGCAGTTCGACCCGCTGCAGCACGCGGTCTTTCGTGTTGCCGATCCACACGGCGTAGACGGTGCGCTGCTGCCGCCCCGACTCCACCGGGTCCAGCGTCAGCACACCGAACCAGTAACGGCCTGCCTCGTCCTTGCCCGCAGCGAAGAGCGATGGAGCCAACTCGCCGTAAGTGCTGAAGGGTTGGTAGGAACCGTCCCAGCCGTACGACAGGAACGAAACGTTGGCGCGGGCCGGCATGTCCGGCGTTCCAGCCTCGATGGGTTGTCTGTCCAGGCTGTCCGCGTGCCACAGCATGGGCCAGGCCTTGCCCTCGATCGCGCTGAACATGAGGCATGCCGAGTAGCCCCCGCCAACGTACACAGCATCGCGCTCGCCCCACCGCGCGGCCCCGTCTGCGGCCTTGCCCCAAAAGTCCTTCCGGCTGATCTCGAAAGGCTCTTCATCCACGTCGTAAGGCGGCCGGGAATGCGTGCGCGCCCGGGCACCGGTCGCGATGCTCAGCCAGAAGGGGCCCAAGCGCTCGGCCTCCTGCGTCTGCTCATCCACCTCCACGTAGAGGAACTCGCCTTTCTTCTGAATCGTCTGCTCGCGATCCTGCACCTCAGCGTACGGGCGCAGCGGGTCGGCGGCCAGCGCCTGGGCCTGCAGCAGCGATCCTTGCGCGCCGAGTGCGTACTTAGGGAATTTCATAGGTGTTCTGGTGCTGGATCCAGAATTCGGTCGCAGGCTCCGGGCCGCCGCCCTGGTAGCTGAACGTGACTGCGGGGTAGGTGTCCCCCTCCGACGACGGCATCACGGTCATCACCAGTCGGCCGGGAAGCGCAGCCCCGTCTACCGAGGCGTAGAGGTACAGAACGCCCGCGTAGGTGTAGTTGACGATCGCGACGGCGCCAGCATCGTTCGGAGACCAGGACGACGGGCCATCCCAGCCTTCACTAAGCACGGAGGGGACCTGACCGATAGCCACGGGCCCACGGCTCGATTGAACGATGGGCGCCGCGCCTGAATGCAGCGGCTCCCATACCCACGTCCAGGCCACCACTCCCGCGGCATCTGGCACCCGGGCGTAAACGTCGCAGTAGGCGTTGCCCGGCGCGCCCATCACCCCGGCCTGACCCGGGAAGATCCGATCGAGCACCGAGAACCACTCTGGGATCAGTGCCATGTCCGTCTCCCGTTGATCCACTGGCCCGCGCGCAGCATGGCCAGGGGCACGCTGGGGTGCCGGCTCAGCCCGCCGTCGCGCTCGTTCCAGACGTAGCCCACCTCGTCCAGCCACTGCGCGCCCTCGCGCGCCACCTCGGCGAACAGCATGGGCTCGAAGCCCCAGCAGCCCGACGCCGGGATGCGCTCCATGGCGCGCAGCGCAGCGTCGGTGCGGCACACTGCAAGGTGATGGATCAGCGTCACGCTGTGGCGGTATGCCTCACGCGAGAACGGGCCGCTGCGTCGCACCACTTCGCGGCCATCGCGCATGCGCAGCAGCTCGTTCGTGTAGACCACGGCGGCGTCAGACGCGGTGCAGCGGACCAGCAGATCCTGCCAGCCGTCCGGCAAGCTGTCGTCATCGTCCAGGCAGAAGAACCACGGCGTGCGCACCGCGCGCACCGCTGCCAGCCGGGCCGCGTAGAGCTCGGTGGCATCGGTGATCCGGCCGACATGGCCCTGCACCACCACGCCGGGCAGCTGCAGCGCAACAGGCTTGGCCGACAGGACGATAGCGGTGACGTCCATCAGGGCAACTGCGCGTAGATGCCGATGTTGAACGAGCGAATGGGGGTGTCCTGCCCGTTGACCAGAGAAACGGTATCGAGGTTCAGGTCCGCCCCGACCACGCCGACACTGCCCTGGACGCGCGGCGCCGACGTGCTGGCCGCGCCCGCATCCGATGCCTGGCAGACGCGGAAGAACGTCGCGGTGCCGCCGTTGGAGTTCGTGCCCTTCCACTCCGCTGCCGCCGGGATCTTCAGCAGGCCCAGGGTGCTGTCGTCCCAGGTGACCCCGGTGGTGCCATTGAGCCGCACGGTGCACAGCAGCGTGGCACCGCCCAGGCTGTCGTCGGGACTGGCGGGCTGGATGCCGCCGTAGATGCGGATCTCGCCACCGTCGAGGGAGGGCTTCACGCCCGGGCCGGCGAGCATCGACACCCGCAGAGCCGTAGAGGTACTGATCGTCATGGTGAACCTTTCAGGTCACAGAGGTCGCTTCGAACGTCGCGGTGACGCGCAGCACGTCGTCCACCGCCACGGCTTTGGGTTCGGCGAAGCGCGCAGCCGACAGCAGCGGGCCCGTCACGCCGCCCTTGGTGGCCACCGGCACCAGGAAGGCGCCATAGATCGTCTTCGCAGAAGTGAAGGTGAACTCCGCGCGGCTGGCGGTGTTGTCCGCAGCGCCACCGGCCACAGCGCCGGTTGTGAAGGCCGGCCGCGTCGCCGGCGTGTATGTCTGGCACTCGACCGCCGCCGTGGGGAACGTGGCTGCGGTGTCGCCCGGCACCGGGCCATAGTTGCCCTCGAACACGCCGATGAACCAGGCCGGCACCTGGGTGGCCTGCTTCACCACCACGCCCACGATGTGGTTCAAGCCTTCGATGGGCACGAGGTTGTGCACTTCCTCGCGGCCGATCACCACGCCGCGGCGGATGTGCTCCACGAGGTAGGTAGTCCCCAAACTGGGGGTGATGCGCTCTGCGCCTGCTGCTGTGGTCATGAAGCCACTCCTTTCCTGATGATTTCCGCGTCGAATCGCCCACCGAAGGACGCGAGGGTTTTGCCGGGGTCCTGCACCGCCGCCAGCACGTGCTTCTGGCCGTCACGCTCGCGCAGCACCGTCGCGCCCGCCGCCCCGCCGGCCAGCGCCAGCTGGTCCTCCTGCACGTTGCGCACGCTGCCGTCCGCGGCGCCGTACACGAGGCCGCGACCAGAGATCCAAAAGCAGGTGTTGGGTGCCGCGGGGTCGGTGCCACCGGAGCGCGGCACGGCCCCATAGGGCAGCACTTCAGCGAGCGGCGCCGCCGCGATCTCGCCGCCCAGCCAGTACGTCTTGTCGGCCGCCACGAAGACCCCAGCCCCGCAAGCCTCCAGCACCGTGATGGGCGCAGGGAACGGGATGTAGTTCTTCGACGGCCGGTAGAGCCCCGGCATGAACGGCTCGCTGTAGATCAGCAGCGAGCCCACTGCCACCAGCAGCCGGCCGTTGCACCAGCGCACGATGGCGCCGGCCGGCATAGGCTCCAGCAGCAGGGTCTGGCACTGCGCGCCCAGCGGCACGGGCGCCACGATCTCAGCCACGCCCGCAGCGATGTCCAACGCCACGCGCCCGAACACCTCGCCATTGGCGGCGGTCATGTACACGAGGGTGATGCAGCCGGGCGGCGCGGGCGGGATGTCGCTGATGCGGATGCCGCCGCTGGCCGGAACGTCAATCGCTTGCGGCGCGGTGGCTGCGCTCTCGCCCGCCGGGCCCATGTGCGTGATGCAAATTTGATAGCTGCCAGCGCTCAATGCGCCTTGCGTAGCGGCCAGTTTCGGGGACAACAGCGGGCGCGGCGTGAAGTCCACCCGGGCCGCGCCCTGGACCATGCCGAGCACATCCCCGTTGGTGTAGTAGACGGTGCCGCCGGCTTCGCAGAACGACACCGGATGCGAGGGCACAAGGTCGGAGCGGATCAGCGTGCGCTGCAGGCCGCCGGCCACGCCCGCCACCGACAGGTGGTACAGGTCGCTACCTTCTGCGTAGAAACCCGTCTTGTCGTTGCCCCAGGCGGAATGCGCGCGCCCGGCGTGCAGCAGCTGGTAGCCGTCGCGGCGCCGCAGCTTGCCGGTGCTGGTCACATCCACATTCGTGGCCGCGCGCAGCAGGTCCACCGACTCGCGCCCTGCCCCCTGCGTCAGCTCGTGAGCCGCGCGGCGGTTGTTCACCCCGAGGGGGAACGGTCCGATAGAGGGGAGCTTGGGCGCTGCCATCCCCTGATGGTTCCGGCAGCGCCCCGATCCGCCTAACCCTATACCGTGCCGCCGCGCTGCTCGCGCGAGATCTCCCGCATCTGCTCGCGCAAGGCCTTCGGCGCGGTCTCGGCGATCCGCTGCGTGCGGTCCTTGCCCATTTCGCGCACCCGCTTCCACACGTCCGGCATCTTGACCACGATGGGCTGCTCCGGGTTGTTCCGGTTCCAGTCCGCCAGGCGCTCGCGCACCCGCTCCAGGTCCGCCTCGTCCTTGCGGAACAGGGCGTCGGCCCACTGCGCTTTGATCTCGCTGCTGGTCTGGGTGTAGAAGCTCTTGGTCCGCTGCATGAAGCTGTTGGCCTCCTGCACCTCGGCCACTGGCTTGGGCTGGAACCCCACGAACTTGGCCGCTGCCTCGGCCAGGGTGGTGTCGATGACCTTATAGCCCTTGGTGTCCTTGTAGATGCCGCTCACACCCATGTCGTAGCCCTTGGCCCAGTTGCGCACGGCGGTCGGAGACAGCTCAAGCGCCGCGCCGCCCACATCGCCCGTGAGCACCTTGCGCCCCGCCGTGAAGCCCCGCGCCACCAGATCACCGGCCGGGCCGGCCACCTCCAGCAGGTCGCGCTCGCGGTTCTGCTTGGACAGGAACAGGCCGGTGCCCGGGATCAGGTTGCCCATCCCCAGGCGGCCGGACACGTCCACCGGAGCCCCAGGCAGGCCGGAAATGCCCTGCTCCATGAACTCGGCGAACTGCTTGCCCACCACGTCCTGCAGCAGCTGCTTGCGCCACTGCTTGGCGCTCAGGTTGTAGCCCATCAGCTGGCCGGCGCCGTCGATCAAGTCCTCGGCGTCCTCCATGAACGGCAGCCCACCAGCCCCCGACATCAGCAGCAACATGGCGATGGCCCAGCCCACAGCCTTTTTGCCCTCGGGGCCGCCCTGCGTCCACATCCGGTGCATCAGCTCCAGGTAGCTGACCGAGTAGGTCTTGAAGGTCATCAGCGTGCCGCCCACGGCGCCCCGTGCCCACCGCATCTTGTTGGCCTTGGAGTAGAGGAACTGGGTCTCCAGCACTGCCTTGCGGGCGAAGTTGGAGGGCTCGTCCATGCCCTGCGCCTTCGCCATCCGGTAGGCCGCGATGAAGGTGCTGGTGCGGTTGAACTGCTCGGCGAGCGCGAAAGGCTGACCCCACGCCACCTTGGCCTTCTCCCAGGCATTGCCGACGGCGGCGCGCGCGTCGCCAGCACGGGTGCCGTCGCCGGTCCGCAGCGATCCGGCGCCGCGCGCCTGCGCCATGAGCTGGTGGATTTCCTGGGGCGACACCACGCCGTCGTCCTCGGCGGACTTGAGTGCGGCGGCCAGGTCGGGCTCGTAGCTGAACCCCTTGTCCATGCGGGAGCGGCGCATGTCGTTCAGCGCCCTGGCCATCTGGCCGGCCGCCTTGCGCGCGCCGCCGAACTGGGTGAGCCAGGGCAGCGTGACCGCGAAGGGCTGGGTCATGTTGACGAAGGCAGAAGCCAGCGAGCCCCCGAGGTACTGGGCGAACAACATGCCTCGCACGGCCTGGCCCTCCTCCTGCGGATTGCTGATGTAGTCGCGCAGCCCCATGGCCAGGTCTTTCAGCTCCCCCTGCTCCTTCGGGATGGCCTCGATCGCGTTCTCCATCGTGCCGGCGTTCAGGCCGCCGGCGCCCAGGCGCGCATTGGAGTAGACGAAGCTCGCCAGCACGCGGCCAACGTCCTCGCTGTAGCCCGATATCCCTTTGCGGTGGATCAGCCGCTTGAGGGCGCTGTGGTTGTTCTTGGCCAACTGCAGGTAGGCCTGGAAAGCCTTGTCCTTCGGATCGTCGCCCTTGCCATCCAGCCCCAGCATGCTCCCGAACATCTCCAGGCTCTCGGGGGTCACCCCCGCGAACAGCTTGAATGCATCCTGGCTCATGGTGCCCTGCGTCACGGCCGCGCCTGGGAACGCCGACTTCATGCGCAGCGCCATCTGGTTGGCATCCCGCATGGTCTCGAACATGCCGAAGTACTGGCGCTCGCCCGCGGTGTCCACCACGTCCACGGTGTACCGGCCGAAGCGCGACAGAGGTGCGTAGCCCTCCTCCTGCAGCTTGGTGGCCTTCTCGTAGGACGTCACCATCTGGTTGTTGAGGGTGGTGAGGCGATCGGACATTTCGGGCTTGTCCCGGGCGTCGTCCATCAGCGTGCGGGTGATGATCTCCAGCGCATCGTCCAGGGATGCCTGCGCCAGCACCGCGTCCCGCAGGCCGGCGTACTCCTGGCCCAGGGCACGCAGCATGTCCGCGCGCGCCGTCATGTCGATGGACCGATCGATGGCGGCGCGGCCTTCCCGGTATAGGCTCACCTGGTTGTCGTTCAAGCCGAACATGGTCGCCAGCTCTTTGTCGCTCCAGACCACTCCAGCCTTCAGCACCCTGCTATCAAAACTGGTATTCACAGCGGACTCGTACTGCTCCAGCGGCAGCCCCTGCCACATCTTGAGCACGCCCGGGTCGATGCGCTCGCCGCGCAGCATGAGCCGGGCCTTCTGTTCGGCCGGCAGGTTCTGGTATTTCGCCGCCAAGTCGTCCAGCAGCACAGGCGTTCCGTCGATGTCACGGGCCCAGGTCAGCGTGCCCTCGAACAGCGGCTTGGACACCGCTTGGTTGTCAGCCGCGGTGATGGGCTTCTTGCGCAGGTCCTGCAAGCTGTCGACGCGCGGCAGCAGGCGCGGCGCTACGTCGGCAGCATCGTTGCCCAGCATCGACACGTCATCGATGAACCGCTGGGCCGACTCGAACACCGGCTTGAACGCGGGCGCGCGCTCGGCCAGGTTGCGCATCGTGCCCACCGTCTTGTCCCAGAGCGACACCTTGCCCGGATGGCTCAGCGTCAGGCTGATCTGGTCGAGAGCGGAGTCCTTCAACGCCGCGATGCGGTCTCGGCTGAACATGACATCGCCGCCATCCGGCGATTGCGGCAGGTCTGCCTCGGTTTTATAATCGGCACGGAAGCCGGTAGCTCGCTGTACCACCCCAGGCAATTGGAGCCTGGCTGTCGTGGCGAGTTGCCGGCTTTCTTGTTTGTGCGCGAACTGCAGCAGGCCATCGCGGATCCAGCGCGTGAACGTGCGGTCCGCGTTGTCCTTGGGATACGCACTCGGCACATAGACGACCTCGGCCCGGTTGCTGGCGCCGTTGGGATCGATGGCCACCACCACCGGGTTGCCGCGCACCACCAGGCTCGTCACCACAACCATGCGCCCCGGTTGGGTGTCCGACTGGAACACCATCACCGGATTCGACAGCAGCTCGCCCAATCGCTCCAGATCGGCCCGCGGCACGCCGTGCTCAAAGTGCATCTTCGCGATCAGGTTGCGGTTCGTCACCACCGGCTTGCGCCCCACGCCCAGCAGCTGCAGCGCCGGCGGCGTTTCGATACCCACCGGCACCTGTGCACGCAGCGCGCGCTCATCGTTGGCCAGCCCGGCCGCAACGGCCGCGCGCACCTCGGATGCGAACGCGGGCATATCGTCGCGACTGAAAGCCGGCTCCAGCTCCGGACCGCCGAGAGCGGCATCCCTTTCCACCCAGCCTCGCGCCGGCAGGATGTAGGCCTGGATGATGTCGTTGTCGGTCAGGCGCAGGCGCTCGAAGCCCGGCACGTGTGCCCGCAGGAAGTTGCGGATTGCCGCGATGGCTCGCTGCACGAAATGCAACTGCGGGCTCGTCTCCGCCAGTTCGGCAAGCACCTCCTCTGCCGCCTGCTGGCGGCTGAGCGAATCCACCCCGCGCATGCCGTACTCGGCCATCTTCGTGTCCACATCCGCCCGGCGCATCGTGGCCACCTGGTTGAGGATCTTGTCCAGTTCCGGCCCGAACAGCCCCCGCAGGCCATGGTGGCCCGCCACCTCGTGGAAGAGCACGCGCGTCGCGTCGGCCGGCGTCGTCAGCCGCGACGCCATGAGGTACGCCTTGCCTCCGTAGTAGAACCCCTCCGGCACGCCATGTGCCCCGCCCGATCGTTGCCGCAGATCCTCATCCCGCACGCGCTGGGGAATGGCCGGGTCGTCCATGTCGTAGGCCACCACCACCTCGGGCGCGTTCGCCCAGGCGGCCGTGATCGGATTGACGGTTGCACGGACCGACGCCACCGCCTGGCGGCGCGCCTCGGCCGAGAATGCCTCGCCCTTGCCCATGATGCGCAGCAGGTCGCGCGCCATGCCCGCGCCCAGGTCGTCGTCCGCCTCTCGACGAAACAGCGCCACGCGGCCAGAGTCGCCCTCACGGGTCTGGATGGCAGAAGCCAGACCGTCCAGGGCTTTGTTGATGGCCACTCGTTCGGCGCCGGCAGGATATGGGCGCTTGAAGCCCCACGGCGTCGCGATGGCGGCGCCCTCCGGGCCATAGTTCAGGAATGGGCTGCGCCCGCCGCGCTCGGCAATCTTGTCCTCCACGTACCCCTGGAAAGCCCGGGCCGCCAGCTCGTGAGGACGCGTCCAGTAATCCTGGCCGCGCCCCTGGTCGAGCTCCTTGGCGTTCATCACGAAGTCGGTGGGCACCATGCGCGACTTCTCGGTGGACTGCTGTGCGTCGGCGAGCATCTTGAGCCGGGCGCTGTAGTTCTGCATCAACCCCCGCATCCGGTCGAGTGGCCCATCCTGATCGGAGGAGAATCCCTGGCGGCCGCGGACGGCCTTCATCACGGCGCTGATCCGGTTGAGCGCATCGTTGGTCCACCGCACGCCCGATGTGATCGAGCGGGCCGACTCCTTCGACTCCACACGCAGTTCCAGCAGCTCGCCGGCCACGATCTTCTCGGCCACAGAGTCGAACTCTGCCAGTTGCTCCGCTGACGCAGCCTTGTTGAAGCGCTTGTAGTACTTGGGGTCCAAGTCACGAGACAAGTCCCCGCGGATGCTGTCCAGCCGGCGCTTCACGTCCTCACGAGCGGAAGCGACAAACCTGTCTGCCCGGGCGGTGTCTTCTACGTATGCCTCGGCCTTGCGCGCGATGGTGCGCATCACCTCAGAAAAGGCTTCACGCAACTCGGGCCGCATCCCCGAGCGCTCACCGCGCGTGCCGCCGCTGACCATGTTGTTCTCCGCAGCGTCGTGGATCTCCAGCGACCGGGTTCCGTCCTTGCCCACCACCCACTGTGCCGGGGCCTTGCCGTCCTGGCGCCCGAAGTAGTGGTCCAGCGCGTGGAACCACTCATGGGCCAGCGAGCCAGCGCCGTTCATCTTCGTCAGATTGATGACCGCCTTGGCCGGCTCATAGTGGGCGCGGGCGCTGCTGAGGCCGTGGCCTCGGGCGCCGAATGCCAGCGCGAGATCGCCGTCGAGGCTGATCGCACGCGGCGGCACACCCATCACCTCGGCCAGGTCGAGCAACCCGTCGTAGGCGTCGTTCAAGAGCTGCTGGCGCTCCACCTGGTTGTTCCAGTTCCCGAACTCCACGCCGCGGAAGCCGAACACGTCCATGAAGTCGCTGTCACGGGCGTCACCGGTGCGGCGCGCCTCCCCCACCCGCTCTTCCGATGGCGGCCGAGGCAAGTCTGCTTCGCCGAACGTGGTGTTCGTCTCGATGATGGCCTGGGCGTTCTTGGCCATGTACTCCATCGCTGCGTCACGGGTGGGGAACACCTGGTCCACGACCTTGACCCGCTTACGGTCGCCTACCTCCCGCCAGATCTCGTATCCCCCACCGTCACCACGCACCGGTACAGGTCGGTGCTTCTGGGCAACGGCCAGCAGCGGCACGGCCTGCTCCGCTTCCTCGCGCGTTGCGTACGTCTCGGAGCCGACACGGCGCGGCTGCTTGAGTGCGTCGAGGCTGCGCGCGTCGCGCACGACCCAACGCCCCTCCTCGCCCAGGCGGCTGCTCTTCGCAATCTGGCTGATCTCGAACCGGCGCACCCACGCCGGCCGCTCGTCGGTGCCGCGCGGCTTCGCCGCCTTCGGCGCCTTGCCAGCCTGGTCCTTCCGTGCGCCGCCGATCTTCTCCCCGAAGTCGGTAATCCGGCCGCCTGCCGGGCTGGAGTCCTCCACCACACCTGCCGGCGCAGCAGCCGCGCGCTGCACCGGGCCGGCCTTCAGCACCTTGGGATCGGGCTGGGTAGCGTGCACGCGCTCGCGTTCGTTCGGCTCGTTCACCCAGGCGTCACCTTCCTTGCGCACGGCCTGGACGGTCACGCTCCAGTTCGCGCCCTCGGTGGGCGGGGTGTAGGCAATCACGCGGTCGTGCCCGCCGTAGGACTTCACGATGTTGCCCGGCGTGAAGTAGTCGGCGCGCGCGGCCTGGGCTTCCTTCATCTTCGCGAGCACGCTCTTGGACTTGGCTTTCTCTGGCGCTGAATTTGCGGCCGCAGCATCCCCCAGCGCGATGCCCCGTGAGGTGTCATTACTAGCGATGTCGGCGGCCTTCTCGGCTTTCGCCCGTTTCATGCGCTCAGGCACTGATACTGGGGCCGCCTGCGGCCCGAATACTTGGTGCAGCTTGCGTGGGTAGACGATGGGGTACTTGCTGCCTCCATCCGAGGTGCGATCACCAGCCGCAGCCCCGAGCGCCTTGCGGATGCCGTTGCGCGGCACGCCCATGTGCTCCACCAGGAATTGCCCGACCGCGCTCTGCTCCACATAGGTGTGGTTGGGGGCCAGCCCGAACAGGTCGCGCAGCTCCACGTCGGATGGCTGCTCGCCGCGCTTCAGTTTCGTCGCCACCTCGCCTGCCAGTGCCGCTGTACGCGCGCTTGCATCAGCTCGTTCAGCGTCGGCCTTGATGAACGTCGCCAGGGACTGCGCAGCCTCCTCCACGGTCGAGGAAAGGGAGCCGAAATGCTTACCAGAATTGGCGACCCACTTCCCCGAGCCCAATGCGCCCTTGCCCGGGGTGAATCGCGTATCGGCTGGCAGCGCATGGCTTTTGATTGCCTGCTGCTCGGCGGCTACCGGCTCGACTGCAGGACGCGCAGGCACTGCGGACTCCGCCCTCCTCCTTCGATTGGCCCAAAAGGCGGCCGCGGCCGATGTGTGGCGATCCTCCGGTTCCATGCGGATGCCAAGCTCCTTCTCCGCCGCGTCATAGAGAGAGGTCGCAAGGCCCTTCCGGCGAACATCCTGGCGCACTTCAATGACACCCTTCCCAACACCATCGGCCACCAACACAGCTAGAGTGCCGAGCACTTCCCCATCGTTTGACACGGCACGGAACGTTGGCATCGCATACGGGTTGGCCCGATCGACTGGGGAGAACTCAATCTCTGCACCGTTCCCGCGCGCAACGATAGTCCCAGGGCCAGCAGCTTGGCGTTCCTTCGTCCTCGCGGCCCAGCGAGCAGGGTCGTCAGCGAAACTGACCTCGGCCTGCGAGTCCTTGGCCTCAACTGCTTTGGCAGCAGGCTTCACGGTCTTTGCAGGATCGCGCGCCCAGTCCTTGAACTCGTCCTGCGTCATTTGGGTGATCGCCCCCAGCCCCGTCCAGCCCTTGGCGTAGTTGCCCAGGTAGGTGCTGCGCGCCTCGGCCTCGTCGGCCGCGCCCATCACCACCTTGTGCTCATCGAACGAGCCGTCCTTGTTCACCTGGTCCACCACGAACACCGGCAGGTCAGGCTCGTGGGCACGGTCCGTCATGAACACGTCCACGTGGTCCTTGTCCGCGCCCTTGGTTCCCTTGATATAGCCGTAGTGGTTCTGCAGCGGCGGCCATTCAGGCCGGCGCCGGCTGCCGGCTGGGTTCTCAATGCTGATGTCGTGCCCGTTGAGGCGCACATGCCCCTTGCGGTAGTTGCCAGCTTCCTTCTGGGCAGCTGTCGGCTCGGGCAGGTCGTTGGCCGGATTGGTCGCCGCGTCCTGCGCCGCGGTGCCTACCGAAGTCGGCGCTCCGAAATCAATAGCTGACTGCGGCTGTAGCGCGGCTTCTGCAGCCGGTTCCATGGCATCCGCGATCTTGCGCTTGAGGTCGGCATTCAGATTCGCCCACTGCGCCCCCTTCAGATTCTTCAGGATGACCGGCTTCACTCCCTCCAGCCGGCTGGCGACGGCCTGGCGCTCGGCGGCACGCATCCGGGTCCAGGCCTCACCAGCCCGGTCGATACGCTCGGCGCGCTGGGCACGCCCTTCCTGCGCAGCTTGCGCGCCTGCCGCTGGCGCTGCTTGCGCTCCAGCGTTCGAAGACGTGGGGCTGCCATCGTTCAGCCCTTCCGCTGCGGCGGCTGGGGCTGCTCCTGCTTGCGCTGGTTGCGCTGCTGCTTGCTGGGCTTGAGAGGCTTCAGGGCCATTCGTGCTTCCTTCGGTGGTTGTGGGTGCTGGGATGCGCGGCGCCAGCACGTCCATCAGTGCCGCGCGGTGCTTCTCGTTCAGGTCCGCCCAGGTGCGGGTGTGTGCGTTGCGCCGCGCCACCACGTTCAAGCCCTGGGCCTGGGCTGCAGCGGCCTGGCGCTCCGCGTCCGTCATGCGCGTCCAGCGCTCGCTGGCGCCCAGCTGCCGCTGGCGACGGGCCTCGGCGCTCTCGCGGGCGATCTGTTGCGCCTGCTGCTCGCCCGGCGTCGGCGCGGCGGTTTCAGGTACTGCGGGCACAGCTGCCGCAGCTGCCGCAGTGCGGGCAGCCGTGGTGGGGCTGGGCTCGCCGCGGTCGGCCCGCCGCCGGGCCAGTTCCTGGGCCAGCTGGATGCGCACCGGCCGGGACTGGGCGCTTCGAAATGCGGCCGACAGCTGCGTGTCCGACCAAGCGGCCATGCCCTGCGGCGCCAGTTCGCCCGTGACCAGGTCCACCTCGGCCGTGTCGGGCGAAGAGCGGGCGGGCTCCTGCGCCCGCGGCGCGCCGGCATCCGCAGCCGCCTTCATGCCCTTGCCTTCGGCCTGCGCCGCCTGGGCCGCCGCCAGCGCCTGCTGCATTTGGTCGGCCGCGCCCGAATCCACAGCCAGCGCCGCCCCGGCCGACAGCGGTCCCGCCGCCGGGTTCAGCCCCATCTGCACGGAACGCGGCGGCTCGGCAGCCCCGGTGGACTGGTAGATCTCATCGTCAGGGCTCTCCACCGCCCGCGAGGCCTCCATCTCGGCCTGCCGCTGCGCCTGGGCCTGGGCGCGCTGCGCGGCCGGCGCCGCCGCGCCATCGGGCGGCTCGGACTGCGGTCCCAGGTCTTCACCCTGCTCCTGGGCCTGCAGGTCCTGCAGCTGGGCCGCATGGGTCTCATGCACCGGGTCCAGGCCAGACGCCGCCGGCGGCGCGGCAGCATCGGCGACCTCGCCCCCCTGCGCCACCTCCGCCCCGCCCAAGTCGGCCTGGCCCTCCTGGCCGGCCGGCACCTGCTCGGCCGCACCGTGGCCACCCGTCAGCAAGCTCACCCCGCCGCCCGTCATGCCACCCAGCACAGCCCCCATGCCGGCCGCCGCCGCCACACCCTTCATCGGGTCGATGCTCGGGTCATACGGCATGGCCGCGCGCTGGCCCTCGTACTGCGTCACCCCTTCCTCGACGCCCTCCTGCAGCGCCTCCGAAGCGCCGTGCTTCACCGCGCGCGACACCGCGCCGCCGGCAAACCCCTTGCCGCCGGCCAGCAGCTTCTCGGCGCCGAAGGCACCGCCAGCCCCACCCACCAGCGCCGGAATCACACTCGCCTGCCGGCCCGCCGCCACGGCCTGGTCTTCGGTGGCGCCGCCCTTCTTCGACAAGTCGTAGGCCGTGCCCGCCGCATCGCCGCCCGCGAGAGCAGCCCCGGCGGCCACGCCCCCGGCACGCCCGGCCAGTTCACCCCCCTTCGCGCCCAAGCCTGCGGCCCGGCCCGCAGTCCCCACGGCCTTCACAGCCGCGCCTGGCGTCACGAACGAGCCCGCCGCCTGGGCCGCCGACAGCACCGGGTTGTTCATCACGTAACTGCCCACGGCGCCCAACTCATCCATCACCCCGTCTGCCTTGTCCACGCGGTCGCGGAACTGTTGCTTCTCCGCCTTCACCATGTCCGACTGCTTCGCCTCACCAGCCTCGACGATGTTCTTGTCGATCCACTGGGAGGCTGCGTTGCCCGGCGCCACGAAATTCCCTGCGGACGAAAGGCCGCCGGCCGCCGCATTGGCGAACTCGATCACAGTGTCGTTCAGGGCTGCGCCAACGGTGCGCTGGGGAGGAATGGCGTTTCCATACTTGCTCCAGGGCCCATCTTCGGCCGCAGACGGCTCAGCGCCGGGTTGCTTGTATTGATTCCAGGGTCCAGATGTATCAGCCATCCCCACATGGTCCACAGGACCTGGGCACTCTGCGAACCCTATACAGGGCTGCTAAAGTGGCGCGGGGGAGAACTTATGTACACACGCTTACTAGCATGTGCCGCGGTGCTGCTGACCACCAGTACTTTGGCCGAAGCCCAGGTGTTTAAGTGCACCAATGCAGCCGGTCAGATCATCTACTCTGATGCGCAGTGCCCCGCGGGAACAAGTGGAGAGCACTTGGAGAGACGACGCACAGCCGAAGAGATCCGAAGGGAACGGATGCTGGCCGAAGACGCGAAGTCGCAGAAGCAACGGCGCCAAATGGCGGAGGCTCGCGAGGAATGGTCCGCCCAGCAACGCGCGCTTGCCGATCAATCGGCGCGCCCATCAACCCCACCCGGGGGTGACTGGCTGCAACGCAAGCAGCGGCAGAACGCGGCCACCTCGAGCAACAGCATCACGCGCAACGGCGGCAACTGGGATTCCGCCGCAGAGAAGCAGCGCAATGCAGCCCGCCGCTCACAGGAGGCGCACGATGAGCCCACACCGCAAGCCACAGTTGAGCAGAACCGAGACATCCACAGTTGCTTGGGTTCGATATGCGATGACTGGAACGGGAACCGCTACACCCGCAACCCCATGGGAAGCGGGTACACCGCCTCTGATGGAACGGCATGTCGCCTTGTTGGCGGAGAAATGCGCTGCTGAGTAAAGCTCCGCATCACCGTCATGCTCTATGGACTGCATCGAGTGGCACTTCCCGCCCTCTTGGTGAGCCGACAAGACGATCAGCTGATGCCGTTCCGTTTCCGCGGGTTTCATGTTTGCCCCCACTGCCCTCGAAGGGGCCACGGGTCGAACGCTATGCCGGTGCGCCAGCATCTGGATGCTGTACGCAATGACAGCAGGGTTTTGAACTGCAAAAAAAGCAATAGTGTGGTACGGAATTGTGGTAACTTCCGTCTAGCGAACCGAAACAAATGCACACATGAAGGACCGTGCTATAATTTCGGGCTTTGCCAAAATTATTAACAGATACGCAAAATGACTACAAATGTGAGGGATAGTCAATCGGGGTTCCTGGCCTCTGATTCGCGTTGGACTTGGCAAGTACCGCTTCCCTCTGGCGGTATTCACAAAGCATTTCTTGATGACACTGGGTATGAAAAGATCGTCCGAGCCAAGGGCTGCGTTTTCATGTTCGCTGGTAATGCTCTTGTCATCGAAGCCTGGAAGCATCCCATCAAGCAATGGTCCTACACCCACACAGCTCCCGACTGGAATACGCTCGAAACGACTGGCATGGCCCTGTCCGTGGTCCAGGAATCGACCGGCAGCGTGCTCTACGAAGTGAATCATGAGATTCGACTTGGCGACATGGTGAGTTTCGCCGGTACGGGTTCATACGGCGCCGCCGAGTGTTGGCAACTGAACCAGTGTGCCAAGAAGGCTGTCGAGTCCGCGAAGCTAACAGATCCACACACTGGAGGAACCGTACGCTTTCACAATGTTCGTACGGGAGATACCAACGTCGGCGCCGACATCGATCTGGATGCGCTGATTTCGAAATTTATAGGAGGTGGCACTATGACTGGTGATAAGAACAACACGTCCGCTCTTGGCGAGGTTGGTGCTCGCCACGAATCGGCCGCTAACGACGACGTGGAAATCCGACAAGCTTTTGTTGAAGCGTATGCCAAGGGACAAGCTCCGACGGCTCCGTGTGACGGCGTCTTCGCGGTTTGGCCCGCGGAGGAGAAAGCGAAGCTGGTTAAGGTGATGGAACGCATTTTTGCTGTCTAGCCATCTTGGCTTCCAAGAGAAAAACGGCCGCATTGCGGCCGTTTCCGTTTCTGATATCCGATACGCGCATTCCTTGCATGAAAGCCATCCGTAACGTCTGGACCGGCAGAGCCGGCCTTGCCAAGACCTACTGGGGCTTCGGGTTCCTCGCCACAGTCGCCCTCGTCTGCCCCCCTGCAGCCTGGGCTGCCAACATGGCCACCTGCATCCTCGACAAGGCGCCGGGGGTAGCTAACGACACAGCAGCTCATGCAGTGTTCCAACTGTGCAAATCCGAGAACCCTGGCAGCTTCGATGCCGTGCCTCAGGGCTCGGGCCGGGGCTGGCTGAGCTACAAGTCCGGTGCCGCATGCACCGCCAAGAAGGCGGACGAGACCCGGAGCAACCAAGCGGCGGTCTTCATCGGGGTGGCTTGTCGGAGGCTGTACGACGAAGGCGGGCCCTGGCAGCAGTACCAAAGGCCCTAGCCGACGCGCTCCCAGCTTGAAGAGCTCGCAGGATTTCCTCCTTTGAAACGGTAGCCTTGCTGAACAGCGCCCACAGCCGGCGCTTGAGGCACTCCCTGCTCCGGCGGCTGAAGCCACTGCCCCGTCTCCGTGTCATAGACCTGCGACGGATCTTTGACCGTCTGCCCATCCTTCGTCACCGATTGCCCACCGCCCACGGTGAGGAACCGATCCTTGGCCGCATCCCTCACGCCCGCCATAGCGCGCAGCGCCTTCTGCGCCTGGATCTTGGCGGACTCGGATGCGTTCGGGTCTGCAAGCACGCCTCGCAACTGCTCCTGCTGGGCCGCTGCACGGTTCGCATATCCCTGTGCCTCCACCTGGCTGTCCACGGAGCGGCGTTGCGTGTTCGCCTGCTGCGCCGCGATGCCGGTGCGCTGTGCCTCAATGGCCGCCCGCGTGCCCGCGCGCTGCGTCTCTCCGGCCTGCTGCATCCCTTCGCGGGTAAGCGCCGCATTCTGGCGCATGGTTTCCGTGTCCATGCCGGGCTGCGCGCCGCGGGCCGCGAGATCCGCATTGGTCATCGCCGCCGCGGTGGCAGCCTCCGGGGACATGCCCTTGTGCTGATCCCAGCGACCCCCATCGGCCGTGATGCTCGATGCCGATACCTGGGCGCTGCGCAGCTCGTTGCGCGCCTGCCAGTCGTTCCCCGAGTGGCGTGCCACCGGCGCCAAGAAAGCGCCAGGCGCGAAGCCCCGAACTGTCGAGGCCTCCGGCTCCGACCGCATCCCCGGCGAGAAACCCCGAACCAGCCCCTCCGCAGCCGCGTTCGCGGAGGGAGAGGGCTGGCCGGTGAAGCCACGCGTGAAGCCCATCCCCGATTGCTGGTCGCTGTACTGCCCACGGTCGTGCTCGAACACGCCCGGACGAGATTCCGTCCCTGCCGCTGCGGAAGTTGCAGCAGCACCAGGCAACTGTTGGGTCACGTTGCGGCGGCTCTGCTCCGCCATCTCCGGGGAGAAGCCTCGAGCAGCCGGCGCCGCGGCAATACCTGCAGTGATGGGGGCTGGTGCGGGCGCAGTTGCAGGTGCCTCGGTAGCCGCATTGGCCGTGCCGAACAGCCCCTCGCCGAATCCGCGTGCCGCCCCGATCAGCGGTGCGGCGGTGTTGTACGCGAACTCGCCGACAGCCGTAGGAATGGCCGTGAGCGCTCCACGGGCCACCGCGCCTGCGGCACCGGCCACATTGCCTCGGTCCCAAGCCTGCTGCGCATCTTCGGCAGCCCCATCCATCACGGCTTTGGTACGCCAGCCTTCGACCTCGGTGGCGGGCACCGGCGCGGGGGCGGGAGCCGGCGACCCTCCGCGCTGTGGCGCCGCAGTAGCCGACGGCGCGAATCCGCGCGCGCTCGGTGTTCCCGCCGCCTGGGCCGGGCTGGGCGCGGGGTCCGCCGGCGGCGCACCGAATCCGCCGGCAGCAGGCTGGAAGCCACGGGGCTCATCGGGCTCGGGCACCGGCGCCGGTGCGGTCGATGCGAACGCCGCAGCACCTGGCGCGAAGCCACGCGCACTCGGGTTCGGGCCCAGCCGGGCCTGGCGTTCGGCCGCTGTGCGCTCGGGAGAGCCCAGCGACACCGTCGGAGCGGCCGCGGGCGCCGTGCGCGCGGGCTGCTGTCCGATGCCCGGCGGCACGGTGGCGAACTGCCCGCTGCTGCCCAGACGGTCGGACACCGCCCGGCGCACTGACCCATAGATGTCAGCCCCTGCGCTGGGGCTGCCCTGCGGATAGATGTTGGACGGCGAGATCTGCCGGCGGCGTTCATCATCGACCACTCCACCATCGGCGAAGAACATGCGCGGATCAGGTGCTGCCATGGCCTGGGCTCCTGGAGCGAAGCCACGCACCGGGGTATGCGTCGCGTCCTTCAGGCCGTCCAGCGCCTGCACCCCGATGGCATGCACCTGCTCCGGCGGCAGCTTGAACTCGCCGTTGCTGAGATTCACCGGCACCCGGCGGCCCGGCGAGAAGCCGCGGGCGCCCATCGCCTCCAGATTGCCGGGGCCCATCTGCCGGGTGCTGTCCGCCGGCATGATGTAGGTGCCCGGGTCTACGGAGTCCTGCACGTCGTCGGAAATCCCGGTGCCCGGCCCGCTCACCATGCCGGCGCGTGCGGATTCCTTGGTCTTGGCGTCGCGCTGCGCCGCCGGTTGAAAGCCTCGCATGGAGCCTCCTTCGATGCCTGCCGGGTCAGGGCAGGATGAGAATGTTGTGGTGGGGCACGTCGGACCGCGTCTCGCGGCGCAGGTCGCTGTCCGGCATCGGGCCGAAATAGGCCGTGAAGGCACGCTCTGCCAGCGCAGAGCGCCCCGGATCGAAGCCGTCGGAATCCGGGATGCCGAACGCCTTGTGCAGGGCCCACTGCAGCAGGTGCTCGTGGTGCGCCTGGTGGATCTCGGGCTTGCCCAGGGTGTTGTCCGCCGTCATCGGCTTGATGGGCAGCCGGTAGCACTCCAGCGCCAGTTGCTCACCCGCCGTGATCGTGCCCACCACCCGAAGCGTGGTGTCGTCCTGGATGGCCCAGCACGCTGCGCGGTCCAAGTCCCGCCAATCCCCGACCTCCGCATCCAGCCATTCGCGCGTGACCAGGTGCACGGGCCGCGGCCGGTCGATGGAGCTGAGCACCCGCAGGCTGATGATCTCGTAGGCTGCGGGATGCAGGGGATAGGTCTGCTGTCCGGGCACCAGCGCGATGCGGCACACTGCGGCCAAGTCATCCTCACGGATCAGGCGCCCCCGGATGCACGCTTGCGCCTGGGCATCGTTGAGCCAGTCCACGACGTCATCGTCCGCCCAGAGGAACGGTTCCGCCGTGTCCTTGGCCAGGGAGCGGAAGCGCCGCAGCAGTTCCTCCAGAGTCATGGCATCCCGTACTGGTCGATGAAGCCCTTGACCTGCTCCCGCACCTTCGCTTCGCCGGTGTTGGGATGGATCTTCTGCTGGTACTTCACGGCGGCCCAGTCGATGAGCGAGCTCTTGTCCATACCGTCCAGCTGATCCAGCAGCGCGAAGCGGGCGTCATCGAGCTGCTGCTGCTCGTCCTGCTTCTTCTGCGCCTCGTCCAGCTGCTGCTGGGTGTCATCGGTCGTGGAGGTCGTCTGGGTCACCACCTCCGCAGCCGCTGCCTCGCCAGCACGCTTGAACACGTCGGTGTGCTGCAGAAAGCGGGCCGCCAGTGCGGGCGGCACCGTTCGCGTCTGGTCGGTGGTGAAGGTGAGGCCCGAGCGGTACAGGCGGTCAATGAACGGATCGTCGCGGCCGGTGTACGTCACGGCGATGCCCTCGGTCTGGGTCATGGCGGTTCCTGGTGAGGTAAAAGAAAGGCCGGAGCGCACTGCCCCGGCCTCCGGGGCCTGGTCGATTACTTCGGCCCCATGCGCTCGCCGGTGACAATGAAGTCGGCGCGGCCGACCTCGGCCACGGCCGCGCCCTTGACGGTGAGCACCAGGAACGCCTCCTTTGCGAGCTTCACCGGCGCCTTCGCCGAGGTGGCACGCAGGCGTGCCGCCGCGCTCAGAACGAAACCGGTACCGAAGTACGCGGGGTCCTGCGGCACCTCCGCGCTGTCCACGCCATCGACGTACACGAAACCGACGTCGCCGGTCACGTTCGCGCCGAAGGAGTCGGACACGATCACCTGCAGGTCATGCAGGTCGTAGCCCTGCGGCATGACCTGCAGCACCACCACGTCGTTGACGGCGAGAGGCGTGGCCACGTCCGCGTTGAGCACGGAGCCGTTGGCGATGGTCTGCAGGACGGCGCGGAACACCGTGACGTTGCCGTAGGGCGTGAAGCCGCCGAACTGGTGATCGCCGATGTGCTTCTTCTTGATGGTTGCCATGTTGGCCTCCAAGAGTGAATGGGGGATGGAAACAGGGCCGGTCGCGCTCGGCGCCGGCCCTGCGGGTCATCAGAAGCGGGGCTTCATGATCTTCACGGCCGTATCCAGGACGGTCACGCCGTGATCGGTGAATTCCTTGTGGTCGCCGTGGTCCACCGCGAAGCGGACCTTCGACATACCCAGGATGGCGCCGATCAGCAGTTCCATCTTGTCGCCGTGGTCCCCGTCCTTCTCGCTCCAGAAGAACGGGATGCCCGACTTCTCCGAAGCGCCGAAGGCCTGCGCCAGAGCCTGGCCGCCCAGCAGCAAGCCGCGCTCGATGGCGAACTTGTCCGTGAACGATGCGGGCACCACGCAGCTCGATTCCTGCTCGCTGTCATACGCGGCGCAATACTTGATCGTGTCGCCAGCGTAGAAGCGGATCGGCTTCGGGTTCTTCAGGATCAGGATGCCGTTCCACAGGCCTGCATCGCCCAGGAACAGCGGGTGGTCCTTGGCGAGCCGCGCACGGGCGTGGGCATTAGCCTGGAACGCGCGGAACGCGGGGTCCGTCGCGAACTGGCTGTACTGGCCCGGGCCGGCCAGCAGCACGCGGATGGGGCTGTCCGTCGCGGCCTGGTCGTTGTCGAACTCGACCGGCGGAGGCGGCAGCGCAATGGAGTCGCCCCAGGCGCGCAGCGAATCCACCACGTCCATCGTCAGGCCATCGGTCGTCGCGATCACCAGTTCGCCCGCGTTCGCCTTCAGCTCGGCCACCGAACCACTGCCCGCCACCAGGTGGCGGTTGCGCGTGGGAGCCTTCACCCGGTTCACCATGATGTCGGCGAACTTCGGGTGCGTGTCGACGGGCACCTTCCACTCGATCTTGTGATCGTGGTAGCCGCGGGCGCCGGCCAGATGCACGAGGATGGACTGGTCCATGTAGTCGTTCATCAGCTTCTGCGCCTTGGGGCGGCCGAAGCGGCGCATGTCGTACGGGCTGCGGATCTGCGTCATGGTGTTGCCCATGTCGATCGGGAACCGCGCCTGGTTGACCCGCAGCTTGTCCTCGGCGTAGGACATGCCGGTGCCGCGACCCTCGGCGTGCTCGCTGCCCATGATCGGGTACGCGCCGATGGGGTTGTCCAGATGGAAGGTGACCTCGTCGCCCTTGTTCTTCGTGAGGTCGTCCGCACGAACGATGGGCATGGAGGTCTTCGACTGGTTGCCCTTGGTCCCCGCGATAGCCGCGTCGATCTTGGGCATGGAGCCGGTCAGGTGGCGCATCTGAGTGTTGCGCTGGGTGCAGGTGTGGAAAACGCCCACAGCCTGCTGGATCATGGCGCCTACTGCGCCCGACGGGACATTGGTTTTGGTGGTGCTCACGTCAACCTCCTTAAATCTGCTTGTTCAGCCAAGCCTCGATCTGCGCGGGCGTCATGTTCTCGGTCGCCTGCAGCATCTCGAAGCCGCTCATGTCCGCCGTGGCATCCAAGGCCGAGCCGCCGGCTGCATGCCCGCCAGGAATGCTGGACAGGCTCGTCGGGGGCTCAGCCTTGGTCTTCGCCAGGGCGGCTTGCGCCGCGGCCTTCGGATCGGCCGCAGCTGGTTGAGGTGAGGGCTTCCCGCTCGACGCCTTGTATGCGTCGAACACCTCCACGATCTGGGCAGCAGAGCCGCCCGTCTTCGCGTCGAACAGACCTCGATAGGCGTCCCGGACCACACTGGGATGCGAGTCGATCCACGCCTGGAACTCCGCGCTCTGCACGATGGAGTCGGCGTTGGGGTGCGCCTGGTAGATGGAGCCCAGGTGCGAGCTGGCCGCCTCCTGCTGGTGCTTGGCTTGCAGCGGCTCCACGACCTTCGCCACATGGGCTTGGACCTGGGTCGCTACCTGCTGGGCCACCAGCTTCTGGATGCCAGCCTTCAGCGCCGCCTCGGAGAAGTCGCCGAAAAGGTCCGCGTCCGCGCCCGCCTCGATGGCCGCCGCTGCAGTGGCGGCCATGTTGTCGGTCGTAGTCGGGGCCTGGCCTGCATCTGCTCGGGCCTGCGCCTGCGCCTGCAGCTCGGCCAGCTGTTGCTGGGCGGCTTCTGCAGTGGCCTGCCATTGCTGCGCGCCCTTGCGGGCCTCTTCCAGCTTCGCGTAGGGGATGGTGTGTTTGCCATCCTTTGCCAGCACCACCGCCTTGTTCGGGTCGATGTTCGACTCGTCCACAGCGGTGGCACTGACGTCCACGGTCTTGCCGTCGTTGGCCGCGCCCTGGGCGGGCTGCTGCTGTTCTTTTTCGGTGCCGGCATCCGCGGCGGGCTGTGCAGGAACAGTGGTGGTCGTGGGCGCGCCACCGGGTTCCGGCGTGGTCGCGCCGGTATCGCCCGATTCCTCCAGGGCCAAAGCCTGAAGGGCCTGCTCCGGCGTCAACATGCTGTCGATGCCGCTGTAAAAGCTCTCTTGTGATGTCGTCATGCCTGTCCCGCCACATATCGCCGTGGCCGCTGTGGGATATCAGCAATCCGGTGCAGCCCTTGCGGGGGCTGCGCCATCTGCTCATGAATCCGTAGCACTTGCGCGCTGCGGGCTTCGCTTCCCGCTCGCGCGTTCTGCTTGGGAATGAGTGTCGAAAGAGGCCGCGTTTTCGCTATGCCCTATACCGGGCGCCCACGAAAAAGCCCGCTCGCGGCGGGCTTGTGTGTGGCATGCGCGGTCACCCCGCGCGCCGGGTCAGGTGGAAGGCACCAGGCGCCATCGTGGGCTGACCGTGGGGCGCATCGTCGGGCTGTCGTTCAGGTCGTGGCGCTCACGCGAGGTCAGCCCCTGGCGGGCATGCGGCGCCTTGATCTGGACCGGGTTCTGGTCCGCGAACAAGCGCAGGCCGCCCAGCACAAAAGCTGCGGTGGCCACGGCCAACGTGCGCACGGTGGCGCCAGCGCCGCGCACGACAGCGGCGGCCGAGCTGACGGTGGAGGCGACGGCCAGACACGCGGAAACGGCGAGGACGAACAGAAGCGAGCGACGGGTGGAATGCATGGAATATCTCCAGGGTGGTGCGGTGGCTGGCCGCGAGCCCCTTGCCAGGACGGGGAGACGCCATTGCACCGGCCCGAGGCGCGATGGCGAATCCCTATGCCGGTCAGGTGGGCAGGTTGTCGGTCGTGGCCGGCGTCTCGATGCCCTGCATGCCCTGCCCTGCCTCCTGCGGTACCGGTGGGAATGCCGGGCTGGTGTTCTCCTGCACATCCGGCGCGGCCCCCACCACCTCGGGGCCCTGGCCCTGGATGTACGGGCTCTTGATGTTCATGGCCGCCGTTTGCGCCGGGACCGGGAAGTTCGGATCGTCGCCGCCGGGCGTGGGGGCCTGGTAGCCCGCGCCCTGCATGATGGCGTCCGCGATGGGGGCAATCATTGGCATCTGCGCCACCTGCGCCCCGCCCTGCATGGCCGAGAAAGCGGCCTGCACGCCGATCTGCACGGCCTGCGCCATGGCCTGCTTCACCTGAGCCTCGATCAGCGGTGCCTTCATGTCCAGCTCCCGCGCCTTGAGTTCGTGGCCCGCCTCCTTGAGCGCGCGCTGCACCTCCTGCTTGATGCGCTGCTCGACCTGCTCGGGCGTCTCCTGAGAGCTTGCCGCGCGCAGTGCCTCCACCAGCTCGCGCTTGAACGGCACATCCATGAGCGAGGCCATGAAGGGCATGGCTGCGGCTTGGTACTGCGCCGGCAGCGACTTGATCGTCTCGGACATGGCCTGCAGCTGCTGGCCCCGGAAGCTGGCCGTGCTCGGGACATCGTCCAGCGACACCTTGAGGCGCGTGCGCTGCAGGTCGTTGGACAGGTAGGGATACCCGGCCGCGTCCGTCTCTGGCTTGTTGATCGTGACCACGCGGTCCTCGCGGACCGCATCGCCCTCGATCACGATGGTGTGCTCATCCGTCCCCAGCTCCTGCACCACCATGGACAGCAGTAGCTCGCCAACCTGGGTGCGGCCGCGCTTGAAGTTGCCCATCATGTGCGCGAGGGACTGATTCGCCTGCTCTACCTGTGTGGCTTCCTGCACGCCGCTGGTGGCCGTGCCGCGCCGGCCGGAGAAGGCTCCCGCAGCGGCGGGGTTCACGCGCTCGATGGCCTGGCGTGCGTTGGCGAGCATGTCCAGCTGCTGGGCGTTGAGCTGGAAGTCGCGCTTGACCTCGAAGCGCGCGCCCGGCTGCGCCATGTGGCCGGCGTTCAGCACGATGTCCGCGTCCAGACGGCCTACCGTGCGGCGGAACACGTCATCCGGCATGTCCACGGCGCCCTTGGTGCGCTCGGTGCGGATGGCCGCGATCCCCCAGCGAAGCCGCGAATTGCCGGAGTTCAGCGTGTCCTGCTGGTAGAGCATGTTGCGGATGTACCCGAAGGGCACGTTGGTCTGGTCTTCCTTGAAGCCCCAGAACGGCACGTAGGGGAAGAAGCGGTGCGCATACGGCGTGGGTCCGTCGAACAGGACGTGCGGGCCGAGCCAGTAGGAGCGGCGCACCTTTGCCACGGTCGCGCGGCGGAACTGCACCAAGTTGTTGGCGATGGCGTGTTCGTGGGCGGGGTTCGTGCGGTCGAACTCGACCACGCGCCCGTCGGGGCTCTTGAGCACGATCACATCCGACCAGCGCCGGTACCACAGCTCGGATGCGCAGATCTCCTTGTTGAAGGGGTTGTACCAGCGGTCCTCGGCGATGGTCCATTCGCGCGCCACGTCAGCCGAACGGCTCAGGCCCGTGCTCTGGCCGCCCTCCTCGTAGCCGTCGTACTCGTTCCACCAGGCCGTGCCCGACTTCCCGAAGCGGCGGATCAGCTCCTTGTGCTCAGGGAACACCCGGACCAGCCGCGAGGGGTGCATCCAGCGCTGCCGGCGCAGCCAGCGCGCACGCAGCAACAGGTCATCGCTCGGGTCGCTCATGTCCCAGTGGATCTCATTGCGGTTGATAGGCAGGCACTGGAACGGGTAGCCGAACGGGTCATCGGACTTGCTCACCTCCACCCAGCCCACGCCTACGCCGATCTGCGGGTAGAACGCCTTCGAGCACGCATCGTCCGCGCGGCTGTTGCGCTCGGCCTCGTTCAACTTGAAGTTGATGGCATCGGCCACGTCCTGCCCGCCCGGCTGGCCGTTGGGGGTGACGCGCCAATCCGTGCGGGTCGACTCCTCGTAGCCGCGAATGCCCTCCAGCGCCGCGCCGATCAGGTTCTCCATACTGGGCGGGATGCCCAGAGCAGCCTGGGCCTGCAGCAGCTCCGTTTTCAGCTGGTTCCCATCCGCGTAGTCCATTTCCTTGTCCGCGTTGCGGCGCCAGGTCTTGGGCTGGTTGTCGATCTCCTCCAGAATCTCGGTGTACTCGGCCAGCGACAGGGGCACGTCGCCGTCGGGCGTGTCCACGGGGTCGATCGCATCGGTGGTCTTGGTGGTCATGGTGTCGTCCTCAGTAATAGGCAGGGGCCGGCGCCTCGACGTAGCCGCCCTGGTCGCTCATCGTTTCGAGCAGGCCCAGCTCCTTGGCCTGCGCCCACTGGCGGAATGCGTCGGCGCCTTCGCTGCAGCCGTTGCTCTTGTCCGGCGTGCTGTCCAGGTAGCGCGCGTCGGCCTGGCTCCATTTCTTCTTGTAGTGAGCCAGGCGCTCCACGCCCTGTTTGGTGCCCTCCAGGTCGAACCAGGCGGACTTGAAGTGCTTGCGCGTGGTCAGGATGCCGGTCATCAGCTCCGTGACGCGCGGCACGATGAAGAACTTGTGCCCAGGCAGCAGGCCCTGCAGCTGCTCCTTCACCGACTTGTTGTAGTCGCCCAGGCGCTTGTGGTCCGCGTCGTGGGGGAGGAAATGCCCGCCGTAGACAAAGCCCCTGCGCTGCAGCTCCGTGGCGTAGTGGCGCAGGTCTTCGTCGTGCTCCTCGTAGTACCCAATGAACCGGTCCTGCATGCGCGAGAACTGCATGAACCAGATCGCGGTGCCGTCGCTGGAGCCGATGTCCCAGAAGGTGAACACCGGCAGGTCCAGCAGCGGCACGGTGGTGATGCCGCCGCGCTTGCGCACCAGCATCAGCTCCTTGGCGTAGTAGTTGCCCTTGGTGGACTGCTGGAATGCCTCCTGCGGGGTGGACGGGTATTCCCGCCACATCTGGTCCTCAGCGCCCGCGAAGTCGTTGTTCAGCTTCTCGACGTACCAGGCGCGCTGGCCGGTGTCGATGGTGCAGGCCATCAGGCTCTCGATCTCGTCAAAGTAGTCCTGCAACTCCTGCGGAACCGCCACGCCGGCGGGGTCCATGCGGTACGCCGGGTCTTGCCACCAGGCGTAGAAGTGGAACCGGTATTGCGAGGCCGTCAGCCTGCCCGCGCCTGTGACCAGCGCCATGGCACGCTGGCACATACGGTAGAACTCGCCATCCTGCCCTTCGGCCGTGGACTCCACCACGATGATCCCGGACAGCGGCACGGCCTGGAACGAACCCGTGACCACTTCCACGGCCTTGTGGGGGAACTTCGCGCAGATCTTCCCGAACTCCGACACGTGTAGCCGGTGGATGGTGCCGCCGCGCACGGAGGTGGCCACACGCAGGGAGCTGTTGTTGTGCGCGAACAGCAGTTCCTTGGTGGATGCCCGCGCCAGGGGGAAGCGCTCGCGGATCTCCTCGGGCAGGTGGTCGTATGCGAACACCACCTTGTCCCGGAAGATGGCCTCGGCCGTCTCCCGGTCCTGGGCGATCATGCCGCAGCGCTGGTTCCCGTTGAACAGCGCGTGGTCCAGCCACATGAGCGCGATCAGCGTGGTGAAACCCAGCTGCCGCGCCTTGAGGATGAGGTTGCGGTTCCAGAGCCGCATGATGAACCGCCGCTGCGCGCGGTTGGGCTTGAACGGCATCACGAACGAGTCGTCGTCGTCGCTCTCGCCCTTGACGATGATCTGGTACAGGCACCCCGAGAACAGCCGCCACTCCGGATCCATGAGGCACCGGGCCAGCTCGGCCTCGTCGGTGGGGATCATCGTGGGGTGCGCGGCGATGTGCGGGCCGCGCTTTGGCCGGCGCCGGTTGTCCCAACGGTGGCCTACCTGCGCGTCCACCTCCCGGCCGCGCTCGATGTCCAGGGCGTCGTCGTCCTCTTCCAGCGTGCCCGGCTCTGCGGACATCGCGACAGGCTTCTGGGCGCGTGGAGCCGCCTTGTTAGGCCGGCTGGCCATCGTCATCGTCCTGGCGGGGCTGGAACCCGTTGGTGCCCGATGGCGGTGGCGCCTCGGGGTCGTCAGCGACGGGCTTGAACCCGTTGCCGTTGCCGCCTGCGATGCGGTCCAGCAGCGCCTTGAGCGGGTCGGCCTTCTGCTGGTTGTCCTTCTCGTAGACGCCCAGGTGCTTCGCCAGCTTCTCGATGGCGTCCATCTTGGAGTGCATCTTGATCTCGATGCCTTCCTTGGTCTGCTTCGCACCGGCATACAGGGCAGCAGCTGGCCCGCTGATCTTGCGGGTGTCCTTGAGCACCACGCGCGGGGCTCCGTCGCCGCCGCAGATCGGGCAGTCGCTCTTGGGCAGCAACAGGGGGTTGAAGCCGATCCCGCCGCCTTCATCGAACTCGGCAGGGTTCTTCCCCTTCTCAAGCCAGTCCTCGCGGTCGCGGTTCATTTCGCCCACGGTGCGCTGGTACTTGTGGCCTTCGCCGTAGCAGCAACGGCAGCAGCCGGTGCGCACCTCGACCAGTTCGCGGGCGTCGGCCATGGCAATGCTGGCTATCTCCTGCAGCAGGCGGTCGGCCGTGACCTGAGTGCGTTCCTGCTGTGCTTTCCGGGCCTCCTGGATGGCAAGCTGGATCTCAGGTTTCTTTAGGTTCTCGTGGCCGATCGCGGCCGCAGTGTTCGGGCTGTAGCCGGCGCGGATTGCTGCCTGGGTGGCATTCATGTCCACCAGGTACTCGTCCACGAACCGCTGCTGCTTGTCGGTGAGCCCGAGCTGCGCAACCGGCTGACCGGTCGCCGTCTCCTGACTGATGGCGGCGCGCTTGATGCTGGCGCGGGGCTTGGACACCGACTTGCCGGCCGGCTTCTTGGCCGGCGGCTTCTTCGGTGCGGGCTTGACTGCCTTCTTCGCGCGGGGCTTCTTGACCGGCTCAACCTTCACAGGCGCGGCGAGATGGCCGACATGGAGCGACGGCGCGGTCTTGCCTGCGGCCCGTTTCGGGGCGGCAGGCTTGGGGGCTACGGTCTTGCGGGGTGCAGGCTTCTTCCCTGCTGGTTCTTTGGCCATGGCCGGCAGTGTTCCGGTCCATGGCGGGGGTGTCGAACCCTATGCAGGGTTGGGGGGGGATACCCGGAACTGGCGCTGCTCTGCGCCGCTGGCAATGGCGATCAGGGCCCCGCTGATGTCGTCCTCTACCCAGTCATCCACTGCGCCCCCCGAGGCGCTGAATTCGATCTGCTGGGCACCGTTGGCGATGGCGTGCAGGACGCCAGCGCATGGATGCTCTCCTGGGCCTGACACCGGGGGGGTCACTGGTGTGCCGAAGCTCATGCCGAGCCGCTGGGTGCGGCTTGCGCGCTGCTCAGGTGGATCCTGCATCATGGTCAGCTTTCGTAGAGGAGGTAGGGCTTGAAATCGGGGCTGTGGGCGAAGCGGTTCGCGCCGTTGCGCCAGCCGATGCCACCGTTGGTGCTCAGGCCGTGGCAGTGCTCGACCATGCCGCAGTCCAGCAGCACCAGGGCATAGGTGCCCCAGCGATCGGTCTTGTGGAACAGCGTGGTGCCGTTGAAGAAGTGCCCACCGCTCAGGGCTATGTGCACGCGGGAGCCAGGGGCGGGCAGGATGTTGGCGACCATCAGATCGCCTCTACCTGCACGACCACCGTGCTGAATCCGTGGGTCCACACCGTGCGGCCGGACACCACCAGGCGCTCGGCATGCTGGGCGAAGTGGCGCGGCGCAAGGTAGCAGACCAGCGAGGCGCGGCGCACGGCCTCGGCCGCCGTGCCTTGGAACTCCAGGCGGCTCGTGTGGGTGTCAATCGAGTACGTCACGCGGCCTCCTCGACCGCGCGGACCGCGGCGTGATGACGGGCAATGCTCTTTGCCAGGTGGATGCCCCAGCCCATCGTCGTGTAGCAGTCAGCGCGCTCGGTGAGCAGGTCTGCCGGCTTCGTGAACATGACGGCCTGCATGGTCTTCGCCTCTTCGGCGCGGAGCCACTTGAGGGCGTAGCGCCCGTTGTCGCGGCACATGCGGCGGGCTTTGCGGTATTCGGTGCGGGTCATCAAGCGCCCCTCCCGAGAACTTCGCAGTCCTTGCTGACGTTCGGCACGGGGGCGCCTTCCGCAACGCCGACGGATGCCAGGAACTGGCGCGCGGCGTCAATCAGGTCCTGGGGCGTTGTCTCGGCACAGTGGTGCAGCAGGTCCGCCACGAGGCATCCGACGCGGTCTGTCTCGCTCTGCACTTCGGTGGAAATGTCGATGTCATCGGGGCCTGCGCCGTCGCCCATGCTGGCGTAGCCAATCTGGCCGAGGTAGTGGAATGGGGCTGCGTAAATCATCTGACCTCCTTGTTTCGATGATTGATTATGTACCCGCAATAACAAATATATCAAGGGGCCGCGTCATTTATTTTGCGGGTACACTTTCAATCATGGAAAACACACCAAAAAATCCCACAGGCAGAGGCGGTCCTGGCCGCGGACAGGGACGAGCGCGCATCGCGCCGCCGTCCGAGAGCACGGAATACAAGCTGCGCATGAGCAAGGCGCAGCGCGCAAAGCTGGATCGGCTCGGGGGGGCAGTGTTCCTGCGCAACAGCATCGATGAAGCCCCAGAGCCCCCAGCCCCCAAAGGCAACACCTAGCCCCCCAGCAGGTCCATCTGCGAAGTGGACTTCGAGGCCCGCAGCGCCTTCACCTCGCCCTTGAGCTTTTCCACCTGGGCGGCCAGCTCTGTGGCCAGGAACAGGTGTGCACGGGTGCTCTCGATGACGCGCGCGTCCTCGGCGAACCCACCGAGCGCCCTGGTCACGCTGCGCGCCTCGCGCGGTGTCATGGTGATGACGTGCTCGCCCATCTCGAATTTCACATACCCGTCGGGCAGGATCCCGCACCACATAGGCCGCGGCGGCGGGAACGTCTCGACCAGCTCGTAGATCCCGCGCAGCAGGCGCTTGAGCTTGCCGTCGTCCACCAGGGCGCGCAGGCGGTCGTCCACGATGGTCAGCTTCAACTGCGTTTGCTCTGCCACCGTCTCGCGCGTGGCAATCTGGTCCAGCGCACGCAGCTCGCACACCGCGTCATACACCCGCTGGGTGCTGGTGATCTGGGGCTTGCCCACGGTCTTAGGCGTTGTTTCCATCCTCGTTCCCCTTCCACGGTTTGAGCTTCTTGGGCCACAGGCCCGCCTCTTCGATCTCTTTGCGCGTCTCGGCGGCCCAGTGCTCGCCCAGCAGCCGGTGCGCCTCCCGGCCGCCCTCTACCAACTGGTACTGGTCGAACAGCTCGTGGCAGCCCACGCGGCCTGGCACCACCGTGCACAGGGCGAAGCCCCGGCGGTCATCCACCTTGAGCCCCAGCCCCTTCCCCATGTTCTCGTGCGCATGCTGGCTGTAACCCTGGATGTCGCAAGCCTTGCAAGGCATGGCGGCCACCAGGCGGCGGTAAGGCTCGCTGCGCAGCAGTTCTTCCTTGGCGATGGTGGCGGGCACGGCCTGGGCATCCACTACAGAAAAGATAGCTGCTGACGCTTGTGGGATGAGCGCTTGCCGGCGATCCTGCAGCTTTTTCATCTGTTCCGTGAATGCTGCAGATTGCATAGCTGCACGCGCACGCGCAGCAAGGCGCTCGGCGCGATCTGGCTGAAAATCCGCCCGCGCGCGGGCCGGCAGGTCGTAGGACGGCCCAATCCCCCGCGTCTTGTAAACGATCGCCGTGCGCTTGAGCCCCACCGTGCCGCGGCTCATCGGCTTGGCGCGGGTCAGCATTCCGAATCCTCCCGCGGCGCGAACTCGATGCGGGCGTGCCAGTACGGAATCGGGCGGTGCGGACGCCACGTGGCCACGCGGTAGCGGGTGGTCCCAGCCCCATTCTTCAGGATGAGGAAATCGCCTTCCTTCACGCCGGCACCCAGCCCCAGGACGGTGGCCGTCTTCCCGTCCTTGCTAATGCTCCGGAAGTTGAGGTTGTGGCCCAGGTAAGGGCGCGTGTAGTCGTGGGTGGTCGGCGTCACACTGCCTTCTCCTCGGCCGCAATCCGGGCCAGTTCCTTGCGCGCAGCGTCCACCAGCAGCCCGTTGATCTGGCGGCCGAACCGCACCACCGTGCTGCACAGGTACTTGTGTTGCTTTGGCGTGAGCGGCAGGGCCGGCCGGTATTGGGCGCGGCAGATCATGTCGTTGGCAAACTTCAGCGCATCGCAGCGCGGCGGGAACTTCACCCGCGCCAGCGCCTTTGCGAACACCTGCTGCTGGTCCGTCATGCCGCCCTCGCCTTCTTCAGCGGCGCCGCTTGGCGGAAGGTCCAGCCCACCATGGCGGCATCGCGCTCGTGCTGGTTGCTGCGGCCTTCCCAGCCGGTGTATGCCTTGAAGTTTTCGGCGCCTCGCTTCTGACCTTTCGATGCCGGGCTGATGCCGTGCGCAGGAATGCCCTGCTCCTCGCAAATGCAGTCGATCAGGTAGCACCAGGCGTCCACCGTGCCCAGGTCGCGGGCGGTGGCCAGGGCGGCGCCCTTTGCGGCTTTGCTCTGCGCGTTCCATGCGCGGGACTGCAGGCGCGAGTCCTCGTAGATCACGCGATCAGGACGGGCGGCGCGGATGGTGCGTTCCAGCTCCAGCGGCGTGATGGTGTCCAGCGCCAGCAGCTTGCCTCCCTCGAAGGTGGCCAGGCCGGTGGCCTTGCCGGGGTCGATGCCCAGGATCTTGCTCATGAGCGGGCTCCCGAGATCAGCCCGGTGAACATGCCACCAGCCCCGGCGAAAGCCACATACCCCCCGCGCCTCGCCTTGCTGACCAGCGACTCCCCCAGGCCCAGCTCCTGCGCCAGGGCCCGGCCCGTCTTCGGGCTGGTTTGGATGTACTCGATCAGTTCCGGCGTCATGCGCGAACGCTTGCGGCTCGTGGCCTGGTTCGCCAGGATGCGGCGCGTCTTGCCCTTGTACCGCTTGGTCTTGCGGGTGAAGGCCCCGATGTCCGCCTCCGGCGCGCAGCGAATGTGCTCCGGGCGGCAGCAGGCCTTCTCATCGCACGTGCCAAACACGCGCCAGCCGGCCGGCACCCGCTTCTTGTTGACGATGTGCCAGACCGCGCGCAGGCCTGCCTGCGTCTGCATGCCGCCATCAGAGCGCGTGTAATCTGGCGCGTAGATGTTCGGCCGGCCGTCAACGCGCAGGCCGCCCAGCCACAGCCAGTGCCCATCCTCGGTGATCTCGCAGTGGGATTTGATCTCTTCCAGCGTCCTCATGCGGCACTCCCATCTTCGCCGCCGCGCTGATATGCCTCCACCGCGGCGGCGGAGCGGCTCTTGAGCCCACGCGTGCGCCGGCGGTCCTGCCACGCGCGGACCTGCTGCAGCCGCTGGGCTCGCGGCATGCCTTGCGTCAGCAGCTTGCGCAACGTGGCCAG
>JBHIWE010000004.1:0-47676 GCA_041987645.1 Acidovorax sp. | reverse complement strand
ACGATCCAGATGCGGAAATATTCGGAACCGCGACCGCTGAAGGAAAACGCCTGCGGTGCCGGCCGAGGCCGCCGCGCTGATGGCGCTGGATGCGCGCGCCTTCGCCGCCGAGGTGCAGGCCCAGTTCGGCCACCGCCTGGGCGCGATGCGCCTGGTGGGCGAGCGGCATCTCTACCCGCTGGTTGCCGTCTATGCCCAGCGCTTCGCCGGAACGCGTTGCGCCCTGCTGGGCGATGCTGCCGTGGGCATGCACCCGGTGACGGCCCACGGCTACAACCTGGGGCTGGCGGGGGTCGAAACCCTGGCCCGCACCCTGGCCGAGGCGCGCCGGCGGGGCGAAGACATCGGCGCGGCCGGCGTGCTGGCGCGCTATGAGAGCGCGCACCACCGCCGGGCTCTGCCCCTCTACCAGGGCACCAATGCCATCGTGCGGCTCTATACCGATGCCCGACCACTGCCCCGGCTGCTGCGCCGCTGGGTGCTGGAAGGCGCGCGCCGGCTGCCGCCGCTGCAGGCCGCCATCGCCGGCCAGCTCACCGGCCGCACCGCAGCCGCCGGCTGACGGGGGTGGCGAGGGAGTGAGGGACGCTGCCTCGCCTGAACAGGGCCGGGCGGCGAAAGAACGCCGGTCTTTGGGCCCCGCGTACACACAACCGACAAACTCCGGTATTACCCTTGCGCCCCTTGCCGTCGGCCGCCCGCTTTTTTTGTCGGGCCGGCCGGCCCGTCCGTTCCTGTTGCCGGCCCCCCGCCATGACCCAGCCCCAGCGCCGCGAGTTCCTCCCCCGCCAGATCGTGGACGCTCCCCCCAATCGCTGGGACTGGGCGCTGCTGCCCCTGGTGCTGGCCGCCATCGTGCTGCTGGCCTACGGCGCCGCCCAGATGACCCAGCCCTTCCACATGGGCGACGCACTGCCGCTGTCGCTGGACCCGTGGCAGCTGCCCTACTACCTGCTGCGCACCACGCTGCGCATGTTCATCGCCCTGGGCGCTTCGCTGGTCTTCGCCTGCGTGTTCGCGGTGCTGGCGGCCAAGTACCGGCTGGCCGAACGAGTGCTGGTGCCGCTTTTGGACATCCTGCAGTCCATTCCCATCCTGGGGTTCCTCTCCATCACGGTGACGGGCTTCATCGCGCTCTTTCCGGGCAGCCTGCTGGGCGTGGAATGCGCGGCCATCTTCGCCATCTTCACCTCGCAGGCCTGGAACATGGCCTTCAGCCTCTACCAGTCGCTGCGCACCGTGCCGGCCGAGCTGCAGGAGGCCGCGCGCGTGTTCCAGCTCTCGGGCTGGCAGCGCTTCTGGCGGCTGGAACTGCCCTTCGCCATGCCCGGGCTGCTCTGGAACATGATGATGTCCATGTCCGGGGGCTGGTTCTTCGTGGTGGCGTCGGAGGCGATCTCCGTCTCGCACCAGGACATCAAGCTGCCCGGCGTGGGCTCGTACATCGCCATGGCCATCGAGGCGCGCGACCTGCCCGCCATCGGCTGGGCCATCGCCTGCATGCTGGTGGCCATCCTGCTGTATGACCAGCTGCTCTTTCGCCCGCTGGTGGCCTGGGCCGACAAGTTCCGTTTCGAGGAAGGCAGCTCCGACGCCGCCCCGCGCTCCTGGCTGCTGGACTGGCTGCGCCGCGCGCCGGCCACGCAGAGCATGGCCGGCTGGTGCCAGCGGCAGCTGGGCCGCACGCTGACGCTGTTCAAGCGCAGCCACGACGGCACCTCCATCCGTGCGCGCCCGGCCGCCCCGTCGGCCCGCGCCGAGCGGGTGTGGGACGCGGTGCTGGCCGCCGGTGTGCTCTTCGCCGTCGCCCGGCTGGTGCAGTTCGTCCACACCGAGGTGGGCTGGCACGAGGTGGTCCACGTCTTCACCTTGGGCGGGTACACGCTGGTGCGCGTGATGGTGCTGATCGCGCTGGCGGCCCTGGTGTGGGTGCCCATCGGCGTGTGGATCGGCATGAATCCGCGCTGGGCGGGGCGGCTGCAGGCGGTGGCGCAGTTCCTGGCCGCCTTCCCAGCCAACCTCTTCTTCCCGGTGGCGGTGATGCTGGTGGTGCACTGGAAGCTCAACCCGGACGTATGGCTCTCGCCGCTGATGATCCTGGGCACGCAGTGGTACATCCTCTTCAACGTGATCGCGGGCGCATCGAGCATTCCGAACGAGCTGCGCCTGGCCGCGCAGAACCTGGGCCTCTCCGGCTGGCTCAAGTGGAAGCGCTACCTGCTGCCCGCCGTCTTCCCCAGCTTCGTGACCGGCGCCATCACCGCCAGCGGCGGCTCGTGGAACGCCAGCATCGTGGCCGAATACGTGACCTGGGGCGACACCACGCTGCAGGCTCAAGGGCTGGGCAGCTACATCGCGCAGATGACGGCCTCCGGCGACTTCCCGCGCATCGCGCTGGGCATCGGCGCCATGGTGGTCTTCGTGATGGGGCTGAACCATTTCCTGTGGCGCCGCCTCTACCGCCTGGCCGAAGACCGCATGCATTTCTGACCCGTCGCAGCGCCCCTGAAGGCGACCCGCCCCCAAGACAAGAACAGACTCGAACCGACCCGGAGCCGTTTCCGCCATGACGCAATCCATCATCGAACTCCACGGCGTGGGCAAGGCCTTCCGCTCTTCCGACGGCCGCGAGCGCCCCGTGCTGCAGAAGGTCGATTTCACGCTGCGCGAAGGCGAGATCGTCGCCCTGCTGGGCCAGTCCGGCTCCGGCAAAAGCACGCTGCTGCGCATCATGGCCGGCCTGATCGCCGCCGATGAGGGCGAGGTGCGCTACCGCGGCCAGCCGCTGCACGGGCCGGCGCGCGCGATCAGCATGGTGTTCCAGTCGTTCGCGCTCTTTCCGTGGCTGACCGTGCAGCAGAACGTCGAGCTGGGCCTGGAGGCGCGCGGCGTGCCGCAGGCCGAACGCGCCACGCGGGCCGAGGCGGCCATCGACCTCATCGGGCTGGCCGGCTTCGAGGGTGCGCTGCCGCGCGAGCTCTCCGGTGGCATGCGCCAGCGTGTGGGCATTGCCCGCGCCCTGGTCACCCAGCCCGACGTGCTGCTGATGGACGAGGCCTTCTCCGCGCTCGACGTGCTGACCGGCGAACGCCTGCGCGAGGACATCCTTCAGCTCTGGCGCAGCGGCAGCATGCCCACCAAGGCCATGCTGGTCGTCTCGCACAACATCGAGGAGGCGGTGATGATGGCCGACCGCGTGCTCATCTTCGCCAGCGACCCGGGTCGCATCCGCAGCCAGATGGCTATCCAGCTGCAGCGCCCGCGCGATGCGGACGGCGCCGAAGTCCGCGCCCTCATCGACGAGGTCTATGCGCTGATGACCGCCGGCGCGCACCGCCCGGCCAGCGCCGCAGGCACGCCCGGTGCCGCAGCGCCCGACACGACAGCCAGCCCCGCCAGCCACCGCTTGCCCGAAGCCGACGTGGCCCGCATGGACGACCTGCTCGAAATGCTGGCCGATCCCCCCTTCGACGGCCGTGCCGACCTGCCCCAGCTGGCCGAGGAAGCGGGCCTGGCCGATGACGAGCTGCTACCGACCGCCACCGCACTCTCGCAGCTGGGCCTGGCCGCGCTCGCCCAAGGCGATCTGCAGATCACGGCGCTGGGCCGCCGCTACGTCGATGGAGCGCACGCGCTGCGCCAGGAGCTGTTCGGCCAACAGCTGATCTCGCATGTGCCGCTGATCGCCCACATCCGCCACAGCCTGGAGCAGGAAGCCACCGGCGAGCTGCCCGAGGCGCCCTTCCTGCGCCTGCTGAGCGAGCAGTTGGGCGAGATCGAGGCCGAGACCGTGCTGCGCACCGCCATCACCTGGGCCCGCCACGGCGAGGTGTTCGAGTACGACTACCTGACCGGCCGGCTGCGCCTGCCGGGCGGCGACACGGCGCAGGACTGACGCGCTGCCGCCGCCACCGCGCCACGGCATGGGCGGACGCGCCACCGCATGCCGAGCTTCTGCCAACCCACTGCAAAACCCGTTGTGACGCACATGGCGCTGACCAGCGAACGCAAGCCGGCCCGCCCTCGGGCGAAGGGGCACGGTGCCCGCGGCCTCGGCCCCGGGATGGGGCCTGCCGCCGCGCCGCTCACGCTGCCAGGCGCGTGGACAGCGCACCAGCAAAGGCGGCAAGATATCCGGACATCCACCACCAGCGCATCCCTCGCAGGCAACCTCAGGGAGGCCGAGCGGAACCTGAGCGACCTTGTAGCCGACGCGGCCGTTGGGCACAGTGCAAGAGGGACGGACTTCATTCCTCGGCCGCGGCGGCCCCACGGGGGCACGGCGCAGGCGAACGGGCGATGCCCCAGAACATCCCCGCCCGGCTCGGCGCCCCCGTTCGGCGCCACGGAGAACTTTGACCTTGAATAATTTCTGCATCAATGAGCTCCTCGAGCAGCTGTCGCAGTCCGTCTCCACCGCCCAGACTCTGGAGGAGCTTGTGCGGCCGTTGCTGGAGATGCTGCACGCGGTGACCGGGCTCGAATCCACCTTCCTCACCACCGTGGACGAGACCCTGGGCACGCAGCATGTCGTACATGTCCACAACGCTGGCGGCCTGCAACTGGACGCAGGCATGTCCGTGCCGTGGGCCGATTCGGCCTGCCTGCGCGCGATGCGGGAAAACCTGCGTTTCGCCAACGACATCCCCACGCGGTGGCCCGAGCTGGAAGTGACGCACCAGCTGGGCATCCAGACCTACACCAGCGCACCGGTCCGCACGAGCGACGGCCAGCTCTTCGGCACCCTGTGCGCCGTCGATACGCAGTCCCTGCCGCAGGCACCCCAGTCCGAACGCGTGCTGATCCTGTTCGCCAGCCTCATCGGCCGGCAGATGGAACGCGAGCAGCTCATCCACAAGCTGCTCGATGCCAACCGGCGCCTGGCCTCGGTCGCCGCGACCGACCAGCTCACCGGCCTGCCCAACCGCCGGGCACTGATGGAGGCACTCCAGCGCCTGCTGGGCCAGGGCCAGCGCCGACAGCTGGAGGTGCAAGTCGCCTTCCTGGACCTGGACGGCTTCAAATCCATCAACGACCAATACGGTCATGAGGTTGGCGACCAGTTGCTGACGGCCATCGCCCAGCGGCTGCGCGGCGCGCTGCGCGCGGAGGACTTCGTCGCGCGGCTGGGCGGCGACGAGTTCGTCGCCATCGGCCTGGGTGCGGCGCCACAAGGCGTTGCCGGCAAGCCCGGAACGGACGCCTGGGCACAGCGCCTGTCCGACGCCACGCGCGGCCACTTCGATCTGCCAGGCATCTCGCTCGACTATGACGGCGCCAGCGTGGGCACCCTCAGCCTGCATCCGGGCACGGCGTACGAGCCCGAAGCCGTTCTGCGTCAGGCAGACGAGGCCATGTACCGGCACAAGATGGCGCGGCGCCAGGCCCACGACGGCGCGACCCCGCCCGACGCACGGCCCCGGCGCTGACACCCGCGCGGGGCGCGGCCCGCCAGTGGCCCAGGCCCGCGGCGGCCGGCCATGCCCCCGCTCCGGCGCGGACAGCCCCTGGCCGGGATAATCGCGCCTTGCCCTCCCCCACGCCATCCATGTCCGATTCCGCCTGCCGCGTGCTGGCCGTCATCCCGCCGATGACGCAGCTGAACACGCCCTACCCGTCCACGGCCTATCTCACGGGCTTTTTGCGCTCGCGCGGGGTCGCGGCCTTCCAGGAAGACCTGGCGCTGGCCCTGGTGCTGCGCCTGCTTTCGCCCGAAGGGCTCAGGGAAGTGGCCGAACGCGTGCGGGCCCTGCCCGAGCGGCAGCGCAGCCCGGCCGTGCAGTCCTTCGCGGCGCAGCAGGACCGCTATCTCGCCACCATCGGCCCGGCCATCGCCTTCCTGCAGGGGCGCGACAGCACGCTGGCGCACCGCATCGCGGGCCGCCACTATTTGCCCGAGGGGCCGCGCTTTTCCACGCTCGACGTCTATGTGGACGACGAGGGCGGCGACCCCCTGGGCTGGGCTTTTGGCGCCCTGGGCCTGCAGGACAAGGCCAAGCACGTGGCAACGCTCTATCTGAACGACCTGGCCGACGTGCTGCGCGATGCGGTGGACGAGCGCTTCGAATTCGTGCGCTACGCCGAGTCGCTCGCCGGCAGCCAGCCCACCTTCGACCCGCTGGCCGATGCCCTGGCCGCCGCGCCCACGCTGGTGGACGACCTGCTTGCGCAGCTCACGCACGAGGCCATCGAGCGCCACCGGCCCACGGTGGTGCTGCTCTCGGTGCCCTTTCCCGGCTCTGTCTATGCGGCCTTCCGCATCGCCCAGGCCATCAAGGCGCGGCACCCGCACATCGCCACCGTGCTGGGCGGCGGCTTCGTGAACACCGAGCTGCGCGAGCTGTCCGATGCGCGCGTGTTCGACTTCTTCGACTACGTCACGCTCGACGCGGGCGAGCGCCCGCTGCTGGCCCTGCTGGAACACCTGGAAGGCCGCCGCAGCCGCCAGCGCCTGGTCCGCACCTTTGTCCGCAATGACGACGGCGCGGTGCAATACGTCAACATGATGGAAGCCGACGTGGCCTTCGCCGAAGTCGGCACGCCCACCTGGGACGGCCTGCCGCTGGACCGCTACCTGTCGCTGCTGGACATGCTCAACCCGATGCACCGGCTCTGGAGCGACGGTCGCTGGAACAAGCTCACCGTGGCGCACGGCTGCTACTGGAAGAAGTGCAGCTTCTGCGATGTGGGTCTGGACTACATCGGCCGCTACGAGGGCGCCAGCGCCCAGGTGCTGGCCGACCGCATCGAGGCCATCGTCGCCGAGACGGGGCAGACGGGCTTTCACTTCGTCGATGAGGCCGCGCCGCCGAAGGCGCTCAAGGCCCTGGCCACCGAACTCATCGAGCGCAATGCGGGCATCAGCTGGTGGGGCAACGTGCGCTTCGAGAAGACCTTCACGCCCGAGCTGGCGGAGCTGCTCGCAGACTCGGGCTGCATCGCCATCTCGGGCGGGCTGGAAGTGGCCTCGGACCGGCTGCTGCAGCTCATGAAGAAAGGGGTCTCGGTGGACCAGGTGGCCCGCGTGACCCGCGCCTTCAGCGACGCGGGCATCCTGGTGCATGCCTACCTGATGTACGGCTTTCCGACCCAGACCGTGCAGGACACGGTGGACGCGCTCGAATACGTGCGCCAGCTCTTCGCCAACGGCTGCATCCAGAGCGGCTTCTTCCACCGCTTCGCCTGCACGGTGCATTCGCCCGTGGGGCAGAACCCGGCGGAATACGGCGTCACCCTCGCCCCGCTGCTGCCCGGCGGCTTCGCCAGGAACGACGTGGCCTTCATCGACCCGACGGGGGTGGACCACGACGCGCTGGGCACCGGCCTCAAGAAGGCCATCTACAACTACATGCATGGCATCGGGCTGGAAGAGGACGTGCGCGCCTGGTTCCCCTTTCATGTGCCGAAGACGACGGTGAACCGGCGGCGGATCGAAAAAGCGCTGGCCACCCGCGGCTGACGCGGCAAGGCGCGGCGCGCTACGCCAGCGCCCGGCCGCCCTTCTCCCGCGCCCTCATCCCCGTTTTCTGCGCGGCGCCGGCGTCGGCGGCGGCGCCACGGCACCGACCTTTTCCACCGCATCGGCCAGCAGATCGAAGGCCGGGCCGATCCGCTCGTCGGGCACGCATCCATAGCCCAGCAACAGCCCCGCCTGCGCGGACCGGGCCAGGCTGTAGTAGGCACTCAAAGGGCGGGCGACGATGCCGCGCTCCATGGCCGCGCGGCACACCGCCCAGTCGTCGCGCAGATGAGGCAGCCCCAGCACCAGATGCAGGCCCGCCTCGTCGCCCATCACCGGCAGCGCCTGGCCGAAGCGGCGGTTGATGGCCGCGATCAGCAGGCTGCGCCGCTCGGCATACAGGCCGCGCATGCGGCGAATGTGCGATGAGAGATAGCCCTCGTCGATGAACTCGGCCAGCACCGCCTGCTGCATGAGCTGGCCTTCGCGGTACAGCTCGGCCAGCCCTTGGGAGAAGAGATCCGCCAAGGGCGCGGGCACCGCCATGTAGCCCACACGCATGCCTGGGAACAGCGTCTTGCTGAAGCTGCTCAGATAGATCACCTGGCCGTTGGTGTCCAGGCCCTGCAGCGACGCCAGGGGGCGGATGCCGAAGCGGAATTCGCTGTCGTAGTCGTCCTCGATGATCCAGCAGTTGTGCTGGCGGGCGTACTCCAGCAGCATGCGCCGCCGCGCCAGGCTCATCACCATGCCCAGCGGGTACTGGTGCGAAGGCGTGCAGATGATGAGCCGGGGAGGCCGCGCCAGGTGCCGCGCTTCGGGGCGGATGCCCTCGGCATCCACGGGGATCGGGGTGAGCTTGAGCCCCGACGACTGCAGGATGCCCCGCAGCCCCCAATAGCACGGCTCCTCGATCCAGACATGGTCGCCCACGTCGCACAGCAGGCGCACGGCCAGGTCCACCGATTGGTGGATCCCGGTGGTGATGATGATCTGCTCGGGCTGGCAATTGGCCAGGCGCGCCACCCGCAGGTAATCGGCCAGCGCGCGGCGCAGGGGCCGGTAGCCGCCGCCCGGCGCATAGGTCATCAGCTCCGGCTGGGGGTTGCGCCAGATGCGGCTCTGCAGCCGGTTCCATGACTTCAGGGGGAACTCGGTGACATCGGGCACGCCAGGCATGAAGGCGCCCCACTGCAGCTTCGATACGCCGCTGAGTTCGATGGTGCGCTTGCCGCGCGCGGACAGCCGGTGGCGGTCTCGCACCGCGCGGCGCGGGGCGCCCTCGGGGCCTACTTCCACGCGGTCGGGCTGGGTGTCGGCCACATAGGTGCCGCTGCCGCTTTGCGTCTCCACATAGCCTTCGGCCAGAAGCTGCTCATAGACCTGGATCACCGTGTTGCGCGCGATGGAGAGGTCCGCGCTCAGCGCGCGCGACGAGGGCAGCTGCGTGCCCGTGGCCAGCCGGCCGGACAGGATCGCCTGCTGCAACAGGCGGTAGAGCTGCCGGTAGGCCGGCTCGTCGGCGTTGGTGTCGAGGTTTTCCAAAAGCCAATCCGAGAGGATGGAATACATGGCTTACCCGTAGAAAGTGGTTCCATCGAAATGGAAGAAATGGCTCTTCATTGTAGGACCGAGATTGCACACACTCTGTCCACGTTTCAACCACCGACCGCCCAATCGAGGAGCCGCCCATGGACAACCAGACACTGCAGCAACGCAAGGACGCCGCCACCCCGCGCGGCGTGGGCGTGATGTGCAACTTCTACGCGGACCGCGCCGAGAACGCGGAGCTCTGGGATGTCGAAGGCCGCCGCTACATCGACTTCGCCGCAGGCATCGCGGTGCTCAACACCGGCCACCGCCACCCGAAGGTGGTGGAGGCGATCAGCCAGCAGCTGGGCCGCTTCACCCACACCGCCTACCAGATCGTTCCCTACGGCTCCTACGTGGAGCTGGCCGAGCGCATCAACCGCATCACCCCCGGCAGCCACGCGAAGAAAACCGCCTTCTTCAGCACCGGCGCCGAAGCCGTGGAAAACGCCGTGAAGATCGCCCGCGCCGCCACCGGCCGCGCCGGCGTGATCGCCTTTGGCGGTGCCTTCCATGGCCGCACCATGCTCGGCATGGCGCTGACAGGCAAAGTCGTGCCCTACAAGGTCGGCTTCGGGCCCTTCCCCGGCGACATCTACCACCTGCCCTTCCCCAACGCACTGCATGGCGTGACGCAAGAGGCCGCGCTCAAGGCGCTGCAGCAGGTGTTCAAGGCTGACATCGACGCGGCGCGCGTGGCGGCCATCATCGTCGAGCCCGTGCAGGGCGAAGGCGGCTTCTACATGGTGCCGCCCGAGTTCATGCGCGCACTGCGCCAGGTCTGCGATGACCACGGCATCCTGCTGATCGCCGACGAAGTGCAGACGGGCTTCGCGCGTACCGGCAAGCTGTTCGCCATGGAACACTACGACGTGCTGCCCGACCTGATGACCCTGGCCAAGAGCCTGGCCGGCGGCATGCCGCTGTCGGCCGTGTGCGGCCGTGCCGAGATCATGGACGCCGCGCAGCCCGGCGGCCTGGGTGGCACCTATGCCGGCAATCCGCTGGCCGTGGCCGCGGCGCATGCGGTGCTGGACGTGCTCGAAGAAGAGCAGCTGGCAGAGCGCGCGAACCACCTGGGCGCCAAGCTCAAGGCGCGGCTGCAGGCGCTGCGCGGGCAGGTGCCGCAGATCGCCGACGTGCGCGGCCCGGGCGGCATGGTGGCGGTGGAGTTCAAGCACCCCGTTACCGGCGAGCCCGACGTGGATTTCCTCAAGCGCGTGCAGTCGCGCGCGCTGGCCGACGGCCTGCTGCTGCTGAGCTGCGGCACCTACGGCAACGTGATCCGCTTCCTGTTCCCGCTGACCATCTCCGACGCCACCTTCGACGAAGCGCTGGACGTGCTGGACAACGCGCTGCGCCAGGCCTGAGCCTGCAAGACAACCCCGCCGGAGAAACCCGCACATGCCTACCGCGCACACCAGCGAAACGCCCGCTGACAAGGACGTCCTTGTCAGCTTCCGTGGCGTGAAGAAGACCTACGATGGTGAGAACCTGGTGGTCAAGCAGCTCGATCTGGACATCTACCGGGGCGAGTTCCTGACCCTGCTCGGCCCCTCGGGCTCGGGCAAGACCACCTGCCTCATGATGCTGGCCGGTTTCGAGTTCCCGACCAGCGGCGAGATCCGGCTCGACGGCAAATTGCTCAACCGCGTGCCGCCGCACAAGCGCGACATCGGCATGGTGTTCCAGAACTACGCGCTCTTCCCCCACATGACGGTGGCGCAGAACGTGGGCTACCCGTTGCAGGTGCGCGGCATCGGCGGCGAGGCCCGCAAGCGCCAGGTGGCCGAGGCGCTGCAGATGGTGCGCATGGAAGCCTTCGGCGAACGCTTCCCGGCCCAGCTCTCGGGCGGGCAGCAGCAGCGCATCGCGCTGGCCCGCGCCCTCGTGTTCAAGCCCCAGCTGGTGCTGATGGACGAACCGCTGGGTGCACTCGACAAGCAGCTGCGCGAGCACATGCAGCTGGAACTCAAGGCGCTGCACCGCCAGCTGGGCGTGACCTTCGTCTACGTGACGCACGACCAGGGCGAGGCGCTCACCATGTCGGACCGCGTCGCCGTCTTCGACCAGGGAATCATCCAGCAGCTGGACCCGGTGGGCTCGCTGTACGAGACGCCGCGCAACGCCTTCGTGGCCAGCTTCATCGGCGACAGCAACCGCCTGCAGGGCCGCATCGGCCCGAACGAGGCGAGCCAGGCTGCAGGCCACTGCACGCTGCAGTTGCCCGACGGGCATGTGCTGCGCGGCGTGCGCGTGGCCGATGCCGCCACGGCCGGCCAGCCGGCGACCGCCAGCATCCGGCCCGAACGCATGCGGCTCGCAGAGGCTGCCCAGACCAGCACCGGCAACGTGCTGCGCGGCCAGGCCGCGGGAATCATCTATTTCGGCGACCACGTGCGGCTGCAGTGCGACATCGCCGGCCAGCCGCAGTGCTTCGTCAAAGTGCCGCTGGACACCCCCGCGCTGGCCCATCTCGCGCCCGGCCAGCCCGTGGCGCTGGCGTTCGAGCCCGAGCACCTGCGCATCTTCGCCTGAGTCTTCGTTTCCCCCCCCGCCCCTCCACCACTGAAAGGCACTCACCATGCAACGCACTCCCCTCTACGCCACGGCCACGGCCCTGCTGCTTGCCTGCGGCACGGCCAGCGCCCGGGACCTGACCGTCGTGAACTTCGGCGGCGCCAACGGCAATGCGCAAAAGCAGGCCTTCGTGCAGCCGTTCGAGAAGCAGACAGGCCACAAGATCATCGGGGTCGAATACAACGGCGAGCAGGCCAAGGTCAAGGCCATGGTCGAAGCCCGGCGCGTGACCTGGGATCTGGTCGAAGTGGAAACCGGCGATCTCGCCCGGGGATGCGAGGAAGGCCTCTACGAAAAGCTGGACTACAGCAAGATCGGCCCCAAGAGCGGCTTCATCCCCGAGGCCCCGCAGGAATGCGGCATGGGCATCTTCGTCTGGTCCACCGTGCTGGCCTACAACAGCGACAAGCTCAAGACGCCCCCGACCGGCTGGAAGGACTTCTGGGACGTCAAGAAGATCCCCGGCAAGCGCGGCATGCGCAAGACCGCGCTCTACAACCTCGAATTCGCGCTGATGGCCGACGGCGTCGCCGCCAAGGACGTCTACAAGGTGCTGGCCACGAAGGCGGGCGTGGACCGCGCCTTCAAGAAGCTCGACGAGATCAAGCCCTTCATCCAGTGGTGGGAAGCCGGCGCCCAGCCGCCCCAGTTCCTGGTGGCTGGCGACGTGGTGATGAGCATGGTGTTCAACGGCCGCATCGACGCTGCACGCCGCGAGGGCAAGGCGCTGGACGTGGTGTGGGACGGCGGCATCTATGACCTGGACTACTGGGCCATTCCCAAGGGCGCGCCCAACAAGGACCTGGCGCTCGACTACATCGCCTTCACCGTGGCACCGGCCCAGCAGGCCGCGTATGCCAAGCAGATCGCCTACGGCCCGGTGAACCAGGCCGCGCTCAAGCTGCTGGACGCCAAGACCCTGGCCGACCTGCCCAACGCCCCGGCCAACAGCAAGAACGCCGTGCTGCTCAACGGCGCCTTCTGGACCGACCACGGCGAGGAGCTGCAGCAGCGCTTCACCGCCTGGGCCGCCAAGTAAGCGCCCGGCGCCCGCTGCCATGAACGACGCCGCCGCACTGCCTCCGCTGCCCCCGGGCGGCGGCGCCCCTGCCGGGTCTTGCGACCATGCCTGCGACGACATCCCCGCTGCGGCCGCAGGCCAGCGGCGGCTCAAGCAGGAACTGCACCGCGCCGAGCTGCGCAAGAAGGCCTCCGCGCTCGCATTGATCGCCCCGCTGGCGCTCTTTCTGCTGGTGGTGTTCGCCGTCCCCATCGGCGCGCTGCTGCAGCGCGCCGTCTCCAGCCCGGAGATTCCCGACGCGCTGCCGCAGGTCGTGGCCGCGCTGGAACACTGGGACCGCCGCTCGCTGCCGCCCGATGCCGCCTTCGCCGCGCTCGCCACCGACCTGGCTGTCGCACGTCAGGGCAACGGCGTGGGCGAGCTCGCGCGCCGGCTCAACAACGAGATCAGCGGCTATCGCTCCCTGATCACCAAGACCACGCGCGCCCTGCCCGCCGAAGGCGACGCACGGGCCGCGCTGATCGCCATCGACCCGCGCTGGGGCGAGCTGCCCTACTGGCAGGCCATCGCCAAGAACGGCAGCCGCACCACGCCGTTCTTCCTGCTGGCCTCGCTCGATCTGAAGCAGGACAACCTGGGCCACATCCAGAAGGCCCCTGACGACGGCGCGATCTACCTGGACATCTTTGGCCGCACGCTCTGGATCGGCGCACTCACCACCGGCCTGGCACTGCTGATCGCCTTCCCGCTGGCGTACTGGGCCTCCACCCTGCCCGCGCGGCAGGCCAACCTGGTGATGATCTGCGTGCTGATCCCGTTCTGGACTTCGGTGCTGGTGCGCATCGCCGCCTGGGTGGTGCTGCTGCAGCAATCGGGCCTGGTGAACGGCGGGCTGCAGGCGCTGGGCGTGATCCAGGAGCCGCTGGCCTTGCTGTTCAACCGCACCGGCGTGACCATCGCCATGGTGCACATCCTGCTGCCCTTCATGATCCTGCCGCTCTACAGCGTGATGAAGGCCATTCCGCCCACCTACCAGCGGGCCGCCATCTCGCTGGGCAGCCACCCCTTCGCTGCGTTCTGGCGCGTCTATGTGCCGCAGACCTATGCGGGCATCGCCGCCGGCGTGCTGCTGGTGTTCATCACCGCCATCGGCTACTACATCACGCCCGCGCTGCTGGGCGGTCCCGGGGACCAGATGGTGAGCTACTACGTCGCGTATTTCACCAACCAGGCGGTCAACTGGGGCATGGCCTGCGCGCTCGGCGCCCTGCTGCTGGCCGCCACGCTGGTGCTGTACGCCGTGTACCAGCGCATCGTGCAGACGAACGCCAACGCCAACATCCGCTGACCTCACCGGGGAACGACTTCCATGCGATCGCTGCTCCACACCTTCCCGCCCTATGCCACGCTGGCCGAACGCGTCTGGTACTACGCGCTGCGCATTGTGTGCGTGCTGGTGCTGCTCTACCTGGCCCTGCCCATTCTGGCCATCGTGCCTCTGTCGTTCAGCGACAGCAGCTTCCTGGCCTATCCGATCAGCGGCTTCTCGCTGCGCTGGTACCGCAACCTGTTCGAGGCCGAGGAATGGATGCGCGCCGCGAAGAACAGCTTCATCGTCGCGCCGGCCGCCACCCTCATCGCAACCGTGCTGGGCACCCTTGCCGCCACCGGGCTGAGCAAGGCGGAGTTCCGCGGCAAGGCGCTGCTGATGGCGGTGCTGATATCGCCCATGGTCGTGCCGGTGATCGTGGTCGGCGTGGGCATGTACCTGTTCTTCGCGCCGCTGGGCCTGTCGGACAGCTACACCGCGCTGATCCTGGCCCACGCCGCGCTCGGCGCGCCCTTCGTGGTCACGACGGTGCTGGCCACGCTGCAGGGCTTCAACCACAACCTGGTGCGCGCCAGCCTGAGCCTGGGCGCCGGCCGGCTCACCACCTTCTTTCGCATCACCCTGCCGCTGATCGCGCCGGGCGTGATCTCGGGCGCGCTCTTCGCGTTCGCCACCTCGTTCGACGAGGTGGTGGTGACCCTCTTCCTGGCCGGTGCCGAGCAGGTCACGCTGCCGCGCCAGATGTTCACCGGCATCCGCGAAAACATCAGCCCGACCATCGCGGCGCTGGCCACGATCCTGATCGTCTTCTCCACCACGCTGCTGCTGGCGCTCGAATGGCTCAGAGGCCGTGCCGCCCGCCGCGGCGCCTGAGGCAAAACCACCCATGCTCACACTGAAAAGCCCCTCCCTCCTGCGCCAGCAGGCCTTCCTCGCCGGCCGCTGGTGCGACGCCGACAGCGGCGCCACCTTCGCCGTCACCAACCCCGCCACCGGCGAGGTGATCGGCCACGTGCCCGACATGGGCGCGGACGAAACGCGCCGCGCCATCGACGCGGCCCAGGCGGCCTGGGCGGGCTGGCGCCGCCGCACGGCCAAGGAGCGCAGCGCCATCCTGCGCCGCTGGAACGACCTGATGCTCGCGCATGCCGACGACCTCGCGGCGATCATGACGGCCGAGCAGGGCAAGCCGCTGGCCGAATCGAAGGGCGAGATCGCCTACGCCGCATCGTTCATCGAATGGTTCGCAGAAGAAGGCAAGCGCGTGCATGGCGACACGCTGCAGTCCCCGGCCGGCGACAAGCGGCTGCTGGTGGTCAAGGAACCCATCGGCGTCTGCGCCGCCATCACGCCCTGGAACTTCCCGGCCGCGATGATCACGCGCAAGGCCGGCCCCGCCCTGGCGGCCGGATGCACCATGGTGCTCAAGCCGGCCGAAGGCACGCCCTTCTCGGCGCTGGCCCTGGCGGCCCTGGCCGAAGAGGCGGGCGTGCCGGCCGGCGTCTTCAGCGTGGTGACGGGCGATGCGCGCGCCATCGGCGGCGAACTCACCGCCAACCCCATCGTGCGCAAGCTCAGCTTCACCGGCTCGACCGAGGTGGGCCGCCTGCTGATGGCGCAGAGCGCGCCCAGCATCAAGAAGCTGTCGCTGGAGCTGGGCGGCAATGCCCCCTTCATCGTGTTCGACGATGCCGACCTGGACGCCGCCGTGGCCGGCGCCATGGCCTCCAAGTTCCGCAACGCCGGCCAGACCTGCGTGTGCGCCAACCGGCTCTACGTGCAGGCCGGCGTCTATGACGCTTTCGCCGAAAAGCTGGTGGCGGCCGTGCGGGCGCTCAAGGTGGGGCCGGGCACCGAGCCCGGCGTGGAGCAGGGCCCGCTGATCGACGCGGCGGCGCTGGACAAAGTCGAAGCGCACATCGCCGACGCCGTCGCCCAGGGCGGCCAGGTGCTGACGGGCGGCAAGCGCCATGCGCTGGGCGGCACCTTCTTCGAGCCGACCGTGGTGGCCGGCGCCCGGCCCGGCATGCAGGTCGCGCGCGAAGAGACCTTCGGCCCGCTGGCCCCGCTGTTCCGCTTCGAGACCGATGCCGAAGTGGTGCAGCTGGCCAACGACACCGAGTTCGGCCTGGCCAGCTATTTCTACAGCCGCGACATCGCCCGCGTCTGGCGCGTGGCCGAGGCCCTGGAATACGGCATGGTCGGCATCAATACCGGCCTGATCTCGAACGAGGTCGCGCCCTTCGGCGGCGTGAAGCAGTCGGGCCTGGGGCGGGAGGGCTCGTCCTACGGCATGGACGACTATCTGGTCGTGAAATACCTGTGCATGGGCGGCCTCACGAGCCTTTGAACGGGCCAGCGGCCCGGCCGAGAGGGAGCGCCAGCGCCTGAACGCTATCAAAACAATAGCTTCATGCGCTCATCCGAAGGGCGCAAAGCGGCGTTTGAACCCACGCCCGGCCAGCCGTTCCGCTTGCGCCCCTCCCCGTTTCAGCGCCGGTCAGTTCTCGATCATCTCCCGCACCTTGCCGGCCAGCGCCTCCATGTCGAAGGGCTTGGTGATCACCTGCATGCCGTACTCCAGCAGGCCGTTGCCCACCGCCGCGTTCTCCGCATACCCGGTGATGAAGAGCACCTTCAGCTGTGGCCGCGTCACCCGGGCCGCATCGGCCACCTGGCGGCCGTTGAGCCCGCCGGGCAGGCCCACGTCGGTCAGCAGCAGATCGACGCGCCGGTCGGACTGCAGGATGTGCAGGCCCGCCTGCCCGTCGCCGGCCGAGATGACCTGATAGCCCATGTCCTGCAGTTCCTCCACGATCAGGCTGCGGATGGTGCCCTCGTCCTCGATCACCAGCACCACCTCGCCGTCGGCCTGGTGGGCGTAGCGGAGTCGCTCCTCCTCCAGGTCGGGCTCGGCCTCGCCCACGTGGCGTGGCAGATAAAGGCACATGGTCGTGCCCTCGCCAGGTTCGGAATAGATACGCACCTGGCCTCCCGACTGCCGCACGAAGCCATAGACCATCGACAGGCCCAGCCCCGTGCCCTGGCCCATGGGCTTGGTGGTGAAGAAGGGATCGAAGGCGCGGGCCACGACGTCAGGCGTCATGCCCGAGCCGGTGTCGGTCACGCAGATCGAGATGTACTGGCCGGGCGGCAGCTCGCGCTCGCTGGCAGCGCGGTCGTCCAACCATTTGTTGGCGGTTTCGATGGTGAGGCGCCCGCCGTGGGGCGCCATGGCGTCGCGCGCGTTGATGCACAGGTTGAGCAGGGCCTTCTCCAGCTGCGGCGCATCGACCTTGGTGAGCCACAGCCCCCCGGCGCCCACCACTTCCAGCTCGACCGACGGGCCGACCGTGCGGCGCACGATCTCCTCGATGCCCGCCACCAGGCGGTTGACGTCGGTGGGCTTGGGGTCCAGCGTCTGGCGGCGCGAGAAGGCCAGCAACCGCTGCGTGAGCGATGCGGCGCGGCGCACCGAGGCCTGCGCCATGCCGATGTAGCGCTCGGCGTTGTCATAGCGCTGCGCGGCCAGGCGCTTTTCCAGCACCTGCAGGCTGGCACTCATGCTGCCCAGCAGGTTGTTGAAATCGTGCGCGATGCCGCCCGTGAGCTGGCCGATGGCTTCCATCTTCTGCGCCTGGCGGAAGTGCTCCTCCACCTCCATCAGCTCCTGCGTTCGCTGGGCCACCTTGCGCTCCAGCGACTCGTTCACCTCGCGCAACTGCGCCTCGGTGCGCGCACGCTCCACGGCCGTGCGCGTACGGCCGGCGACTTCGCGCATGAAGTCGCAATCCTCGTCGGTCCATTCACGCCGCGTCGCATTGCTGGCGAAAAGCAGCGCCACGAGCCGGCCCTGCTCCAGCACTGGAACATGCAGCAGGGCGGCCACGCGGCGCTCACGCAGGGCAGGCAGCGCGGTGCGGGTGCGCTCGTCCGCCGCCACGTCGGCGATGCGCACGATGCGATCGGACTTGAGGTCATCGACGAAGCTGCCGTAATGGCGCAGGTTCAGCGTGCCGGCCACCGAAGGCATGTCCAGCCGCGTCCAGTCGGAAGGCACCGTGGCGTTTTCGGCGCTGTGGTCCACCAGGGCATACCCCGCACGGCTCACGCCCAGGGTGCGGCCCAGGAGCTCGGCGGCAGCAGAGCAGATGTCGTTGGCGGAATCGTGCGAGCGGAGCAGGTCGGTGAACTGCGCCAGCGCCGTGCGCCGCCGCTCGGCCTTCATGCGGCCCGTGACGTCCACGCCCTCCACGAAGATCCCGGTGACGACGCCGTGCGCATCGCGGATGGGCTGGAACACGAAGTCCACGTAGTGCTCGCCCACGGGCGATTCATAGCGCGCACCATGGGCCGTCAGGGCCTCGCCGCTGCGATAGACGCCGTCGAGCAGCTGCATATAGCCCTGCGAGAGCACCTCGGGCAGCGCCTCGGCGAGGGTCAGCCCGATGAGGGCGCGGGGCCCCACCAGGCGACGGTAGCCGGGATTGGCCATCACGATGCGGTGCTCGGGCCCTTCGAGCATGGCCATGAAGCTGGGGGACTGCTCGAAGAGCTGGGCGAAACGCTCGCGCTCGGTGACCAGGCGCCGCTCTGCCCGCACCTTGGAAGAGGTGTCGGAGACCAGCGCAAGAACCCCGCAGGGAGTGCCCTGCTCGTCGGTGATCGGCGAATAGTGCAGGTTGAACCACACCGTCTCCGGGGTTCCGTGCAGGTTCAGCTCCAGCGCGATGTCTTGGTAGTCCAGCGTGCCGCCTGCCAGGCACACGCGCATCACGTGGCTGTTGAAGTCGCGCGCTTCAGGCCAGGCCTTGCTGACCGGCAAGCCCAGGATGCCCGGGTGACGCTGGCGGCTGAAAGCGGCGTAGCCCTGGTTGTAGAGCAGCGTGCCGCTCTCGCCCCAGAGCAGGGCCATGGGCATGGACGAGCGCAGCATCGTGGCCACGGCCAGCCGCAGATGCACCGGCCAGTGGCCAAGTTCGCCCACTGGCGTGGCAGCCCAGTCGAAGTCGGCGATGAGCTGGCCCATGGAGCCGCTGCCCGCCAGAAAGGGCGGAATGGAACGGGTTGAGCCAAGGGTGGTGGATGACATGCAGTATCAGCTTTCCGGTATGTCTTGTTTTCTCAGGCCGCCCGGGAACGCGCGTAGCGCCCAGGCTCGCGCGGCAGCGCGGGCCATGGAGGCAACGACAAGGCGCCGAGGCCTCTGGCGGGAAGAAAGAAGAGAAGACGTAGGCATCGCATGGCAGGCCCCTCCTCAATCCGGGTCCCGGTACACGGGAGCGGGCGTGGTGCGCCCGCCCGGGGGGGCCGCGCCGAAGATGCGCCGCAGCGTCTCGCCCAGCCGAGCGCCGAGCGCCGTGCCCACTCCGGGAGCCACGGCGGTGCCCACGGCAGCGCCCGCCAGCGCGGCGGGCGGCAGGCTGATGGTGGGATCGGCCACGGTACCGCCGAAGGTCAGCGGCACACCGACCAGGCCCTCGACGAGATCGACGGCGATGTCGCCCTGCACCCGGCCGCTCTGCACCACAGCGGAGCCCGTGGCGGTGAGCACGCTGGAGGTGGCGCGCAGCTCCGAATAGCGCACGATGGTGCCGTTGCGGTCGGCTTCGGTGCTGACGACGCCGCTGAACCGGTCCAGCGGCGTGCTGCCTTGGCGCTGCTGGCCCGCGCTTTTCACGGCACGCTCCAGGTCGAAGGTCAGCAGGCGCGCCTGGGGCATGTCGAACCGGGTGCGGGTGTGCAGCGAGCGCAGGGCCTCGGCCGGATCGGCACCCTCGGCGATGAGGTCGGCATGGCCGCTAGCCCGGCCCGCCACGATGGAGCGGCGGTCGAACGCGGCCATGAGGCTGACCACATCGACCTTGCGGAAGTCGATGGCGCCGGTGACCCGCCAACGTTCGCCCAGCACCTTCAGGCGCAGCTCGCCCTGCTCGGTGCGGCCGCCGGCCGTCACGTCGGCGCGCCAGCGGTCTTCGTCGCCTTCGCGGGTGATCTCCAGGCGGGCCGGCTCGGCCGCGCCTTCGCGTTCCAGCCGCCCGCTGCGAGGGCGCCAGCCCGCCTCGAACCGCAGCTCGCCCGCATAGGCCAGCGCCCGGCCCGTGCGCGACACCCAGCGCACACCACGCCATTCGGCCCACTGCAGCGGAATGGCGGCGAGCCGAAGCGGGCCCAGGCCCGCATCGGCAGCATCGCCATCGTGCGCCTGGATATGGAATTCGGACAGCGACGCCTGCGGCACCGTGGCGCCTTCCAGCACCAGGCGCGTGATCGCCACGCGCCGGCGCAGCACATCAGACCAGGCCGCATCGGCAGTGACGCGTGCGGCGGTCACGGGCTCCGGCTGCTCGGTGGCCACCCCCTCCAGCACCAGCTGCGGTGCCGGCCAGAGGGACCAACGCAGCCGCTGGACGGTGACGGGCACGCCGAGCGCGTCCGAGGCCTCGGCCTCCACCCTGCGGGCCAGGGCCTCGTCGGAGGGCAGCCAGAGCCACAGGGCCAACGCAGCCAACGCCGCGACCGCCAGCAAGCATGAGGCCAGTGCGATCCACAAGGTGCGGCGCTGAAGCATGGGCGGGGCGGCGGACAACCAAAAGAGAAAAGGGGAAGCGGGGGGCGGCAAGCGCCGGCGTAGCCGGCACGGCGGGCCCACCCCAGGCGCGATGTAGTCCGATTCGAGGGTACCAGCAGCGCACCCCGCCGGCCCGTCATCCCCTGGCTATAAACAGTGTGCGGCAAAAGCGCGGTTCCTGCTCGCTAGCCCCTACACTTCGCGCCGTCCGGGCGAGCCGCCCGCTGCACAGACACCCCCCAGAAACCCACATCCAATACCAAGGAGGTCCGCCCTTGTCCAACTACTTTCCCCGCTGGCGCGAAACCCGCGCAATCGAAGGCACCGTCGTCGCCCCGGACGAACGCCTGCCCTGGGGCCAGACCACCGTCATGGGCGTGCAGCACGTGATCGCCATGTTCGGTGCCACCGTGCTCGCCCCCATCCTGATGGGGTTCGACCCGAATGTGGCCATCCTGATGAGCGGCCTGGGCACGCTGATCTTCTTCCTGGTGACCGGCGGGCGCGTGCCCAGCTACCTGGGTTCGAGCTTCGCCTTCATCGGCGTGGTGATCGCCGCGTCGGCCTACGCCGGCAAGGGCCCCAACGCCAACATCGGTGTGGCCCTGGGCGGCATCATCGCCTGCGGCCTGATCTACACGCTGATCGGCGCGCTGGTGCAGGTCGTCGGCACCGGCTGGATCGAGCGTTTCATGCCGCCCGTGGTGACGGGCGCGGTGGTGGCCGTCATCGGGCTGAACCTGGCGAGCATCCCCGTCAAGAACATGGCGGCCAACAACTTCGAGAGCTGGATGCAGGCGGTGACCTTCGTCTGCGTGGGCCTGGTGGCCGTGCTGGCGCGCGGCATGGCGCAGCGCCTGCTGATCCTGCTGGGGCTCATCGCCGCCAGCATCGTGTATGCCGTGTTCACCAACGTGCTGGGCTGGGGCAAGCCAGTGGACCTGTCCGCCCTCGCGGCCGCGCCCTGGCTGGGCCTGCCCCGCTTCAGCGCGCCCGTCTTCAGCGGCCCGGCGATGCTGATGATCGCGCCCGTGGCCATCATCCTGGTGGCCGAGAACCTGGGCCACATCAAGGCCGTGACGGCCATGACCGGCCAGAATCTGGACCGCTACATGGGCCGGGCCTTCATGGGCGACGGCATCGCCACCATGGTGAGCGGCAGCGCCGGCGGCACCGGCGTGACCACCTATGCCGAGAACATCGGCGTGATGGCCGCCACCAAGATCTATTCGACCGCCGTGTTCCTGGTGGCCGGGCTGATCGCGCTGGCGCTGGGCTTCTCGCCCAAGTTCGGCGCGCTGATCCAGGCCATTCCGTTGCCCGTGATGGGCGGCGTCTCCATCGTGGTGTTCGGCCTGATCGCCGTGGCCGGCGCCAAGATCTGGGTGGATAACCGGGTCGATTTCTCCGACAACAAAAACCTCATCGTGGCGGCCATCACCCTCATCCTGGGCACGGGCGATTTCACGCTGAAGTTCGGCGAATTCGCGCTGGGTGGCATCGGCACCGCCACCTTCGGAGCGATCGTGCTCTACGCGCTGCTGAACCGCCGACGCTGAAGCCGGCAGGGCAGATGCCGCCTGCTGCTGTTGTGGCGGTGGCGGTGGCGGTGGCGGTGGCGGTGGCGGTGGCGGTGGCGGTGGCGGTGGCGGTGGCGGTGGCGGTGGCGGTCACTTTGCTGCATCGGGGCCCGGGCCGGGCGTAAAACGCGGCTGCTACCATCTCGCGCTCCGGCGACCCGCCACCTTGCTGAAGATCAAGACCCATGCCTGCACAGGCCCCCGACACCCTGTCCGACCGCGTGCGCTACGCGGACTTCCATTCCCGCATCATGACCGCCGAGCAGGCAGCCGCCCTGGTGCCCCACGGGGCCAACGTGGGCATGAGCGGCTTCACCGGCGCGGGCTACCCCAAGGCGCTGCCCCAGGCCATCGCGGCGCGCGCCACCGCCGAACACGCGGCCGGCCGGCCCTACAGGATCAACGTGTGGACGGGCGCCTCCACTGCGCCCGAGCTGGATGGGGCCCTGGCCGAGGCCGATGCCATCGGCCTGCGCCTGCCCTTCAATACAGACCCGCGCTGCCGCCAGAAAATCAACGCCGGCAGCATCGACTTCATCGACATGCACCTCTCGCACGTCGCGCAGCAGGCCTGGTTCGGCTTTCTGGGCCCCATGCAGGTGGCAGTGATCGAAGTGCTGGGCGTGACCGAGGACGGCCACCTGATCCCGTCCACCGCCGTGGGCAACAACAAGACCTGGCTCGAGATCGCCGACCGCGTGATCCTAGAAGTCAACACCCGTCCGCCGGCCGAGATGGCCGGCATGCACGACATCTACTACGGCACCGCCATTCCGCCGCGCCGCGTGCCCATCGCGCTCACGCATGCGGACGACCGCATCGGCCAGCCCTACCTGAAGGTGGACCCGGCCAAGGTGATCGCCGTGGTACCCACCCACCAGGGCGACCGCGACAACACCTTCGCGCAGCCCGACGAGAACTCCCACCTCATCGCCGCGGCCATCATCGACTTCCTCGCGCACGAGATGAAGGCCGGCCGCCTGCCGCAGGAGATGCTGCCCATCCAGTCCGGCGTGGGCAACGTCGCCAACGCGGTGCTCGCGGGGCTGCTCACCGGCCCGTTCGAGAACCTGCTGGGCTTCACCGAAGTGCTGCAGGACGGCATGCTGGACCTGCTGCGCGCCGGCAAGATGAGCCGCGCATCGGCCACCGCCATCTCGCTCAGCCGCACGGCGTACGAGGACTTCGAGCGCAACATCGGCTTCTACCGCGACCGCATCATCCTGCGGCCGCAGGAGATTTCGAACCACCCCGAGCTGGTGCGCCGGCTGGGCGTGATCGCCATGAACTCGATGATCGAGGCCGACATCTACGGCAACATCAACTCCACCCACGTCATGGGCACGGGCATGATGAACGGCATCGGCGGCTCGGGCGACTTCGCCCGCAACGGCTACCTGTCGTTCTTCGTCACGCCCTCGGTGGCCAAGGGCGGGGCCATCAGCTGCATCGTGCCCATGGTCTCGCACGTGGACCACACCGAGCACGACACGCAGATCATCGTCACCGAGCAGGGACTGGCCGACCTACGCGGCCTTTCGCCGCGCCAGCGCGCGCAGGTCATCATCGACCGCTGCTCCCACCCCGACTACCGCCCCATGCTGCAGGACTATTTCGACCGGGCCCGCGCCGGCGCCGCGCAGCACACGCCGCACCTGCTGGGCGAGGCCCTGAGCTGGCACCAGCGCTGCCTGGAAACGGGCAGCATGCGTCAGCAGCAACCCTGAAGGGGCCGGTGCGCAGCGACCACGCAGGTTGCGAGGGCTCGCGCCGCCCGGCCCGCCTGCGTCGCCCCGGTGCCTGCGCGTTCGGGCGCAGCGCACCATAATTTCCTGCCGACCACCCCGCCCACCGGGCCAGGCCCGCGCGCCGACAAGACACCCGACAACAGGAGAGCTGACCGCCATGCCGTCCATCTGGAAACGCCCCATCGAACTCGCAATGCTCAACACCGGCGCCCCCACCGCCCTCACCCACCTGGGCATCGAGTTCACCGAGATCGGCGAAGACTTCGTGCGCGGCCGCGTGCCGGTCGATGACCGCACCAAGCAGCCCTTCGGCCTGCTGCACGGCGGCATCAGCGTGGTGCTGGCGGAGACGCTGGGCTCCATCGGCGCGACCTTCTCGGCGCCCGAAGGTTGGCGCGCCGTGGGCCTGGACATCAACGCCAACCACCTGCGCTCGGCCACCAGCGGCTGGGTGACGGGCACGGCGCGACCGGTGCACATCGGCCGCACCACGCAGGTCTGGCAGATCGACATGGTCAACGACGAAGGCGAGCTGACCTGCGTCTCGCGCCTGACCATGGCCATGCTCGCACCGCGCTGAGGCGCGCTCTGATCCATCGCCTATAGCTATCAATTAGATAGCAACATCACCCCGGCGCTCGCTGGCGGCGACCGAGGCTGCACCGCCTTCGGCCCACACGTCGAGGCGGAAATCCGCCTCCTGCAGCGCCACGGCATGTTCCAGCGCCAGCCGGGCGTTCAGCCGGCTGTGGACGGCATCGCCTGCGAGCGCGCAACCCTCGATGGGGTGGCGCCAGTGGCAGGCGGCCACCACGCCGCCGGGCGCGAGGGCCGCGCGCGCACAGGCTGCCAGCCGGTCGATGTCGGCGGGTGCGAGGTAATAGACGAATTCGCTCAGCACGATCAGGTCGAAGCAGCCGGGCGGCCACTCATCCGGCAACCAGCGACGTGCGCAGGCCACATGGGCCTGGCCCGCCATCCGGGCGGCCGTGGCCGCCACGGCACGCTCGGCGCCATCGCTGGCCAGCAGCTGGCCGCAGCGCAGCGCGAGCGCCTCGGTGAGCAGGCCGGTGGCACAGCCGGGCTCGAAGGCGCTGGCATAGCGCGCATGCGGCAGACTGGCCAGCAGCAGGCTGCGCTTGCGCGTCTCGTACCAGCTGCCCTCGAAGCGCCAGGGGTCGCCGCTGGCGGCATAGAGCGCATCGAAGTCCTGGGCCGCATGGCGCGGCAGCGAGGCCGTCATGCGGGCGCGAAAAAGGTTTCGAATGGCCAGGCTGCCCGCTGCACGATGGCGGCATCCAGCACCGGGCCTGCGCCATCCACTCCCTGAGCACCGCCAGCACGCGGAGCGAGCTGCGAGCGGTGATGCGCCAGCGCCATCTGCTTGCGGGCCACCGCGCAGGCGGCTTCGGAGCCCCCCAGGCGCAGGGCGCGCAGCCGCTGCCACGGAATCTGCGCGTGGGCGGGATCGGCCCAGTGCCACATCCAGACCGGCGCCTCCCACAGCGTGGCGCCGGCGGCGCGGGCAGCCTCGGCAGCCGCTGCGCCGCAGGCTTCGTGATCGGGGTGGCCGTCCAGCCGCCAGGTGCTGACGACCACGTCGCCCGGGGCCAGCGCTTCGTGCAACGCCCGCGCAAGCGCAGGCCGCTGCGGCGCGACGCCGCCGTCGGGCAGCCCCAGCAGACGCAGCCCTGCACCCTGCAGGCCCAGGGCGCGCAGGCCGGCCACGCGTTCGTCACGCCGCGCGGCGGCCAGTGCGGGCGCGACCCAGCCGGGATCGCCCGCATGACTGGCCTCGCCGTCGGTCACGCCGATGATGAGGATACGCCCGCCCTGCTGGGCGTGGGCCTGCATCAGGAGGCCGCAGGCCAGCAGCTCGTCGTCAGGGTGCGGCGCCACCACCACCAGGCGGCAGCGGACCGGCACGATGTCCGCCACGCCCAGGCGTGTCACCGGCCGCGCGGTGATCCACTCCTGCCAGGCGGCAGGCGCATGGAGCGGCCGCGGGCCGATCTGGCGGGCAGCGGCAGCCAGCGGCGCGGCACGCGCGGCCTGCAGGCTTCGGAGGTCTTCCATCACAGCGACCATGGCAGGGTCTCCTCGTCGTGGTTCAGGGGTAGGGCGGCCACGCGCTCGCCCAGTGCGGCGTCATCACGCTCGGCATGGCTTTGCCGGATGAAGACGGGCAGATCGGCCGCCCGGCGGGCGAATTCGGCATCGCGGCAGAACGGCGTTGCGCCCAGCGCGCGGCCCACGTCGTCGAGCACTCGGCGGGCGCAGGCTTCGGCCGCCTGCCGCGCCCGGATGGCCTCGCGCAGCGCGTCATCCCTCGGGTGGGCGTCGATCCATGCGGCGGCCTGCTGCAGCAACGCGGCGGTGGCGCCCAGCACCACATCCACCCGGCCCAGCGCAGCCAGGCGGAAGGGGGTGCGCAGCGCAGCGGGCGACTGAGCCACCACGGCATGCAGCGCACCGGCCAGCGCGCGGGCGCCCCCCCACCAGCACGCTGCGATGCCCGCCCCGCTCTGCCAGAAGCCGGGCCGCGCGAGATAGTCGCCCACGCCGCCCACGAGCACGCCGCGGGCCTGATGGAAAGAGACATCGCCACTGGAGCTGTCTGCCATGCCGATAGCGCGCCAGCGCTGCGTGGAAACGCTGATGCCGGGCTGCAGCAGATCGACCGCCACTAGCTGCGGGCCGCGGCCGTCGGGCCACCAGGCGGTGAGCAGCGCGTGCGTCGAGTGTTCCGCGCCCGAGCACCAGGGCTTGGTGCCGGCCAGGCGCACCGCTCCTTCACCGCCATCGGTCTCAGCCTGCAGCGTCACTCGCTCGCCCGGTGGCTCGGCCGCCCAGGTGCACCACATCGACTGCGCATGGCTGCCGGCGATGTCCCGCGGTGCGTGCAGCTCACTCAGGATGGCCAGCGCATCGGTATGTCCTTCGTAGAGCTTGGCGAGCGAGAGATCATGGTGCGCCACCTCGGCCAGCGCCCGCCAGCGCTCCAGCGTGCGCCCTTGCGCGGGCAAGGGCAGCTGGGCATGTCCGGCGGCCACCAATTGCTGCATGCGCACGCCAGGGCAGAGGCGGCGGCCATCGGCCAGCGCGTCCTTCAGGCCCGACAACGTCGCCGCTGCGGGCACCGGCTCGCCGGCCGCATGCCGTGGCTCAGCGTCTTCCATGAGGGGGTTCATGCGATTGCTCCCGCTGCGGCGCAAGCCGTCGCCGTCGCCGCGCGCAGGCCTGCGAGGTGCGCGCCGAAACCGGCGGGCGCGCGGAAGCGGCTGCGCGCGCTGGTGGCCACGCGCGGGAGGTTCGTCCACGCAATCCGGGCACCCGAGGCTTCGAGCGCCCGCACCAGGGCCACGTCCTCGCCCGTGCGCAGCGCGGCAAAGCCGCCGGCCCGCTCATAGGCTGCCGCGCTCACGCCCAGGTTGGCGCCGTGGATGTGGCGATGCCCGGGCCGGTCGGAATAGCCTGCGTGATAGAGGCGCTGCACGTCGCTGCCGTAGCCGCACCAGTCGCGCACCTCGACCGTGCCGCAGACCGCATCGCTGGCCAGCCGGAGATGCTGCGCGAGCCAGTCGGGCGCGACGGTGGAGTCGGCATCGGTGAAGCTCAGCCAGCGCGCGCCGGCCTTGAGCGCCTGGCGTGCGCCAGCCGCGCGCGCGGCGCCCACATTGCGCGCGTGGAGGCACACGGTCTGCACGCCCAGGCCCTGGGCGATCGACTCCGACGCATCGGAGCAGGCATCGAGCGCCGCCACGATGCACACGCCCTCGCCCGCCAACGTCACGTGGCGCGCCGCGGCCTGCAGCGACTGCAGGCAGTCAGCGAGGTAGCTCTCTTCGTCATGCACAGGCACGACGACGCCGATCATGGCCGCCCTCCGCGCACCGCCGCAACCTGGGGATCATCGTGATGCGCCATGGAATTCCTCTCTGGTGTGGCCTGCCAAGCTAAGGGACCAGGGCCCACCGGATCGTAGGAAGAGCGCCCGCCCTGCCGTAGAAGCCTGCACCTGCGCCACAGCTCCGACGCGGAGCGCAGGGCGCTTGCGTGGCTTTTCTCTCACCCTCCTACACTCCACCGCGCCGGGTGCGGGCACAGTCACGACGATGGATGGCCGCGCATCGCCTTGGCTCGCGTGCGCTTAGCCTGTCCCTGCCTGCTCCCATTCACCGAACCGGAAATCCGCCCATGACAGCCTGCGAAGCCCTTTGCCCATGAACCCCTGGGCCCTCCGTATCGTGCAGCGCGTGCGCCATGCAGCCTGGGGCGTTCCGGGCCTGCCGGTGATCGCGCTGGCGGTGCGCAACTACGTGTTGCACCAGAGCGCCAACCAGGCCGGCAGCATGGCGTTTTCCACCGTGCTGGCGATGTTCCCGTTGCTCATCCTGCTGTCGGCCAGCGCCGGCTACATCGGCCAGCCTGGCGATGCGGCGGCGCTGGTGCAGCGCGTGCTGGACTACGCCCCCGCCGTGGTGCGCGAGGCCTTGCAGCCCGTGGTGCTGGAGGTGCTGGCGCAGCGCAACCAGGCACTGCTCACGATCGGCGTGGTGGTCACGCTGTGGACGGCCTCTTCGGGCATGCAGGCCGTGCGCACGGCACTCAACCGCTCCTACGGCATTGAGCGCGGCATGCCGTTCTGGAAAGCGCGCATCAAGGTCACGCTGTTCACCGTGGTGGTGGGCGGCGGGGTACTGCTGGCGTTCAGCTCGGTCATCGTCATGCCCTACGTGTGGCAATTGCTGGAGCAGCAGATGGGCGCCGACCCCGACGCGCCCTGGCTGCGCAACAGCGTGCGCTACGGCACGGCCTTCGTCGTGGTGGCGGTGCTCTATGCGCTGCTCTATGGCGGCCTGCCCGACCTGCGCCAGCGGCTGCGTACGGTGGTGCCGGGCGCCATCGTGGGCGCGGCGCTGTGGGTGGGAGCGGCCGCCACGCTGTCGTACACCCTGCGCAGCGCGGGCAAGCTGGCGTTGATCTACGGCAGCTTCACGGGGGTGGTGGCGACGCTGGTGTTCCTCTACGCAAGCGCGACCACGCTAATCTTCGGCGCGGAGGTGAACGGCGTGCTGCGCGAGCGGGCGCGCAAGCCGCAGGCCGAAGCGGAGGATGCCGCACCACAGGACGCTCCCGCCCAACCACTGGGCTCCGCCGATCAGCCAGGGTAGAAAACCGCCGCAAGCGCAGGCGAAACCTGCGCCTGCAGCTATTTTTTCAGGAGCAGACCGGCCAGGTGCCGGAGCGCGTCCTGGGCCGAGGCTTCCAGACCGCAGGAGCGCGTGATCATGAGATTGAGCCGCTGGCCCAGCCCCTCGACCATCATGCCGCCGTCCCGCTCGCGCACCATGCCATCGACGCCCCGCACGCAGGGGATGGCGGCGCTCACGCGCGCCTCGTAGCTGTCGGCAGGGACGTGGTAGGCCACCACCGGCTTGCCGAGCGCGATGGCGTAGCCGACCTCGAACACCGTGCCCGAATCGGGCTCCAGTCCGCGGAAGGCCTGCAGGTTGGCGGCCACGCCGTCGGCCTGGCGCAGCAGCTCGATGTTGCCTTCGTAGATGCGCTGGGCCAGGGCATCGTCCGAGCCGCGCGCCGCATGGGTGTCCACCTGCGTGTCGGTGGGGGCCATGCCTTCCAGGCCCAGCGCGGCGCACTGCGCCTTCAGGCGCGCGAACAGTGCCGGCGCGTCGGGATGGAAGACGTCGGGGCCTGCCAGATAGATGCGTGGGCGCATGGCGGCTCCGCTGCGCAGCGTCACAGGCCCAGCTGGGTCAGGGCGGCCTGCAGGCCGGCCAGGCCGCCCACGCGCTGGTCGTTGATGAAGACCTGAGGCATCTGGCGCACGGACGGGCCGCACTTCTGGAAGAAGGCCAGGCGCTCTGCCTCGTCGTCGATCCGGATCTCCTCGAAGGGCATGGAGCGCGCCTTCAGCAGCATCTTGGCGGAATCGCACTGCGGGCAGGCGGACTTCGAGTAAATGACGATCTTCAGTTCCATGGGCGCGTAGTCTATGCGCCCTCCGATGCCTGCGGCGGCTGCTGCGCTGCCATGCGCTGGCTCTTCCAGTACACGTCGTCGCCGCCGTCCATGCGGTTGAGCACACGGGCCAGCACGAACATCAGGTCCGACAGGCGGTTCAGGTAACGGCACGGTGCATCGCGCAGCGCCTCTTCGGCGCCCAGCGCCACCACCGAGCGTTCGGCCCGCCGCGCCACCGTGCGGCAGACGTGCGCCTGCGCAGCGGCGCGGGTGCCGGCCGGCAGGATGAATTCCTGCAGCCGGGGCAACGTGGCGTTGTACTGCGCGAGGGCCTCGTCCAGCTGGGCGAGCGCCTCGTCCTTGAGCAGCTCGAAGCCCGGGATCGACAGCTCGCCCCCCAGGTTGAACAGTTCGTGCTGCACGCTCACCAGCAGCTCGCGCACCGCATCGGGTAGTGGCTCGCACAGCAGCAGGCCGATGTGCGAATTGAGTTCATCCACATCGCCCATGGCATGCGGACGCCGGCTGTTCTTGGAGACGCGGGTGTTGTCGCCCAGCCCCGTGGTGCCGTCGTCGCCGGTGCGTGTGGCGATCTGTGTCAGGCGATTGGCCATGTCTGCATTCCCTTGTGTGTGTGCGCGGCAGGGCCGGCATTGTCAGCGAATATGCGCCGGGCCGTGCGCCGCGGGCGCTTTGGAGGGGATCGCCCCCCTCCGCGGGCCTGAGCCGTGCGCGTCATGGGGCCCTGGGCTGCAAGAAATGGCCTTGGAAATGGCCCTGAGGAGGTACGGGTCTGGCGATGGCGAGAAGGCGGCCCGCCGCAGTGGAAGACCCGGGGCTCAGACACCGCAGAACATTTCCGCCGCGGCGTGAGATCGTTCACCGGCTGCCGCTGGCCCCACTCGCTGCAACCGCGGCAGAGTGCGGGGCTGCGTTGACCCCCTGCTCAGGACGCTGCGTGCGCGAAGCCTCGTGCGCTGGATGCCCGCGCGACAAGGCCCGGGCGATCGGGCAGGGCCACGGCATCCGCGCTGAATACGGGCGTCGGCCCGGCCATCGCTCGCCCCGTCGTGGATCTCGCCTCCGCGCTCTAAGCCTCGTCTAAGTCACGGCTCCTACGATGGACTCGTCGCTGAAGAGCCGTCGATCGCAACCCCCGGGAGTCATCCTCCCCTCGCGCACCGCACGACGGCTGCAGGCGGCAAAGCCACGGGGCACCAGACGGCGCTCCGCCAACACCACCGATACCCAGGAGTGACATCATGCGAGTTCTTCCCTACCTCACCGCACTGGCCCTGACTGCCGTAACCGCCACCGCTGCGCTGGCCCAGGCGCCTGCACCGGCAGCCGCCGCACCGGCCAAGCCCATCGTCAAGACGACCTGCGCCGACTACGTCGCGCTGAGCGAGACGGTCAAGCCCAAGTTCATCTACTACGCGGTGGGCCACTCCAAGAAGGGCAACAAGGAAGCGGTGTTCGAGGAAGACTCCATCGACAAGATCAAGCCCCAGCTGGACGAGTTCTGCGCGGTCAACCTGACCAAGTCGGCCTACGAGAAGGTGCTCGCCAGCAGCATGGCCACCGACCCGGGCAACGCGGCCCACCACGCCCACCCGGCCAAGCACGCCAAGTAATGACGCTCCTCTTGCCCACGCGAAACAGGCCTGCATTGCAGGCCTTGTTTGATGGGGGCACGCTTCGGCCGCGAGCGGGCGGGCCACGCCAAAGATCGGGGGCCGCTGCAAGAAAAGTGGGGAGCGCTGCGGCGCACGGCCCGCCCGCAAGAAGCGGGTGCCGGCCGGTCAGGCCGCCATTTCCAGCTGCATCACGATCATGCTGACCAGCGTGCTCACCGTGGGCCGGCCGGTTTCGATGGTGAAGTGGGCGGCCTCGCGGTAGAGCGGGTCGCGCTGGGCATGGAGTTCGCGCAGGCGCTCCAGCGGGTTGGCCACCTGCAGCAGCGGCCGGGCCTTGTCGTGGCGCACGCGCCTGAAGATCTCGTCGGGCGTGGCGCGCAGGTACAGCACATGGCCGAATTCGCGCAGCACAGCGCGGTTGGCCGGCCGCAGCACCACGCCGCCGCCGGTGGACAGCACCATGTCGCCCGGCTGCGCGGCCACTTCGGCCAGCAGGGCGGACTCGCGCTCGCGAAAGCTGTCTTCGCCGTGCTGCTCGAAATACGCGCGGATGCTGGTGCCCAGCACCTGTTCCAGCCGATGGTCCAGATCCAGAAAGGGCACGTCCAACCGGCGGGCCAGCTGGCGGCCGACGGTCGATTTGCCGGAGCCTGGCATGCCGACCAGTGCGCAGCGCGTGTGCATTCTTTCTTTCCTGTCTGTCTCGGGTGGATGGGGCGTCGTGACAGCCGTCGAGTGTACGGCCCGCGGGACGCCGCCAGCCCCTGGCACGCGCGGCGGGGCAAGCACGTTCGCCGCGCTGGTGCTATCGGTATCTGCTGACAGTCGCTGCCCGACGACAGGGCGACAATGCCCTGCATGACCATCTCCCTCAAGGACCGGCTGGCCGATCGCGCCCAGTGCCTGCTGCGCCCCGTGGCGCCGTTGATTCGCGCCGCCAATCTGTGGATGGACGTGGACGGGCCGCGCATGAGCGCCGCCATGTCGTTCTACGGCATGCTCAGCCTGGCCCCCCTGCTCCTGCTGCTGGTGGGCGTGCTGGGCTGGTGGATCGACAAGTCCTACCTGGAGACCAACCTGATCTCCCAGGTGCAGCACGTGGTGGGCGACCGGGGTGCGGAAGTGATCCGCGCCGCGCTGGCCAGCGCCCAGGCGCCGTCCGAAGGGCGGCTGGCCTCCATCTTCGGCTTCGTGCTGCTGCTCTCCGGCGCGACCGGGGTGTTCGTGGAGCTGCAGTCCGCGCTGGAGCGCCTGTGGACGGGCGGGCAGCCGGTGCCGCAGGTCAAGGCCGCCTGGTGGCGCATGGCCTCGCTGCGCCTGCGCGGCCTGGGCTATGTGATGGCGATTGGCTTTCTGCTGCTCATCTCGCTGGTGGTCTCGACCGGCATCAACATGGTGAGCCATTGGGCGACCGGCACGCTGCCCGAAGGCGCAGGCACGCTGCTGCTGGTGGTCAACGAACTGGTGGCCTTCGGCATCGCGGTGGGCCTCTTCGTCGGGCTGATGCGCATCGGCGGGGGCCCCAAGCCGTCGATGACCTGCCTGGTGTTCGGCGCGGTGGTGGGCGCCATCCTGTTCACGGTGGGCAAGCAGCTGCTGGCGTTCTATCTCTCGACGGCGGCCGTGGTCTCGGCCTATGGCGCCGCGGGCTCGCTGGTGGTGCTGCTGATGTGGATCTTCTTCTCATCTGCGGTGCTGCTCTTCGCCGCCGCCTGTGCGCGCGCGCTGCAGGAAACGCGCGACGAGTACGCCAAGCACGCAGGTCTGCAAAAGCACCAGCACGAGCGCGACGCTGCGGAAAAGGCCCGCACCGCCTGAACGGAGGGCCGGCCCCCACACGGCCGCACGGGCGATGTGGCCTGCGTGCGACATGGGCCGCTAAGCCGAGGCGTTGGCTTACAGAGCCGCCACGCGCTCTTACGGCGGTTACAAATAGACCCGGCTTGTAAAGCACCCCTGGCGGTACGCTGCGGCGACAACTCCAAGGAGGACTTCATCATGAGTCTGATCGTTCAATCTCCCCATTCGGCTTCCTCTTCGTCCACGCCCGGCGCCACCGGCCCGGGCGGCGCATCGGCCAAATGGATGTGGGCGGCCATCGGCGCACTGGGCGCCAGCGTGCTCGCCCTGGGCGCCACGCTGATCGTGCAGCAAACCCACCGCGATGCCGCTGCGGCCCAGCCGGTTGCTGCGCTTGCCGCACCGGCCGCCGCCGACACCCGGGTCGCCCAGGCGGCTCCCACGCCTGCACAGAATGCGCCCGCAGCCCAGGCACAGCGCCCGCAGGCCGCTATCCATCAAGGAGCAACGCGCGTCCGCAGCGGCTCCGGCCGCGAGGACTACGCTCAGGGCGGCTATGCATCGCCCTCATATTCCCGCCCCGTCTCGGCCCAGCCGGTGGCCCGCGCGCCCGTGTGCGCCAGCTGCGGGCGGGTGGAATCGGTGCAGGCCGTGCAGGAAGCGGCGCCGGCGACGGGCGTCGGCGCGATCGCCGGCGGCGTGCTCGGCGGCGTGCTGGGCAACCAGGTGGGCAAGGGCAATGGCCGCACGGCAGCCACCTTGATCGGCGCATTGGGCGGCGGCTATCTGGGCCACACGGTGGAGCAGCGCACCCGCACCACTACGGCCTACCAGGTCCGCGTGCGCATGGATGACGGCTCGATCCGCACCTTCACCCGTTCGCAGCCGGTGGCCCAGGGCACGCCGGTGCGCGTGGATGGCAGTTCCTTCCAGGTCTATCAGGGTGGCAGCGATGCCGGCTACTACGGCAACAACCAGCCAATGCGCGTGGTGAACAACACCTACTGACCCGCCGAAGCCGCCCGGGTGGCGGCAGGCAACGCAAAAGGCCGGCCCGGAAGCGATTCCGGGCCGGCCTTTTTCTTTGCTTGTGCGGCTGCACGGCAGAAGGCTGCCTGCCGCGCGTGCCGTGCGGGTTTGGGGAGGGCTTACTTCTCCACGAAGGCGCGCTCGACGACGAAGTCGCCCGGCGTGCTGGTGTTGCCTTCGTTGAAGCCGCGCTTTTCCAGCATCTCCTTCAGGTCGGCCAGCATGGCGGGACTGCCGCAGAGCATCACGCGGTCGTTGGCCGGGTCCAGCGGAGGCAGGCCGATGTTGGCGGGGAAGGTGCCGTCTTCGATCAGGTCGGTGATGCGGCCCTGGTTGCGGAAAGGCTCGCGCGTGACGGTGGGGTAATAGACCAGCTTGTCCTTGAGGATCTCGCCCAGGAATTCATGCTCGGCGAGGTCCTTCTCGAACAGCTGCTGATAGGCCAGCTCTTCGACCTGGCGCACGCCGTGCACCACCACGACCTTGTCGAAGCGCTCGTAGGTCTCGGGGTCGCGGGCCACGGCCAGCCAGGGGGCCAGGCCCGTGCCGGTGCCGATCAGATACAGGTTCTTGCCCGGCAGCAGGTAGTCGATCAGCAGCGTGCCGGTGGGCTTCTTGCCGACGATGATGGTGTCGCCCACCTGGATGTTCTGCAGGCGCGAGGTCAGCGGGCCTTCGGGCACCTTGATCGACAGGAACTCGAGGTGTTCCTCGTAGTTGGGGCTGGCGATGGAGTAGGCGCGCAGCAGGGGCTTGCCGTCCACCTTCAGGCCGATCATGGTGAAGTGGCCGTTGGAGAAACGCAGGGCCGGGTCCCGCGTGGTGGTGAAGGAGAACAAGCGGTCGGTCCAGTGGTGAACGGTCAGGACGCGTTCTTCGAGAAAAGCGCTCATGGAATGGCTGTATCCGGGTAGAAAGAGGAGATCGGGAAGATCAGGGGCGGCGGCGGACCCGTATCGGGGCAGGGCCGGTGGCCGGAAGGGATCGAAGGGCCACGCACCGTGGGCGCGGCCTCCGCCGTTCCTGAAGCTGCCCCCTGCCGTGCGGGCAAACCCCAGCATTGTCGGGCAAACCGGCGGGGCGGGTACATTCCATTTCCGCTGAAGCTCATGCCATCTTGGACCTAAGACCTCACACCATGCCTTCGACCCGCCGCCCCCTCCTGGCCGCCCTGCTGGCCGCAATCGCCTCGTCCGCCCTGCTGCCCGCCGCCCGCGCCCAGGCGCAAAGCGTGTACAAGATCGGCGAGATCAACAGCTACAAGGCCCAGCCGGCCTTCCTGGAGCCCTACAAGAAGGGGATGGAGCTGGCGCTGGAGCAGATCAACGCCGGCGGCGGCGTGCAGGGCAAGAAGCTGGAGCTGGTCACGCGCGACGACAACGGCAACCCGGGCGACGCCGTGCGCGCGGCCGAGGAACTGCTGGCCCGCGAGAAGGTGGACGTGCTCATGGGCAGCTTCCTCTCGCACGTGGGTCTGGCGCTGACCGACTTCGCGCGGCAGAAGAAGGTGTTCTTCCTCGCGGCCGAGCCGCTCACCGACAAGATCGTGTGGGAGAACGGCAACCGCTACACCTTCCGCCTGCGGCCCTCCACCTACATGCAGGTGGCCATGCTGGTGCCTGAGGCGGTGCAGCTACGCAAGAAGCGCTGGGCCATCGTCTATCCCAACTACGAATACGGCCAGTCGGCCGTGGCCACCTTCAAGACGCTGATGAAGGCCGCCCAGCCCGACGTGGAGTTCGTCGCCGAGCAGGCCACGCCGCTGGGCAAGGTGGATGCCGGCAGCGTGGTGCAGGCCCTGGCCGACGCTAAGCCCGATGCGATCTTCAACGTGCTGTTCGCCGCCGATCTGGCCAAGTTCGTGCGCGAAGGCAACACGCGGGGCCTGTTCCAGGGCCGCGGCGTGGTGAGCCTACTCTCGGGCGAGCCCGAGTATCTGGACACCCTCAAGGGCGAGACGCCCAATGGCTGGATCGTCACGGGCTACCCGTGGCAGGGCATTCAGACGCCCGAGCACAAGGCCTTCCTCGCGGCCTACCAGAAGCGCTTCGGCGACTACCCCCGCGCCGGATCGGTGGTGGGCTACAACGCCGTGCTCTCGCTGGCCGCCGGCCTGCAGCGCGCCGGTTCGGCCGATACCGAGCGCCTGATCGCCGCGTTCCGAGGCCTGCAGGTGAACACGCCCTTCGGCCCCATCACCTACCGCGCGCAAGACCATCAGTCCACCATGGGCGCCTTCGTCGGCACGACGAAGAACGAGGGCGGCAAGGGCGTGATGGTGGACTTCCGCTACCTGGACGGCGCCAAGTACCAGCCCTCCGACGCACAGGTGCGCCAGCTGCGGCCCGCCGCCGCGAACTGACCGGCGCTGTCCGTCCCTCACGCGCATGGATCTCTCCGGCCTGCTGCTGCAGCTGCTGAACGGGCTGGCGGGCGCTTCCACCCTCTTTCTGGTGGCGGTGGGCCTGTCGCTCATCTTCGGCGTGACGCGCATCGTCAACTTCGCGCATGGCTCTTTCACCATGCTGGGCCTCTACGCGGCCTATTCGCTGGTCGATCGCCTGGCGCCCAGCATCGGCTTCTGGCCCGCGCTGCTGCTGGCGCCGCTGGCCGTGGGGCTGCTGGGCGCGCTGGTGGAGGTGGCGCTGTTGCGCCGCATCTACCGCGCGCCCGAACTCTTCCAGCTGCTCGCCACCTTCGCGCTGGTGCTGGTCATCAAGGACGCCGTGCTCTGGGCCTGGGGCCCCGAAGAGCTGTTCGGCCCGCGCGCGCCGGGGCTGGAAGGCGCGGTGCCGCTGCTGGGCCGGCAGTTCCCGGCCTACGACCTGTTCCTGATCGGCGTGGGGCCGCTGGTGCTGGCCCTGCTCTGGCTGCTGCTGCACCGCACGCGCTGGGGCACGCTGGTGCGCGCCGCCACGCAGGACCGCGAGATGGTCGGCGCGCTGGGCGTGAACCAGGCCTGGCTCTTCACCGCCGTGTTCGCGCTGGGCGCGCTGCTGGCCGGCCTGGGCGGCGCGCTGCAGCTGCCGCGCGAGCCGGCGAATCTGGAAATGGACATGGCCACCATCGGCGCCGCCTTCGTGGTGGTGGTGGTGGGCGGCATGGGCTCGCTGCCCGGCGCGTTCGTGGCGGCGCTGCTGATTGCGGAACTGAAGGCGGTGTGCATCTGGCTGGGCGTGGTGGAGGTGGCGGGCGTCGCCATCGCCTTCCCGCGCCTCACGCTGGTGGTCGAATTCCTGGTGATGGCCGCCGTGCTGGTCTGGCGGCCCTGGGGCCTGCTGGGCCGGCCGCAGGCCGTGCCGCGCCTGGCCGCCCCGGCCGAGGCCCCGCCGCGCCCGGCCAGCCGCGGGGCCCGCTGGGGCGCCGTGGCCGGCGTGGCGGCGCTGGCGCTGCTGCCGGTGGCGGCCGGCGCCTGGCCCTATGCCACGGTGCTGGTGCAGGACATGCTGATCGCCGCGCTCTTCGCAGCCAGCCTGCATGCGCTGATGGGGCCGGCGGGCCTGCATTCCTTCGGCCATGCGGCGTATTTCGGCGTGGGCGCGTATGCGGTGGCCCTGTTGGTGCGCACGGCGGGCCTGCCCGTGCCAGCCGCGCTGGCGCTCGCGCCGCTGGCGGGCGGCGCCTTCGCGCTGGCCTATGGCTGGTTCTGCGTGCGCCTCTCGGGCGTATATCTGGCGATGCTGACGCTGGCCTTCGCGCAGATCACCTGGGCCATCGCCTTCCAGTGGGATGCGGTGACCGGCGGCAGCAACGGCATCACCGGCGTATGGCCCCAGGGCTGGCTGGCCGAGGGCCCCGCTTTCTACTGGCTGGTGCTGGCCTGCGTGGCCGGCGGCATCTGGGCGCTGCGCCGGCTGCTGCAGTCGCCCTTCGGGCTGGCGCTGCGCGCGGCGCGCGATTCGGCGCTGCGGGCGGATGCCATCGGCATCGACGTGCACCGGCTGCGCTGGGCGGGCTTCGTGGCGGCGGGCATGGCCGCCGGGCTGGCCGGGGCGCTCTACGCACTGTCCAAAGGCGGGGCCTCGCCTGGGGTGGTGTCGGTCGGCCAGTCGGTCGATGGGCTGGTGATGGTGCTGCTGGGCGGCGTGCAGTCGCTGGCCGGCCCGCTGGCGGGCGCGGCGGCCTTCACCTGGCTGCACGACACCATCGCCCGCCACACCGATTACTGGCGCGCCGTGCTGGGCGCGACCATGCTGGTGCTGGTGCTGCTGTTCCCGCAGGGGATTGCGGGCTTTGCCCAATCGCTGCGCGGGCTGATTGCTATGAAAAACAAAGCAAGGCCGGAGGCGCGGCCATGAGCCTGCTGCAGGTGAGCGGCCTGGCCAAGGCCTTCGGCGGCGTGCGGGCGGTGGACGGCGTGGGCTTTTCCATCGCGCCGGGCGAGCTGCTGGCGCTGATCGGCCCCAACGGCGCGGGCAAATCCACCACCTTCAACCTGGTGGGCGGGCAGCTCAGGCCCGATGCGGGGTCGATCCTGCTCGACGGCCGCAGCATCGCCGGCCTGCCGCCGCGCGCCATCTGGCGCCGGGGCGTGGGCCGCACCTTCCAGATCGCGGAGACCTTCGCCTCGCTCACCGTGGTGCAGAACCTGCAGATGGCGCTGCTGGCGGCCGACCGGCGCGTGTTCGACGGCTGGCGCCCAGCCCACACGCACCGCGTGGCGGACGCGCTGGCCCTGCTGGAGCGCGTGGGCATGCGCGCCCAGGCCGCGCGCCCCTGCAGCGAGCTGGCCTACGGCGACGTCAAGCGCGTGGAACTGGCCATGGCGCTGGCCCACGCGCCGCGCCTCCTGCTGATGGACGAGCCCACCGCCGGCATGGCGCCGGCCGAGCGCCTGGCGCTGATGGCCCTCACGCGCGAGCTGGCGCTGGAGCGCCGCATGGGCGTGCTGTTCACCGAGCACAGCATGGACGTGGTTTTCCAGCATGCCGACCGCGTGATGGTGCTGGTGCGCGGGCGCATCCTGGCCGAAGGCCCGCCCTCGGCCATCCAGGGCAACCCGCAGGTGCAGGCGGCCTACCTCGGCACCGGCCGCATCGGCGTGCACAAACCTGCCGCCGAAGGAGCCATGCCATGAACGCAGCGATCCCTCTGCGCGGCGATGCGCCGCTGCTGCAGATCGAGGCCCTGAAAGCCTGGTACGGCGCCGCGCAGATCCTCTTCGGCGTCAGCCTAGAAGTGGGGCGCGGTGAAGTCGTGGCGCTGATGGGACGCAACGGGGCAGGCAAGTCCACCACCCTGAAGAGCATCGCTGCGCTGGTGCAGCGCCGCGAGGGCGCCGTGCGGTTCATGGGCAGCGATGTGGCGCGCCTGGCGCCGCACCAGATCGCGCGCCTGGGCCTGGGCTACGTCCCGGAAGAGCGCCGCATCTTCACCGACCTGACCGTGCTGGAAAACCTGGAGGTGGGCCGCCAGCCCGCACGCCGCTGGCCCGATGGTGCTGCCGCCCCGCTGTGGACGCCCGAACGGCTCTTCACCCTGTTTCCCAACCTGGGCGAGATGCCCCAGCGCCCCGGCGGCCGCATGAGCGGCGGTGAGCAGCAGATGCTGACCGTGGCCCGCACGCTGATGGGCCAGCCGCTGGTGGTGTTGCTGGACGAGCCGTCGGAAGGCGTGGCGCCGATCATCGTGGAGCAGATGGCGCAGACCATCCTGCAGCTGAAGAGCCAGGGCATCGGCATCCTGCTGTGCGAACAGAACCTGCCGTTTGCCGAGGCTGTGGCCGATCGGGCTTATGTGCTGGAGAAAGGGCAAGTCGTGCATGCGGCGCCGATGACCGACCTCGCCGCCGATGCCGCCGCGCGGCGGCTGTACCTGGGCGTTTGAGCCCCCGCCGCTTGGCGCGCACGAGAGGCGGCCCAGCCAGGTCGAGCGGGAACAACGGCCGTGCGAGGCGGGCTGGGGCGGTCGCTCGCGCCTCAGGGATGGCGATCCTGCACGGCCTAAGCGTCCTGCGTCAGGTGCGCACCCACCACCTCCGCCAACCAATCCATCACCGTCCGCACACGCCGCGGCAGGTTGCGGCGGTTGGCATACATCAGCGTGAGCGGCATCGGCGGGGCAGCGTATTGCGGCAGCACCTCCACCAATTCGCCGCGCGCCAGCAGGTCCACCACGCCCAGGCGCGGCACCTGGATGATGCCCAGGCCCGCGAGGCAGCCGGCCATGTACGCCTCAGCGTTGTTGACGGTGAGCGCGCCGGGCATGGGCGTTAACGCCAGCGTTCCGTCCACCAGCGCCTCGAAGCCCGCAGACCTCGCGCCCAGCGTGTTCACGAAGTGCACCAGCCGGTGGCCGGGCAGGTCGGCCAGCGAGTGCGGCGTGCCGTGGGCGCGCAGGTAGGCCGGGCTCACGCAGTTGACGAGCCGCGCCAGGCCCAGCGGGCGAGCGATGAGGCTGGTGTCCACCACCGCGCCGGTGCGCAGCACGCAATCGAAACCCTCGCGCACCACGTCCACGCGGCGCTCGGTGCTGCTCAGTTCCAGCTCCAGCGCGGGGTGGCACGCCAGCAGCTCGGGCAGGCGCGGAACGACCACGTTGCGGGCCATGCCGGTGGACATGTCGATGCGCACGCGCCCGCGCAGCCCCCCGGCACCGTCGGCGTGCTGGAACATGGACTGCAGCTCGTCCACATCGGCCAGCAGATCCTTGCAGCGCTCGTAATAGGCCTGCCCATCCTGCGTGAGCTGCACGCGCCGCGTGGTGCGGTGCAGCAGGCGGGTGCCGAGCTGCGACTCCAGCTGCTGCACGGCAGTGGAGGCACTCCCCTTGGGAATGCCCAGCGCCTCGGCGGCCTGCGTGAAGCTGGTCAGTTCGGCGACGCGGGCAAAGATCTGCATGCGGTCGAAAGGGTTCATTGTTCGGCTGGAGTGAACGATCTGATTGATTTTGCGGGATTTATGGGCTGCGCTCCGATTAATAGACTGCATTCCGTCGCTTCTTTCTTCCACCCTCTCGAATGGACTTCGCCATGGCGCACACCGCAACTCCCGCCTCCGCATCTTCTGATCACCCCACCCCTGGCACCGCACAGCCTCCCATCGCCCTGATCACCGGCGCCAGCCGCGGCCTGGGCCGTCACGCAGCGATGCATGTGGCGCGCGCCGGCACCGACGTGATCCTCACCTACCGCAGCCAGGCCGCCGAGGCGCAGGCCGTGGTCTCGGAGATCGAGGCCCTGGGCCGCCGCGCCGTGGCGCTGCCGCTGGACGTGGCGCACCACCGCAGCTTTGCTGCCTTTACAGACCAGGTGCGCGGCGCGCTCGCCCAGCATTGGCAGCGCGAACGCTTCGACTACCTGGTGAACAACGCGGGGGTGGGCGTGCATACCTCCTTCATGGAAACGACCGAGGAACAGTTTGACGACATGGTCAACATCCACCTCAAGGGGGTGTTCTTCCTGACGCAAAAGCTCCTGCCGCTGATGAACGACGGCGGACGCATCCTGAACGTGTCCTCGGGCCTGGCGCGCTTCGCGCTGCCGGGCTACGCGGCCTACGCAACGATGAAGGGCGGGGTGGAGGTGCTGACGCGCTACCTGGCCAAGGAGCTGGGCGTGCGCGGCATCGCGGTGAACGTGGTGGCGCCGGGCGCGATCGAAACGGACTTCGGCGGCGGCGCCGTGCGCGACAACGCGCAGCTCAACGCCTTCATCGCCGGACAAACGGCGCTGGGCCGCGCAGGCCTGCCGGATGACATCGGCGGCGTGATCGCGGCGCTGCTGCAGCCCGGCACCGGCTGGGTGAATGCGCAGCGCATCGAGGCATCGGGTGGCATGTTCGTCTGAGGGGCGACGCCCCGACCGCGCCACACCCTGCGCACTCCCCCCGGCGCAGGGACAACCACCCGGCAAAGTCGACCGACCTCAGGCCTTTTGAGGCTCTAGCGCTTATCGCACAAGCACATATAGCTATCAATAAAATAGCAAACCGAAGCCCTGACGGGTCCGGGGTGGTCATCGGGCCGCCCGGCCGATCGCAAGAGCGCCCCGCCGTTCCACGGCCGGCGGCTCCGCGTCACGGCGCTGCGGGCACGCCCCGCGCGTTGATCTGCCCCATGGCGGCATGGTTTCAGAACGAGGGCGACGCGCCGGCCCGTAGGCCATGGCGTGGCAGACGTTGTCAATGCGGCAGGCTGCGCAGCACCCGGCGGTACTGCACCGCCTCCGCCACGTGAGCGGGCTCGATCTGCGCGGCGCCCGCCAGGTCGGCGATGGTGCGTGCCACCTTCAGCGCCCGGTGCGTGCTGCGCGCAGACCACGCCAGCCGCGTGGCAGCCGTGCGCAGGAACTGGGTGGCCGCGTCCTGCAGCACCAGGTGCTCGTCGATCTGGCGGCCCTGCAGCGCCTGGTTGGTGCAGCCCTGCCGCGCCATGGCGCGCTCCCGCGCGACCACCACGCGTTCGCGCACGGTGGCGGTGGATTCGCCGGGCAGCGCAGCCAGCAGTTCGTCGGTGGGCAGGGCGGGCACCTCCACATGCAGGTCGATGCGGTCCAGCAGCGGGCCGCTGAGCTTGCCCTGGTAGCGCGCCACCTGGTCGGGTGTGCACCGGCAGGCCCGCTGGGACGAGCCCTGGAAGCCGCAGGGGCAAGGGTTCATCGCCGCGATGAGCTGGAACCGCGCCGGAAAGTCCACCCGCCGCGCCGCGCGCGCGATGGTGATGCGCCCGGTCTCCAGCGGCTCGCGCAGGGCCTCCAGCGCGGTGCGGGCGAATTCGGGGAATTCGTCCAGGAAAAGCACGCCTTCGTGGGCCAATGAAATCTCTCCAGGGCGCGGGGGCGAGCCCCCGCCCACCAGGGCGATCGCGCTGCAGGTGTGGTGCGGATGGGCCGTGGTTCGCTGCATCCAGCGGCTGGCATCGAAGCGGCCGGCCAGGCTGGCCACGGCCGCGCTCTCCAGCGCCTCCTGCACCGTCATGGCCGGCAGCAGCGAGGCGAAGCGGTGTGCCAGCATGGACTTGCCCGAGCCGGGCGGCCCCACCAGCAAGAGGCCGTGGCCGCCGGCGGCGGCGATCTCCAGCGCCCGGCGGGCGGCGGCCTGGCCCTTGACGTCGGCCAGGTCGGCTTCGGGCGCCCGCACGGGCAGCGGGACGGGCAGCACACGGGCCCAGCCGCCCTCGCCTTCATCGTCAGGCTCCGCGGCGCCCTGCCCTGCGGGCAGGAAGTGCCGCACCACGTCCAGCAAATGGCGGGCGCGATAGACCTCGGTGTCCGGCACCAGTGCGGCCTCTTCGGCGCTGCCGGGCGGCAGCACCATGCGCGGGGCCTCGCCCAGCGTGCGCAGCGCCAGGCTGGTGGCCAGGGCCCCGCGCACGGCGCGCAGTTCGCCCGAGAGCGATAGCTCGCCCGCGAACTCGTGCCCGGCCAGCCGCGCCCCGTCGATCTGACCGCTGGCCGCGAGAATGCCCAAGGCGATCGGCAGGTCGAACCGCCCGGAGTCCTTGGGCAGATCGGCGGGCGCCAGGTTGACGGTGATCTTCTTGTTGGCCGGGAACTCCAGCCCCGCGTTCTGAAGGGCCGAGCGCACGCGCTCGCGCGCCTCCTTGACCTCCACCTCGGCCAGGCCGACCAGCGTGAAACTGGGCAAGCCGTTGGCCAAATGCACTTCGACGGTGACCGAAGGCGCCTGCAGCCCCAGCAGAGCACGGCTTTGCACCAAAGCAAGACTCATATCGACCCCTCTCCCCATACAGGTGCATCAGGAACGCGTCCCTACGCGTGGCTTTCTGGTTTGCACCACTCGAGTGCATTACGTTACGGCGTGCGTAAAGGGTAACGCAGCGGTACAGGCCGTGACTGTAAGCACGGCCCACCAACACGGCCGCACCGGAGTGCGATGGCACGTTCCATGCTTTGAGGCCCTTATCCTGATACCCACTCACAGCAGGCGCTCTGCGCCCGACCCGGAGGAAACGCAAATGAAAATGGTGACAGCCATCATCAAACCCTTCAAGCTCGACGAGGTGCGCGAAGCCCTCTCGGACATCGGTGTGCAAGGCATCACCGTGACCGAAGTCAAGGGCTTCGGTCGCCAGAAGGGCCATACGGAGCTGTACCGCGGCGCCGAGTACGTGGTGGACTTCCTGCCCAAGGTCAAGATCGAAGCCGCCGTCGCGGACGAGCTGGTCGAGCGTGTCATCGAAGCGATCGAAGGTGCAGCGCGCACCGGCAAGATCGGCGACGGCAAGATCTTCGTGGGCCACCTGGAGCAGGTGGTGCGCATCCGCACCGGCGAAACCGGCAAGGAAGCCCTCTAAAAGCCGGCCGCACACGCCCCGTACCCCGATACACATCCCGAGTACTGCCATGAAAAAACTGCTTGCTTCCTGCCTTCTGGGCTTGAGCCTGATGACCGCCGGCACCGCCGTGCTGGCCCAGGCGCCTGCCGAAGCCGCATCCGCTGCCGCGCCGGCGCCTGCCGCTGCTGCCGAGCCAGCCGCCAAGGCCGATGCAGCACCCGCTGCCGCTGCCCCGGCTGCCGCCCCCGCTCCCAAGGTGGACTCCGGCGACACCGCCTGGATGCTGACCTCCACACTGCTGGTCATCCTGATGACCATTCCCGGCCTGGCCCTGTTCTACGGCGGGCTGGGTCGTTCCAAGAACATGCTGTCGGTGCTGATGCAGGTCTTCGTGATCTTCTCGCTGGTGTCGCTGCTCTGGGCCATCTACGGCTACAGCCTGGCGTTCTCCGGAGAGGGCAAGTTCTTCGGTGGCTTCGACAAGCTGTTCCTCAAGGGCGTGACCCAGGAAACCTTCGGCGCCCTGACGACGATCCCTGAATACGTGTTCTTCGCGTTCCAGGGCACCTTCGCCGCCATCACCGTGGCGCTGATCGTGGGTTCGTTCGCCGAGCGCATCAAGTTCGCCGCCGTGCTGATCTTCTCGGTGCTGTGGTTCACCTTCAGCTACGTGCCCATGGCCCACATCGTGTGGGGCGGCGGCCTGCTGGGCGCCGACGGCGCGCTGGACTTCGCCGGCGGCACCGTGGTGCACATCAACGCCGGTATCGCCGGTCTGGTGGGTGCCTACATGGTGGGCAAGCGCCTGGGCTTCGGCAAGGAAGCCTTCACGCCCCACTCGCTGACGCTGACGATGGTGGGCGCCTCGCTGCTGTGGGTGGGCTGGTTCGGCTTCAACGCCGGCTCCGCCGGTGCCGCCAACGCCAACGCCGGCCTGGCCTTCGTGAACACCGTGCTGGCCACCGCTGCCGCCACGCTGTCCTGGATCGGTGCCGAAGCCCTCTCCAAGGGCAAGGCCTCCATGCTGGGCGCTGCCTCCGGCGCCGTGGCCGGCCTCGTGGCCGTGACGCCCGCTGCCGGCTTCGTGGGCCCCATGGGCTCGATCGTGATGGGTCTGCTGGCGGGCGTGGTCTGCCTGTGGGGCGTGGGTGGCCTCAAGCGCATGCTGGGTGCCGATGACGCGTTCGACGTGTTCGGCGTGCACGGTACGGGCGGCATCCTCGGTGCCATCCTGACCGGCGTGTTTGCATCGCAAAGCCTGGGCGGCACGGGCGGCCTGACGCCCGACACGTTCAGCATGGGTGCTCAAGTGTGGGTGCAGGTCAAGAGCGTGCTGTTCACCATCGTGTGGTCCGGCGTCGTGGCTTTCATCTCCTACAAGATCGCCGATCTGCTGGTGGGCCTGCGCGTCAGCGAAGAAGCCGAGCGCGAAGGTCTGGACATCACCTCTCACGGCGAAACGGCCTACCACCGTTGATGCCCCCCGATCCCGCCCGGTGTCTGGTGGCATCGGGTGGGTGGTAAGCAGAGCCCCTGACGGGGTTCATTGACGAGTGACTCCTCTATGGATATTTGGCCCGCCGCCCGGCGGGCCTTTTTTTTGCCCGTGCGGCCCTGATGAAAAGCCGGCACGGGGAGGCGCGCAGGCTGGCCGGCGACGGCGCGTCTGGGCAGCGCTGGGCCGCCGCAGCGCTGGGCCGGTGGACGCGGCCGGAGGGGAATCGGGGGCCGCTGCCGCTGGCCAGACAAGAGCCGCTACCGGCCTGCAGACGACTGCATCAGCGCCTGGATGCGCTGACTGAAGACCTGCAGTTCGAACGGCTTGGTCAGCACCTGCATGCCTGCGGGCAGGTGGCCATGGCTGAGCACGGCACTTTCGGCATAGCCGGTCACGAACAGCACGCGCAGCGACGGGTACAGCTCGCGTGCCGCATCTGCCACCTGCCGGCCGTTCATGCCGCCGGGCAGGCCCACGTCGGTGACGAGCAGGGCGACATCCGCATGGCGCTTGAGCACATCCAGCGCCTCGGGACCGTCTTCGGCCTCCAGCACCTGGAACCCCATCTCGCGCAGCATCTCCACCATCAGCACCCGCACCGGGGCCTCGTCGTCCACGACCAGAACGGTCTCGCCGCGGCCCACGGGGCCCACGGGCGCCGGCGGCGCGCCGGCGTCTTCCATCGGCAGGTCCGCGCCCTGGTAGCGAGGCAGGTAGATGCAGACCGTGGTCCCGACACCGACTTCGGAATAGATCCGCACCTGCCCGCCCGACTGGCGGGCGAAGCCATAGACCATGGACAGGCCCAGGCCAGTGCCCACGCCCAGAGGCTTGGTCGTGAAGAAGGGGTCGAAGGCCCGCGCCATCACCTCGGCGGGCATGCCTGCGCCGTTGTCGCTCACCGCGATGGAAACGTACTGGCAGGGGGAGATATCGTCCTCCCTGGGTACGGGCCCGTCGATGGTGCGGTTGGACGCCTCGATCACCAGCCGCCCGCCGTCCGGCATGGCGTCGCGGGCGTTGATGCAGAGGTTGAGCAGCGCGTTCTCCAGCTGGCCCGGGTCGGCCTGCACCGGCCATACACCCTCGCCGGCAATCACGTCCAGCGTGATCTGCGGACCGATGGTGCGGCGCACGAGTTCGTCGAAACCCGCGATCAGCTGGTGGACCTTCAGCACCTTGGGCTCCAGCGTCTGCCGGCGCGAGAAGGCCAGCAGCCGGTGGGTCAGCGCGGCGGCGCGTTTGGCGGCGTTCTGGCCGATGTCCACGTAGCGGATGCCGGGCGATTCCGGGCCCAGGTTGCGCCGCAGCAATTCGAGCGCGCCGGAGATGGCCCCCAGGATGTTGTTGAAGTCGTGCGCCAGCCCGCCCGTGAGCTGGCCCACGGCCTCCATCTTCTGCGACTGGCGCAGCGCCGCCTCGGATTTCATCAGCTCGGCCGTGCGTTCCTGCACCTTGCGTTCGAGCGAATTGGCCAGCGCATGCAGCTTCTGCTCGACGCGGCGCCGCTCCACGGCATGCCGCGTTCGGTGGGCCACGTCGCGGATGAGGCTCATCTCTTCCGCCGTCCAGTGCCGGGCGCTTTCATGGTTGAGGTAGAGCAGGGCGACCA
>JBHIWE010000003.1:0-51924 GCA_041987645.1 Acidovorax sp. | reverse complement strand
CCGGTTGGGCGGCGGGCAACGTGCTCTTTCTGCCCACGGTCGGCACCTACTACCCCTTTGCCGCGATTCGCACCACGCAGCCCAGCGAGGCCGTGGGCACCGACTTCGCCTTCGAGCTGACCGCGCGCGGTGACGTCGATCGCGCACCCACCAACCCCGTGATCTGAGGCCCTGCATGACGATCTACTGCTATGACAGCGCCATGCCTGGCGCGCCGGTGTTAACTGCTGCAGCCGGAACGCTGCGCAGCCTGTTGAAAGCCTGTCTCGTCGATGGCTTTGCTGCTATGGGCGTTTTTTCGCTCAAAGTCTCTGGTGGGGTAGCTACTGCCACCTATACAGCGCTGCCGCCGTTCCGTGCCGGGTCGATGGCAGATTTTGCTGGAGCACTTCCCGCCGCTCTCAATGGCCGAAAAAAGATCATTTCGGTTTCCGACAAGTCTGTGCTGTTTGCGGCCCCTGGCGTGCCCGATGGGGACGCGACTGGAACCATTACGAGCAAGGTGGCAGCTGCAGGCTGGTCCGAGCTATTTCCGGGCTCTGAGCCTAACGTGCTGGTGCTGAAGCCTGCAATGCCGGAGTCGACAGGATGTCTTTTGCGCCTTAGTGACACCGGTTCATGGGCGGATGTTGAGGGCTATGTGTCGATGACCGACGCGTCGACTGGGGAGGGGCGATTCCCAACCCCGAATATGACTGATCGCGGAGTTCCTTTGCAGTGGGCCAAGAGTGCTGGCGGGCCTGATGAGCCAAGAGCTTGGTACGTGATCTCTGATGGCAGATTCCTGATCTTTTATGTGGAGCCCAACTCCAGCGTTATAGGGGGGCGTGGCGGGGTCGTTATGGGATTTGGAGATATTGCATCGTACAAATCTCCCGATGATTATGGGTCCATGATCTCTGGTTATGTGTCGGGTGGCATGCATGACCCTGGTTGGGGTGATCTGTCTCAAACGCCGGGGGGGAGTAATAGGTCTGGTACGTATATGGCTAAGAGTCATGCTGGGACCGGAGGGCCTGTGCGAGTTCAGAAGCTTGCGGCCTTGTTAACCAGTGGTGGTATGAGTGGTATGTCAAATTGGGCTGGTAGATATTTCCCGTATCCAAATGGAGTGGATTTTTCTCTAAGAGTTTGTCCAGTGGAAATAATATCTGAGGAAAATGTATTTAGAGGGCGGGTGCCAGGCGTTTATCACACGCCGCAAACCATTTCAGGGATTATGCGGACAGGTGAGATCGTCGAGGCTGTAAATTTCCTGGGCGGCCGGAGGCTGCTTGTTTTAGCGCCCGGCATGCCTGGATGGCCGCCAGATCCTGGGCGCGCCGGTTGCATCTTCGTAGATTTGACAGGGCCGTGGCGGTGATTGAATTGGTTGATCGAAAATTTCACATATGAGAAGTTAATCATGGATGAATTTGACCATTCCAGTGTTGTTTTCATGGATGGGAGCATCTGTGTTCGCGATGTGGAGTTCGGTGGCGTGGGCCGAATATTTGGTACGACCGCAATTAAAGGAGCGCCAGACCTGCCTACGAGGGCGCGTGTGCTTTTGTTGCGGCAACATGACAAGAGTGTGGCGCGAGAAACGTGGAGCGATGCCGCCACCGGTGCTTACGAATTCCGGAACATCGACGCGTCTCAAAAGTGGCTGGTGCTGGCGGAGGATGGTGCTGGCAACTTCCGGCCGGTCGCGGCGAGCAATCTGACCGCTGAGGTGTCGCAATGAGTGGCGTGTGGGAGATCGGCGCGGCGTTGTCGCAGGCTCAACTGCAAGCCACCATCACGGCGGCGGACGCCGGTTCTGGCAACTCACGCATCCGGATCTACAACACGGCCCGCCCGGTCACCATCGGCACCGCGCATGCGGACGCGCCGCAGGCTGAGATCGTGCTCGCCAAGCCCTGCGCCTCCATCGTGGACGGCCTGCTGGTGATCCACCCGGCAGACGAAGCCGGCGCCATGGTGCTGCAGCAAGGCCTGCCCCGCTGGGGCGACTGGATCAGCGCGGCCGGCGTCGTGCTGGCGCGCGGCGATGTGACCGACATGGCGCACGACGGCTGCTGGCGCGTCATGGGCGGGCAGACGCCCACGGGCGAGACGTCGCCGCTGCTCTACGCCGGGGGCCTCGTCGTGCTCGGCAGCACCACCTTGTCGTGAGGGCCTGACGTGTGGCAGATGACGGTGCAACCCCCCTTCTCTTCGGCCAGCTGGCGAATCCGCCGGTCGGCCCTGTGGGTTTGGTCTTCGGCGATGACAGTGGCGGCGCAACGCGTCCACCTGTGCAGCTGGCGGGCACGGGGCGCATCACGGGCTTGGCGGGCGTGGTGCCCCTGCGTGTCGTCTCACGCGTCACGGCGACGGGGCCCATCACTGGCCTGCGCGGGCACGTCGAGGCTGCCTATCTGCTCAACGTGAACCGCCCTGTTGCCGGTGATGTCGCCAGCAGCTGGCAGCAGGGCCGCAAGGCCTTCGGCGGCGGGCTGCAGACGTGGCAGCAGGGCACCCGCGCGCACGCGGCCGTGGCAGTGCTCGCGCAGCCTGCGCAAGCCGTTCAGGCGCTGCTGCAGGGCCGCTGGCAGCAGTCGAAGCGATGGGCGCAGCTCGCCCGCGTTGCCGATGAGCAAGCCCTTCGCCTGGCGGGCGCCCCTTCGGCGCAGCGCATGCAGCAGGCCGTACAGCTGCGCGTGGCTGCTCGCGGCGGCTTCGAGCAGGCGGCCGGCCTGCGCGCGGGAGTCGTGCAGCAGTTCCAGCAGGCCGGGCGCCTGCGTGCCCAGGTGCTCCAGCGCTTCGAGGGAGCGGGCCAGCTGGCCCTGCTGCAGGGCTCCAGCTTCGGGCGAGGGCTGCTGCTGGGCCGAGGGTGGCGTCTGGCATTTGAGCAGGGGCGCAAACCTCCGCCCGGCATATCGGCGTGGCAGCCAGAGTCGCCCCGGCCGGACCCGTGCTACCTGCCCGTGCTGCCCGCGCGCCTGCTGTTCGATCTGCTCGCTGGCAGTGGGGAATCTCCGGTGGGCTTGGTCTTCGTCTGCGAGCGACATATCGGCCCCGGGCCGCAGCCGCAGTTCGTCATCCCTCTTCTAAGGGTCTACATGTCCGTCAACACCATCGATGCTGTGCTCCTGCCGAGCCTGGAGCGCGTGCAACTGCAGGGCATCTCGATCACTGCAGACGAGGACGGCTTCGGCTGGTCGATGTCCGCACGTGGCCCGGTGCATCTTGTCGATCAGCTGGCGCCTGCGGCAGGTCTCCCTGCGCGTGTGCAGGTCACAGTCAATGGCATCGCCTGGGTCTTCGCCATCGATCCGCCGGAGCGCTCGCGCAAGTTCGGCGACCACGGCGTGCAGGTGCGCGGCGCCAGCGTCACCTCTCTGCTGGGCGCTCCGCATATGCCGGCATCGGTGTGGAGCAACAGTGGCGACATGACCGCGCACCAGCTCGCGCTGCAGGCGCTGGACATGACTGGCGTGTCGCTCGATTGGGCCATGCAGGACTGGCTGGTGCCTGCCGGCGCATGGAGCCACCAGGGCTCACCGCTGTCCGTGGTGCAGCGCATCGCGGAAGCCGCAGGCGGCGTGGTGCGCAGCCACCGCACCGAAGCCCAGTTGCAGATCGCGCCGCGCTATCCCGTCATGCCGTGGGAATGGGCTGCTGCGGTACCCACGGTGCGCATGCCGGGCCAGATCATCACCGCAGACACGCTCCAAGCGCTGGGCGCCGCGCGCTACGACGCGGTGTACATCTCCGGCGAAACCGGCGCCGGGGTGCTGGGCCACGTGGTGCGTGCCGGCACGGCCGGCGAGGTGCTGGCGCCCCAGGTGACCGACGCGCTGGTGACGCACGTCGATGCGGCGCGCCAGCGCGGCAGCGCGGTGATCGCCGCTGCCGCCATCACGCACCGGCACCCCATCACGCTGCCGCTGCTGACCGGCGGCACCAATCCGGGCCTCATCCTCCCCGGCTATCTGGTTGAGGTGCAGGAACCCGCGGAGACCTGGCGCGGACTGGTGCGCGGCATCACGGTCACTGCCGACATGCCCACCGTGCGCCAGCAACTGGCCGTGGAGCGCACATCGTCCGCGCCCAAGGGCCTGGGCGTAGGGAGCGCGTCGAGCAACCTCTACAAGCGCCTGCTCGACTTGCAGCCCGAGGCGCCGGTGCAGACCGGCGTAGTGCAGTCGGTCGATGGTGCGGTGGCCCGCGTGCAACTCACCGGCACGGGCGTGGTGAGCGTGCGCAACCCGCTCCAGATTGCCGCCGGCCAGAGCGTATTCGTGCAGGGCGGGGCCATCACCGGCACCGCGCCGCAACTGCCCATCACGCGCATCGAGATCTAGCTTTCCGCCCTCCACCTTCCGCGCCCGCCACGGCTTCGCAGCCCGGCGGGCGCGGTCATTTGCAAGAGAGACAACATGCAGCAAACCATCATGATCGGCGGCGGGGCCGCCTGGGTCATTGCCAAGCCTGAGGGCATGCGCAAGCGCCTGCGCCTGGGCTCCTACGCATGCCCCGTCGAGTTGCGCAACGGTGCGATCGTCCACTCCGAGACCGGCCTGCCGGTGCCCCGCTCGGCCTTCGTGCCGACCGACTTGACCGGCAGCGACGCGGCCATGGAGATCCGGAGCGCGCCGGGCGGAACGCTCTACCTGCGGCTGACCGTCGGCAACGGCCTCACGCTGGGCGCGGTGCCGGGGGCGATCGACATCGTGGTGAGCCCTGCGGACGCCGCAGCCATCAGCTGGAGCAAGGCCGTGTTCGGGCTTGTCGTGCGCGGTGCCGACGGTATCAACCGCCGCGTGCTGCAGGGCGATCTGTCCGTCGATGCCGGCATCGTGCAGGTGTTGCCATGACGGCGCCCGGCTGGCTGCAGGACTGTGGCGACGAGGCCAGCGCCGACCTCTACGTGCTGGAGCCTGTCCAGGCCTTGCGCGAAGAGGTGGCAGATCTGCTGGTCATCGAGACAGCGGAGCAAGGGCCGGCCGGCCCGGCAGGCGAGGGCGCTGGCAGTCGCTACACGCACACACAAGACAGCGCCGCCGCCGTGTGGACGGTGGCCCACAACCTGGGCCGCTACCCCGCAATCACCGTGCTGGACCACCTGGGCGCGGAGATCTGCCCCGACGTGAAGCATCTCGACCTCACCACCGCCCGCATCACCCACAGCGTGCCGCTCGCCGGCCGCGCGATCTGCAACTGACCCGACCCCTAGGAGCCCACCACCATGAAGATCACCAACACCTTCGACGCCAACGGCAACCGCATCACCAACCTCGCCGACGCGCAGAATCCGCAGGATGCCGTCACCAAGGCCCAGCTGGACGCTGCCGTGCAGGGCCTCAAGTGGAAAGACCCTGTGCGCGCGGCGACCACGGCCAACATCACGCTGTCAGGCCTTCAGACCATCGACGGCGTGGCGCTCGCCGCGGGCGATCGGGTACTGGTGAAAGACCAGTCCACCGCCGCCGATAACGGCATCTACCGGGCCGCCTCCGGCGCGTGGACCCGGGCTGCCGACTTCGACGCGTCGGCCGAGGTGCTGGGCGCTGCGGTGTTCGTCTCGGAAGGCGCGACGCTCGGCAACCAGCAGTGGCAGATGACGACCGATGCACCGATCACCATCGGCACCACGGCCCTTGCCTGGGGCCAGTTCGGCGGCGGCAAGAGCTACACGGCAGGCGCTGGCATCACGATCAACGGCGCGGTCGTGGCCATCGACACCGCCGTGGTCGCGCGCAAGGCCGTTGCCACGATCGGCGACGGCACGGCTACCACCATCACCTTGGCCCACAACCTGGGCACGCGTGATGTGCAGTTGAGCGTGCGCGAGGCGGCTACGAATGCCGGCGTGCTGTGCGACTGGGTGGCCAACAGCGACAGCACTGTGCAGCTGACGTTCGCGGTCGCGCCGACGACGGGCCAATACCGCGCTGTGGTGACCGCATGAAGCACCTCGGCATCGTCAGTCAGCCGCAGGACTTGGTGACCCTGGAAGTCCTGCAGGCGCTCTCCACAAAATGGTCTTTCGGCGACGGGCCGCCCAGCGACGCCGCGGGCGTGCGGGGAGAGCACTACGTAGAGGCTAACAACCGGGTGTGGATCAAGACGGCCACGAACTGGATCTTCACCGGCATTCAATTGGGCTCCTCCGCCAACGTGGCGGAAAAGGCGGTGCTGGTGGATGCGGATGTTCTGTCGATCGGAGACTCTGCGAACGACTTGCAGATGCGCCGGGTAACGGTGGCAGAGTTCCGAAGCCAGTTCCTCACCACAGCCCTCGCGGATGCCGCAGCGAGCCCTGATCTTCCGAGCACCAGCGCGGCCACATGGCAGTCCATCGCGCAGACGCTCCGCAACGGGCTGAAGTGGCTCATGTCCCGTTTCAACAGCGCGGGGCAGCTCGCTCCGGCCTACGGCGGCACGGGCACCAACGACTTGGCGAACTTGCCGCTCAGCTCGGCCACGCAGGCCGCATTGGCCACCAAAGTGATCCAGGGCTATGCAAACACGTACCCCGTAATCACCGATGTAATTACAGATGCGAACGACCCACGCAACGCTTGGGCCCAAGTCACTCCGCAGACAGTCAACGGGCCGGGTGGCTATGCGCTGCTTCACACGATGACGACTCAAGCGGGTGTTCTGGTCCCGACTGACGGTGTGTGGTTAACACAGGTAGCTTACGGGACAGGGCCCAACGCAGGGTCGGCAATGCGCACGTCCACGAACGGCGAAGCATACGGGCCTTGGAGCACTCAGATCGCGTCGTTCCCGGGGCGCGAAACTCCGCTCGGCGATGCGGCATCTGCCCCCTTGTTGCGCACAAATGCCCTTGTGACGGGGTACGGCTCCTTTGCCTATCCCTCTGTCGTGGTCGGGGACGGCCAGTATGGTGCATATGTGGAGAGCGGAAGCCTCAGACTTCGTTCCCAGGGTAGCTATAGCGTTATGGACTATGCGGGGAACTGGTCTCTGCCTGGAGACGCTCGCACGTTCTATGGGCCGAATACTACTTGGGGCGGGGTGCTCCAGGTGGGGTCCGGAGCATGGTCTGCAAACACCAACATCGAAGCGGCGCAAGTCAACTGCACAAATGGGAACTTGCACCTTGATGCCAGATTTGACAACAAAATACACCTGAATTTCTATCGGGGTAAGGGCGTTCTTTTCGGTAATGGCCAGATGGGCGCGGTAGCCGAGGTCACGCCATCGGGTGAGTGGAGGGGCACTAATGTTCATGCCACACAAGACAATGCCTATGAAATAGGCGGCACAAATGCAAGATTTGCTGTCGCCTACTTCGGCTCCAATCCAATAGTCACATCGGATCGGCGCCTGAAGACGGATCTGGGTGCCACCCTGGGCCTTGATTTTGTTCTGGCATTACGCCCCCAAAGCTATCGGCTGCTGGACGCCAAAGTCACGGTCGATACCGAGCACGATGGTTACGAGGACGTGCAAGAGCAGGTTCACGAGACGCGCAAAGTGGGAAGCGCGGAGATCGTCATCGTGGGCGGAAAACCTGTGCGCAAGACCGTGGAGCGCGAAGAGCGCGTGCCCGTGTTCGACCTGTTGCCTTTGAGCGATGAGGATGGCGCTGCCGTGCTTGATGAGCACGACCAGCCAGTGATGCACCCGGTCCCGCGCATGCATACCGTCCAGCGCCCCAGGACACGCCAAGTTCGCAAGGTGGGCGAGGGCGTGCGCCGGCACCACGGCCTGCTCGCCCAGCAGGTTCTCGAAGTGCTGGAGGCGCAGGGCCTGACCGACATGGACTTCGCCGGGTTGATCCATGACGCGGACGCCGACACGTGGGGATTGCGGTATGAGCAGTTCGTTGCTCCGTTGATCTCTGCGGTGCAAACGCAAGCCAAGCAGATCGCTCAGTTGCAAAACCAAGTTGAAAAGTTGCTGCTGTTGAGTCCGCAGGGTGATAGTGCCCCTCAATAGTCACCTCAACGCCATTCTCCTGCCCGCCGTGGTCACCCTCGGCGGGCTTTTTTTCGTCCCTTGAACGGAGCCTTTGACCATGCAGACCTACCCCATCAACTCCGCCGGCATCAAGCTGCTGCACGACCGTGAGTCCTTCGTCGGCCACGCGTACCCGGACCCTTACTCGCCGCTCGGCAAGGCGCTGCGCGGCGCCGGGCTGTGGCGTAAGTACTTGGCCGCGCCGTTCACGATTCCGGGCTCGATCAGCGGCCTGAGCGGTGCGCCCTGGACCATTGGCTGGGGCTTCACCGAAGGCGTGCGCGAGGGCGACCGAATGACGCTGCAGGAGGCCGATGCGCGCCTGGCGGCCGAGCTGGACAAGATCGCAACCGCCGTGCGCGCGGCCTGCACGGTGCCGCCCAACGAGAATCAGCTGGCGGCCATGGTCGTGTTGGCCTACAACATCGGCCTGGGCTGGTCGGGCAGCAGCAAGCCGAAAGGCGCCAAGGATGGCTTCCGCCAGTCCTCTGTGCTCAGGGCCCACAACCGTGGCGACACCGCAGCGGCGGCCCGGGCCTTTCGCCTGTGGAACAAGGCCGGGGGCGAGGTGTCGCCCGGCCTGGAGGCGCGCCGCCTGGCCGAGTCGCAGTTGTACCTGACGCCCGCCCCCGCGCCGGCCGGCGCAGCCGCAAGCACGGCAGCACCCGTGGACGATGTACAGACCCTCATGCCGCAGGCGGTGGACGCCGAGCGACCGCTGACGGCCAGCACGATCAACCGCGCCAGCGTGGCGGCCGGCGGCACGGCGGCCGTGGCTACGATCGCGGAAATTGCGCGCACGGTCACCGACATCAAGAGCAGCGCCGAACGTCTCGGCGACTGGCTGCTGCCCATGCTGCTGGTCGGCATCGTCCTGCTGTGCGGCTACATCGTCTGGGAACGCGTCAAGGTGCGCCGGGAGGGCTGGTCGTGAGCGCGTTGCAAGCGCTGCTGCTGTCCAGCCTCATCGCCAATGCAGCGCTCGCCTGGGGCTACCTGGGTGAGCGAGACGATGCCATCGCTGCGCGCGAGGCTGCTTCGGCCAAGTCGCAGGAGCTGGCCGGCGTGCGCGGCGCAGCCCAGGCCTGCAGCGGGCGAGTCGATGAGCTGCGCCTGCTGGGCGATAAACGGGCCGCCGCAGCCGAGCCCGTGCGCCGAGCCGCCAGCGCCAAGGCTGCGATCCACAACCGGCACGCCGACGGCATCCTGGCCGAGTCGCCGGCCGTGCCGGGCGATGCCTGCGCGAGTGCCCAGGTGCGTGTCGACGGCTGGCTGAAGGGGAGGGCGCAACCATGATCCGCTCCTCCATCTGCCTGGTCGCCTTGGCGCTGGCAGGCTGTGCTGTACCCGTCCCCCGCGTCGAGGTGCAGCAGGTCAAGGTGCCCATCCCGGTCGAGTGCAAAGAGCCTGTGCCCGAGCGGCCCAGCATGCCCACCGAAGCGCTGCAGGTCGGCGCCTCGGTGGATACCTTCACCCAGGCCGCGCAGGCTGAGATCGAGCGGCGCGAGGGCTACGAAGGCCAGCTGCGCGCAGCCCTCGACAACTGCCGCAAACCGATCGAGGGACGCGATGCACCCTGATCGACTCACCCAGCCATCTCAACCCCAGCGTGCCGGCGGCCAACGCCGTGCCAGGCAGCTGGAGGAGCGCATGCGCCGCGACCATCGGTTGCGGCTGCAAGAGATCCATGAGCGAGCGGAGCGCGAAGTGCCCCCGAGGAACGACAGCGAGCCGCCACCGCGCATCGACTGAGCTTCGTGCGCCGCCCGGCGCATGGAGTTGGAAAAAAAGAACGGAGCGACCGTCAGGGTGTTGCAGCACCCGGGCGACCGCCAGTCCCACAGAACGAGCCTGTGAGCCCAGCCAAGGCCCCGCCCACCTGTACAGGCGGGGGCAGTGTAACCATCCCTGGAGCCCATCATGGCAAATCCCATCATTCCGTGGATCGGCGGCAAGCGCCGCCTCGCGGACATCATCGTCCCGCGCTTCCCTGCGCATACCTGCTACGTGGAGGTCTTTGCCGGCGGCGCCGCGCTCTACTTCATGCGCCCGCCCGCCGAGGTCGAGGTCATCAACGACATCAACGGCGAACTCGTCAACCTGTACCGCGTCGTGAAAAGCCACATCGAGGAGTTCGTGCGTCAATTCAAATGGGCGCTGAGCAGCCGCGAGGTCTTCAAGTGGCTGCAAGACACGCCCCCGGAAACGCTCACCGACATCCAGCGGGCTGCTCGCTTTTATTACCTCCAGCACCAGGCCTTCGGCGGCCGAGTGCAGGGCCAGACCTGGGGCACGGCCACTACCGTGGCTGCGCCCACGGTCAACCTGCTGCGGCTGGAGGAAGACCTCAGCGCTGCGCATCTGCGCCTCACCAGCGCCTACATCGAGCGGCTGGACTGGCAGGAGTGCATGCGGCGATACGACCGGCCGCACACGCTCTTTTACTTGGACCCGCCTTACTGGCAAACCGAGGGCTACGGCTTCCCATTCGAGTGGCCGCAGTACGAGGCCATGGCTGCCACCATGCGGCAGCTCAAGGGCAGGGCGATCCTGAGCATCAACGACCATCCGGACGTCCGCACGTGCTTCGCAGGCCTGCAGATGGATGTGGTGCCCATCACGTACCAAGTTGCCGGCGGCGGCAAGGGCGTGGAGCGTAACGAGCTGGTGGTCTATAGCTGGGACCGCGAGGCCGAGCCCGCAGGCCTCTTCTGACCGCCTGAGTCAAGCCGCGGGAGTGTCCGACTGCGCCGTCGGGCACTCCCGAGCCGCTTGGAGATGTGGCGCACCAGAGCGTCAATGAAGCCATGCCGAACGCAATTCAAACCCACCCCCAATACGACGCGAACGACCACGCGTACCTGGCCGCCAAGGGCTGGACCGATCAGCAAATCTTGGCCCGCTGGGACCAAGAGGCCAGCGCCGGCAACGGCCCCTGCCGCTGGACCGCACCTCAGGCCGCATCGAAATTTCAGTCAACCATCAGGAGCGCAACATGAGCAGCACAGCAGAAAACATCGCCGACTACCTTTCGGGCTATACCCGCAACAACCCCGCCGGCCGCGAGCTGGTCGAGACCTACCCGGAGTGGGCTCGCCTGGCCCAGATGGAGCTGGACCGGCGGGCGGCAAAGCTGCTGGAAGTGTTCGGCCCAGAAGAGCTTCAGGCCATTGCCTCCGGCAAGGTGAGCCTGCCGGACATCGTCATCAACCTTCCCGGCGAGAAGCGGCATTTTTAATAGCCAAGCAGCGCGGGCATGCTGCCCGCGCTGCTTTTACCGCTTCGGCTTGACCGGATGCTCTCCTTTCTTCGGGATGATGTGCCACTTCGTCGCGGCTTTGGCCCAACTCTCTAGCCCCATGGGGCCTACATCCGTGAAGGGTTGAGCCCGGTCTTCTTCCAACACGAAGCCATCCGGGTACAGTTCTTCGCCGCGCTTGATTGCGGTTTTTTTGTCAAACTCGTACTCGTATATCTCACGCATTTTTTTACTCCTGTGGCGCAGCGAATTGCTGCAGGGAGGATCATGGTCTGAGCGGCAGAGGCCGGCATACGGCCTTTTCCGAGTCTCAATTGCTATGGGTGGTGGGCGGTGCCGGCCGCTGAGCCGACAGCCGGAACTACGCCCTCACCAGGGCCAGTTCGTCGAGGCGGGTGGTGTATCGGGGCGTGCGGCGCTCCTGCCGCATGCCCCATTCCCGCGTCGGTCCCTCGATGCCTGTAGCGCCCACATGTAGCGTACCCTTGCCGTATCGAGCATTGATCGTGTCCAGCGCAGTCATGAGGCGTGACTTGTCGCGGCCACCCTCGACCTCCAGTTCCAATTCGCCCTGGTGCGTGGTGCCGGGCTGCAGGTCCAGCAGCATCACGCCCGCCTTGATGAGCTGATAGCCGGGCTCGTAGATCTGCCGGATGCCGGCGATCGCCGCGCCCACCAGCAGGCCGGTATCGGCCGTGGGCCGGCGCAGCGGCATCACCACCGAGCGGGAAAATCGAGGTCCCTCACGATGCGGCGACGTGTGCGCGAACACCAGCAGCTGGGCCGCCAAGCTTCCCTGTTCGCGCAGCTTCTCGCCGGCCCGGCTGGCGAATTCGCTCACCGCTTCCAGTAGTGGCGCCAGGTCGGTTACCGGCCGTCCGAACGACCGAGTGCAGGCGATCTGTTTCTTCGGTGGCGGCACATCATCCAGCTGCACGCAAGGCATGCCTTGCAGCTCGCGCACGGTGCGCTCCAGCATGACGTTCCACCGGCGCCGCACCAGGGCAGGGTCCAACTGCGTGAGATCGAGCACATTGAGCACGCCTGCCTCGATCAGCTGCGCGCCGATGCGCCGGCCCACGCCCCACACGTCGGTGACGGGGGTGCCGCGCAGCACCTCCTCCAGTGCACGCGCGGGCAGGGCGGCGAGGTTGCACACCTGGGCCAGCTCGGCCGGGTAGCTGCCGGGCTTGCGCTCGGCCGTCTTGGCGATGTGGTTGGCGAGCTTGGCCAGAGTCTTGGTGGTGCCGATGCCGATGCCGCACGGGATGCCTGTCCACTGCAGGATGCGCGCCCGCACGGCACGGCTGCGCTGCACCAGATCGCCCCGCACGCCGTGCAGGCCCACGAACGACTCGTCGATGCTGTAGATCTCCTGCGTGGGGCCGAGGCCGGCCGCCAGGCTCATCATCCGGTCGCTCATGTCGCCGTACAGCACGAAGTTGGCCGACAGCGCCACCAGGCCCGCGGTCTCCTCGAAGTGGCGGATCTGGAACCACGGCGCGCCCATTGCGATGCCCAGCGCCTTGGCCTCATTGCTTCGCGCGATCGCGCACCCGTCGTTGTTGCTCAGCACCACCACCGGCCGGCCGATCAGGCTCGGCCGGAACACCCGTTCACACGAAACGTAGAAATTGTTGCCATCGACCAGGGCGTACATAGGTCTGCACTGATGCGTGCCCCTAGCGGATGAACTGCTTGATGCAGCTTGTGACCACGCCCCACACCTCGACGGTCTGGCCGTCCTTGAACGTGATGTCGGGAAATGTGGGATTGGCCGCTTTGAGCTTGACCCGGCCGGCGCGCAGCTGCAGGTACTTGACCGTGAAATCGCCATCCACCACGGCCACAACGATGTTTCCGGTTGCGGGTTTCAGGGCACGGTCAACCACCACGATGTCGTTGTCATCGATGCCGGCCTCCACCATGGACAGGCCGCGCACGCGTAGCAGGTAGGTGGCCTGCGGATGCCTGATGAGTTCGGTTACCAAGTCGATGCGTGATTCGCCGAAGTCTGCTGCCGGCGAGGGAAATCCAGCCCGAACGCTCGCATCCGCCAGTGGCAGATAGATGGAGGTGCGCTCGCAGTTAACTGCTATCGGCTGGAAAATGCTGTTCATTCATACAGTATATCTTTCACGAATCAGCAGTGCCGATCAGCTGGCGGAATCGTAAGAGCAGCGGGGACTTTTGGGGGATTTGCACCCGAAACGCTGTACATGACAGAGCACGGTCAGATGGAAGCGGACGGCTCATGTGCTTGTTAAATCAATGACTTAGGTGCGGCAGCAAAACTACGAACCAAGGGGTCGTGGGTTCGATTCCTGCCAGCCGCACCAAACGGTAAGCCCTGCAAGATCTTGATCTTGCAGGGCTTTTTCCGTTGTGGGGAGCGCTTTCACGCTACCCGCTCCAGAAGCCCTTGGGGGACTTTTGGGGGAGTCGCACCAGCCAGGCGCGCCTGGTGCTCCGCGCGTAAGGTGGTGAGCGTCTTGTTCCACGCGCCCGTGTCCGCCTTGATCTTCTCCAGGGCGCTGTGCAATTCCACGATCTGCGCCATGCTGTAGTGCTGGGTTACGTTCTTCGTGCTGTGCCACAGCACATCCGACACGGTGCCCTCGGCCACGCCGGCTTCGCGCAGGCGCATGCCCACCGTGTGTCGCAGGTCGTGCACGTGCAGGTCGCCCAGGCGCGCCGCCTTGCGCGCGTTCTGCCACCCCGTGTTGTTCATCGTGCCGATGGGGCGGTAGGCCATGGCTGGCTCCTCGTCCAGCTTGGACACGCGCTCCCGTCGGTACACGAACACGAACTCGGGGTGCTGGCCGCGCGCGGACTCGATCACCGATTGAGCCACGCTGTTGCACACGATCAGCCGGTTCTTGCGCCGACCTTTCACGTGGGCACGGGGCACGTCGAACACCGACACGCCCAGCTCCGGCACCGGGATCTCCCAATCCCAAAGCAGGCTGCACACCACGTCGTCGCGCACGCCCGTGTTCAAGATGAACAGGGCCATGCGCGCCAGGTGATCGGGCAACTGCGGCAGCAGCTGGCGCTGCTCGGCCCAGCTGATGGGCCGCGGCTCGCGCTGGTGGCCGACCAGGGGCAGCATGGTGATCTTCGGCGGGTGCTGCAGCCACGTGCGGCCATCTTCATCGCGCCAGGCTGATGCGGCCAGATTAAGAATCCGGCGCACCACGCCGAGCGCGAGGTTGATGGTCTTGTTCGCGCGGCCCTCGCCCTTGCGCGCAGCAACGTAGGGCGCAAGGCTCGCGTCGTGGATCTGCGGCAAGGTGAGGTGGCCGATGAAGGGCATGATGGACTGCAGCAAGTACGCCTCGGTGACGATGGAGGCCTTGTCCCGGTGCGTCATCAGGTAGTGTGCGGCGGCAGCGTCGAACAACCGCTCGGCGCGCACCCCGTGGAGTACTACCTCGCGCTTGTCCGCAAGCTGCTTGATGAGCCAGCGCTCTGCCTCTTCGTAACTTGTGAGACCGCGCTGGCGAAATCGAGTGCCTTTCCACCACTTGTCGACTTCCCAGGTTCCGTTTTTGCCGGCGTAGATGCCGGTCGATTTTTGGCCCATGTGTTCCTTCCTTCCTTGTTGCTGGGCCGTCCGTTCCAGGGCGCATTCTGCGCTTGCGGCGCCTGGCCATCGTTGGCGGCGGGCGCTGGCAGGTGCTGGCCAGCGGCCTCAGTCTTCATTTCGTCGAACAGGCGATCGAGGTCGTGCCGGTCGTAGATCAGGCTCACGCCCTGGTGCATGCCCGTGAGGCGCGGCGCCCAGTGGGCCTCCCACGTGCGGCGCTTGACCCCGACGTAGGCCATGGCTTCCTGCTGCGAGAGGCCGCGTTTCATGACGGGAACTCGTCGTGTGTGCGGCCGTCGAGCGCGCGGCCGGCGGCCTTCTTGCCTTTGCGAACAAGGCCGCGATACGGTACGTCGTCGTGCAACAGGTCGACGTGATCCACAAAGTGGCCGTCCGCGCTGAGAAATCCGTCATGTTCCATGGCAGCGTCGTAGAACTCGTCGTCGCCATGCTTGGCTACCAGCGGCGTTTGCATGCCTGTATCGAGTTCCTGCCATTCGCCCCACTGCTTGAAGAAGAACGGCACGCCGGCCGCAGCGCACTGGTCACGGAGGCTGCGGGCCCAGTCCGGATGCATGGGGCGCGCGCCGGGGCCGCTCTCTCCACCAACAATCACCCAATCCAGGCCGCGGCGGATGGGCGCCTTCTCGTGCTCGGCCAGTCCGGGATCACCAAGCATTCCCCAGATGCCGCGGCTCTCGCACACTGGGCACTTGCCGTCAGCATCCAGCGGCCCGGCATGGCGCTCGCAGTGCTGCGCAGCCCAGCGCCAGATGATCACGGATTCCAGAAGCGGTTCCATGGACAGGAACCGCACGCGGGCCGGCACGGCCAGCAGCTTCGGGACGTCGCGGTCGGCCTCCTCTTGGCTCACGACAGTGGCGCCGATCCAGACGTTCGCCGGCCAGGGGCGAGCGGAATCAAGATAGGCGTCCGCGTACATGCTGCGAGCGTTCCCGATCCGCTTGGTCAGCAGCAGCCAGTCCAAGTGGGGCGTGGCCTGGATCAGGTCGAACAGATCGCGGCGCCACTGCGCAGGCACGGCGTTGTCGAACACGTCGGCGAGGGACGCGCAGAACACGCGCTGCCGGCGACCATGTTCGGCGTAGAACGCTTCGTGCGCTGCGTCCCAGCGCTTAACGGCTCCCCAGGCGGCCGGACTGGTGCGGTGGCGTGGCGCATGCACGCCCCACGTCTCCATGCCCTTGGCGCGCAGCACGCGTACCGGCGTGCTTTTCTCCGCGTAGCAGCGCAGGCAGGCCGGCGACACTTTCTGGCAGCCGATCCACGGGTTGAAGGTGTGGTCGCACCATTCGATCTTGCTGTTCGCGCTCATGATGGGATCGCCTCCTTGGGCACGTTGAAGAAGCCCAGCCGCCCCTTCCATGGCACGAAGGGCATGGGGCGGCTGTCGCGCAGCACGAAGCCGTAGATCGGGTCGCCGAAAGGGTTCTCCATCTTCCAGGGCGAGGGGTGCGACGTCACGCAGTCCACAACGCGCGTCCAGCCCACGAAGCCGCCGCGCTGCAGGTCTTCATAGGCCGGCATGTCGCGGGGCAGAAGGCCCGAGAGTTCCAACTCGCCGACGGTGCTGTCGTAGTAGCGGCGGGACATCGTGACGCCGGCATGCACCAGCAGCTGGCCCCGAAAGTTCGTGGGCCAGTCGCGGTTCTCGACGTCCTTGTGGCCGTTGACGATGAGCCAGGCCCAGGGCTGGCGGATGCTGAGGGCTGGGATCATGTGGCGCTCCCTGCTGTGAGGTCGGTAGGGGTGACGATGCGCAGATGGCCGCCGCCCTGGCTCTGGGTTCGGGCGATGACACGCTGCGTGGCCTTGTGCAGTTCGGCGGCGGTGAGTTGCCGCAGCTGGTGGTCGTGCAGGTCGATCGCGCTGGTGATGGCGTCCATCTCGTACCAGTGCAAGGCCGTGGGGCGCCAGGTGCCAGAGGCCTCGGCGCGGGTGGCGATGCTGACCAGGGCGACGATGGCGGCCTCAAAGTGGCCGCGCATGCCGCGCAAGAACCCCTGTTTCTCGATTTCGAGCGCGATGTCCATCGTGCTGCGCAGCACCTGCACCTGCAGCTCGGTGGCTACGCCCTCGCGCAGCCGAGTGGCGCAGATCTGCACGGCATCCATCGTCTCGCGGATCTCGGGCTCGGTGATGAGGGTGTGGCGCAGTTGGGCCTTGCGCATCAGGTCGATGGCAGGGGTGTGCTGCTGCCGGGGAGGCGGCGGGCGGAAGCGGGGGAGGCCCATCACGCACCTCCTGCCTGATGCTTCTCCGCCTGCTGGGCGGCGAGCGCTGCGCGGTCGATCCGCTCCAGTTCTGCCAAGACCAGGGCGCCGGACTTGACGAGATCGTGGCGGTAGTGGGTGGGCTTCCACCAGCTGGCATCCCAAGGCCAATTGCGAGGGCAGTACCCCGCGATGGGGTGGGTGTCGGTGAAGAGGGCATAGCATCCAGCAGCTGCAGCGATCTGACCGCCACCATGCTTATCGTCATGCTCAGGGGTCCAGCCTTCGACTTCAATCTGCCTCTGGCGCTCGGCAAGCACATCCCGAACGGCCCGCGTCAAGTTCTGTGGGCTTACAGCAGCGGGGGCGGAGATAGCTTGCAACGCATCAACCAATTGCACTTTCTCGGCGCCTTGGGCGTAGTCGAAACGCATGCCCAGCGTGTATGCGCACAGGGCCTCCAGCGCCGCGCCCCGTGACTTGCTCCAGCCTGGGAGGAGGTGGATGGTGGAGCACGTCGCCAGCCGACCCAGATCGTAGTGGAGATAGTCGGCCCACTCGGCGCCGTCGATGATCCCGTGCTCTGCAGGGTTCACAACCAACATCCCCTGCCCCCGCAGTTCGGCGGCAGCCGAATTGAATGCGGGGAAGTTGAATTCGGGAAGCCCAGTCATCGGCCCGGCAACGTAGATGCGCCCCGCGCGCGCGCGCGCCAGTTGCACGCCAGGCGCGGCCGTTGCGGATGGGGCCGCTGCAGCCTGCATGGCTGCGTAGACTTCTGCCACGCATTCGGCTGCTTGCTTGCATGTGTAAGGCCATCCACCCTTCCTGACTGCGGCAGATGACAGCCGATCCCACGCTGCAGACTCGATGCCTGCAATTCGCATGGCGTCGGTCACCTCGGCCGCGCCGGGCTTCTGGGCCTGGGGTGTAGCAGCCGGCTGCACCGATGCGATAAAGGCATCCGTGAGCGCTTGCCGTTGTTCGGGCGTGCGGTTCTGCACTTCGTCGGCGTCGTTGCCGGTCGCCATGCGGTACAGCACCTTCATACGGCTGACCAGCGTGCGCAGAGGGGCGCCCTTGCCGATGGTGCCGTGCCCGACTGTCACCTCGCACGGGAGCGGCCAATCCATCGGATCGGCCGGCACGGAGGGGATGCAGCCGTGCTGGCTGCAGTGCTGGACGGTTTCGCAGTGATTGCAGATCTTGTGGGTCATGGCTGGGTCTCCGATGCGGTGGGGGCTTGAGTGGCAGTGGTGCGCTTGGCCCACTGGCGGCAGCTGTGCTGGGGCGGCCGGTACGTCCAGGGCAGGCCGTGCGCGCACGGGTGCATCCCGTGCGCGTTCATGGGTGCCTGGTCTTCGCGCTTCCAGTGCTGGCAGCTGGCGCAGGAGTGGCGGGCCGTGGGCATCACACGACCTCCAGCTCGGTGTAGTCGGCCGTGACTTCAATCGGCTCGGCTTCCTGGCCGGGAAAGGGCCACGGGTCTGGCAGGGTGACAACCCAGTGGCGCTCACCGGAAGCGCGAACTACGGTGGCGTCACAGCCCTTGGTGGAAACAAGGCCGCCGCCCGGGCCTTTGAGGTCGGTCTTGATCCTGACCGCCTGGCCGGGCTGAAATGCAGGCAAGTCCTCGGCGGCCTGCAGCGCTTTCGCGATAGAGGCTTCGGCCTCTGCCTTGCTCGTCTTCGGCGGCTTGTCCGCGGCCTTGGGCTTGAGCGCGGGCTTGGCCTTGTCCTGTGGCTGTGCGGCCTGGGCGCGCTCGGCCGCCTCCGCTTTCATGTCGGCCTGCACCTGGGCCTGGATGGCTTTGACGTCCACCTGGGCGATGGGCGCGGTTGCCTCGATGTGCAGGGCTTCATCGGCCGGGCGCTCGTACAGCGGCATGTCGTCGGTGCCGCTGGCCAGCATCATCAGCACCATGTGCTGGATGCGCTGGGACTGCTCGGCCACCGATGCCACGGCGGATTGCAGCGTGTCGCTCGAAAAGCCGGGCGACAGCTGGAACACGCGGCGCACGGTTTCATCGTCCGTCTCGTTCGCCATGGTCAGGATCACCCGGTAGGCGACCTGGCGCGGCAGTTCGTCCAGCGCCTCAGGCTCGGCCGCCACGCGCAGGCCTTCGATGATCTGGTCGATGGCGGTACGCCGCCAGCGGCGCTGGTACTGCTCGCTCAGTTCGGCGGCCGTCGGCCCCTTCTCCGCCGCCTTGGCCGCTGTCTTGCCCTTGGGTGTGGTGGCGGGCTCGGGGGCCTTGCCCTTGCTCTCCAGCGCTGCGCCGGCCGCGCGTGTGGAGATGGCTTCCACCATGCTGCCGCTGGGCGTTTCGATCAGCACCACCTTGTCTTCGGGCACCTCGCTGCCCAGCAGCTGGCGTAGGGGCGCGGAATCGCCCTTGCGCGGCTTGTCGAGCAGGATGTAGCCGTCCGGCGTGCCTGCGTCGGTCGGCATGATCTCGCGGGCCTCGCGGCCGGTGATGACCTTGCGGCCCCTTGCGCGGGCCTGTTCCGCCAGGCGCTCGAAGTGGGCCTCTTTCTTTTCGCCGAAGCAGGCGACGTCGGTGCAGACGTCCGCACTGCCTTGGGTGAACAGTTCGGGCTCGAAGCCGGTGCGGCGCGGGCACTGCAGGCATGCGCCGGCCTTGGGTGACAACTCGGCATCGTCCAGGCTGAATGGCGCGTTGGCCAGGTCGGTCTGGTATTGGCGGTTCGCCAAGTCCTTCGCGCTGCGGTAGGTTAGTGGCCCGCCGTCGGGGCCGGAGGTGAGCACGCGCCGCGTGAATTCGGTCTGCAGAGCGGGCGTGGGGCGCTGGGCCACCAGCAGGGCCACGCTGCGGGTGAGCGTGCCGGCTTGCAGGCCTGCGATGGCTTCGGGGCAGAGTTGCAGCAGGCGCTGGGCTTCATACACATGAGTGCGGCTCAGGCCCAACGCGTCGGCTGCATCCTGGCGGGTGTAGCCGTGCTTGTTCACCAGTTCCTCGATGCCGCGGGCCTCGTCCAGCGGCGTGAGCGTTTCGCGCTGGATGTTCTCCTGCATCTGCATGACCAGCGCCACGTCGTCTGCCGCCTTGACCACGCGGTAGGGCACGGCGCGCAGTCCTGCAATGCGTGCCGCACGCCAGCGGCGTTCGCCCGCGATGATCTCGTGGCTCACTCTGCGATTGGCCGGGTCTTCATACGTCTCATGCATGCGAGAGACCGGCAGGCGGCGCAGCAGCAGCGGCTGCAGCACGCCCACCAGCTTGATGCCTGCGGCCAGCAGCTGCAGCGCCTCGGGATCGAAGTTCTTACGGTTGCTCTGGCTGGGCACCATGCGATCCAGATCGAGCGTGGGGTAGCTCGGCGCGGGCTCTTCCGGCTCTGGGTCGGGGTCGCGCTGGATGACGGTGAACGCATCGAGCGTGAGGTTGACGATGCGGTCGTTGACTTCAATTTGATACTGCTTGCCGCCCGGCGTGCGGCCCAGGATCTTGCCCATCTGGCCGGCCTCGGGCAGCGGTTGGCCCTTGGGGGTGGTGGCGTCGTCGTTGATGCGGATGTGCCGCTGGATGAGCGGGTCGGTCTTCTTGGTAGCCATGGCGTCAGGCCTCCTCGCGGGTGCGCGAACCGTAGAAGGTGCGGCTGGGCAGGCGAAAGGCGTCTTGCGCGCCGGCGCGGTGGTTGGTGCTGCGCAGCTCGGCCCCGCGATAGGGCTCGGTGGTGGTGCTGTTGCGCAGCGGCATGGTGGCGAGGCGCAGCCGCGCGTCGGTCTGCGCTGGGGTGGGCTTGCGGAGCATCACAGCGGTGCCTCCGGGGCTTGTTGAGGTCTGGCGGCGTGCTGGCTCTGCAGCACGATCCTGCGGGCCGCGGCGTCGATCTCGGCGGTGCTCTGCCAGCCGTAGACGTCGGGGTTGATCAGGTCCAGCGCCAGGGACAGGGCCGGCACGTGCTCGGCGCCGCGCACGATCTGCAAGCCGCGCAGGCCGCACAGGTTGATGAGGTCCAGCGCGACGGACTGGACGGGGGAGACAGGCTGGCCGACCGCGACGGGTGCTGCCAGATCGGTGCGCACGCTGACGTTGCCGCGGGCATCGCCGCAGAGCGTGATCGTCACCGTGGATGGGCGGTAGGTGGTGGTCATTCGAGATCCTTGCGGGTGGGTGCCTGTTCGTAGGGCAGGCTGATGTGGGTCGCCTCGCAGTCGATGCGGCGGGCGCGGAACTTCGGGGCGGTGGCGTCAAGCTCGGCCACCTGGCCGCGCAGGCGCCGGGCGAAGGCGTTAGCGGCGTAGTGGCTGGCAGGCGTGGCGCTGGGGTAGGTGTGCCGCGCGCGCACTTCCTGGCCGCTGGGGTCGGTCAGGTGGACTTCCACCAGCGGCAGGCCGGCGGTGGTGGTGCGGCACACGGCCTGGGTGACCGTGCCGCGGATGCGCAGCTGCAGCGCGGTGGTCATGGCTGGCCCCGGGCCGTGCGCGCCTGGGCGCGGCGGTAGCGCAGCAGATCCACGTCCATGCGGGTGGCAGCGCGCGTGTAGACGCTGTCGCCGCCGAAGCTGGGCAGGTTGCGCAGGTAGAGCGCGGCGTACACCAGACGCCAGTAGATTCGGCTGAGCATGGTGTTACCCCCTGGCCGACACCGCCAGAAAGGCGGTGGCGAAGGGCAGGGCCAGCAGCAGGGCCGCGGCCAGCGCCAGGGCGATGCGCGCGCGCAGCAGCCGGCGGCGGCAGCGGTACGGGCCGTCGACGGTGATTGGGGCGGACATCACGACCCCTCCGTTTTCGGGGTGATCCAGCCCTTGATGCGTGCCCTGGCTTGGGTGGCTTCGGCCCGCGTCGGCGGGGCATCACCGAACACTGCGAAGAAACGCCGTGTGTTGTCGTCACTGTTGGGCATGCAGTCCACGTGCCCGGTGAAGATGACGAGGTTGACCACGCTGGCCGGCGCGGTGCCGGGGTATCGCTTCTGCGCATCCTCTATGGCTGCCGCATTGCTGGGCAGGCACTTGGTGTAGGGCTTGCGGCCGGGGGGCTTGATCAGGAATGTCAGCATGGCGTGCCCCTTGCTTTTGCTGTGTATAGGTGCTTTGCTTGCACTGCTGCCTCAAGCGCGCCCATCCGTGGGTTTGCGGCCTGGATCTGCGCGGCGAGGCGGGGTACTTCCGGGCGGCGCACCTCTGTGTTCTGAGCTGGTGCAAAGACCTGCCGGCCGGCGTCGGTGGGCTGGTTGTGCACGTCGATCAACCCTCGGCTGCGGAGTGCTTCCAGGGTCTGGATGTGCTTGCGCAAGACCTGCCGGCCGCCGTTGAAGTAGCCGCGGCAGATTGCGCGCAGCACATTGGCCTGGGCGGGGGAGAGGCTGCGGGCTGTCATGCGGCACCGCCTTCTTGCGCAAGTCGCTTGAGCTGGGCCTCGGCGACCAGCAGGAGGGCGCGTCCCACCTCCTGGGCTTCTTCGTTGGAGAGCCAGCGACCTTCGCCCCTGCACCCGAGCCAGACCATCGGGCCGGTGGTGTAAGCCGGGTCCGTGTGGGTGACGTCGCGTACATCGAACTGGTGGATTTCGATGTCTTGCGGCGAAGATATGCCGAAGCGCTCGACAGCAAAGCGAGCCAGTTCCACGCTGAGGGCGTAGTTGTTCGGGCGGTTGCTCATATGGCACCGCCTTCCACCGGCTTGGCAGGCGTGACCCGTGCCAGCGCCGCTTCCAGCAGCGCACGCACCGTCGGCGTGACGAAGAAGTCCACGTCGCCGGGAGAGACGTACTGCGTTCCCTCGCGGCCCCAGGCGCACTCGAAGAGGGCGGTGTCGTCGTCGGCGTCGTTCTGGGCGATCAGCTCGCTGGCTTCGACCACGTTGTAGATGAGGCCGGCATGGGCCCAGCCATGCGTGTCGGTGCCCCAGACGGTGGCGAGCACGATTTCCAGTTTCTCGGCCGGTCGGCTGTTGCAGCAGTCGAAGAACACCCACCGTTCCTGCAGCGGCCGGGCGCGGTCGCACATGTGCTGCGGCAGGCTGACGATGGCGCGGTACAGCCGGCCGTTGGCAAGGTAGTGGGCCGGCGTGGGGCGCTGCGCCTTTCGCGGCGCGGCCCTGGTGACGGTGGTGGCGGCGGTCATGCCGGCCTCCGGCATTCCGAGCATTGGGGCTCCCGGAATTCGAGGGTGGGGAAGTAGTCCTTGCGGAACTCTTCGACATCCAGCCCTTGCAGCAGCGCGTGCGCCCGGGTCAGCTCTTCCGTGCTGCGCGTGATGGGGTCGAAGTGCCAGGCGACTGCGGGGTCGCGCTGGATGCGCTGCAGCAGGTGATGGATGGCGGTCTTGGCCGCGTTGGTTGCGTCCAGCTGGGCGGCTTCGGCTTGGCGCGTACCGTAGGCGTGTGCGAGCAGGAATTCCGCGTCGCCCTTGATCGTGGCCAGCATGCCGGCGCCGATGGTGCCGGCGTCCGCGTTGAGGTGGCTCAGCGTCTGCATGAGGCGCTGGAGCTTGACCTGGGCGAAGTGGTCCCGCAGGAACTGGCCGGTGGCCGACCACTGCGGGCCGGGCTTGGCGGGCGTGGCTGCCTCGGGCAGCGGAGCCAGCAGGCCCAGTTGGGCGCGCAGATCTGCGAGTAGGGGGGTGACGGCCGGCTGTTGGGCTGAGTCGTCTTCGAAGCCGGCGATGAACTGCTCGGCTTTTTGTAGCGCCTGGCGCAGGGCTACGAGGGTGGGTGTGGACATTGGGCCTCCATCGCCCGGGATGGGCGTGGAGGCATATTAGCCATAGGCTTTTATTTCATCAATAGCCCGTGGCTAATTTTTTTGAACTCACTTACGGCTTTGCAACTCGCGCAGTTCACGTTCCAGGCTGTCCAACTCACTTCGCAATTCGCGGGATCGGCTGTCGCAGGCCGTGGCTGCGGCCTGCATCTCGGTCGATATCGACTGTTCCCAGGTTGCTCCGGCTAGGTTGTTGTTTGCCAGCCTCTTCTTGGCTGCGAGATCTTGTTGTTGAGCTTCGCATCGGCGCAAATGTGCTTGCAGTGTCGCCCTGGCATTGCCAACGCCTTGGTTTTCGAGGTACGTCCTGCGCTGCCACGTTTCGCCGAACGCGCCCTCTTTGGGCTTGGCTGGCTTGCCATCAGGCGATGAGCCCGCGCTGCTGCTTGTCGGCGCTGATGGTGATTCGGCTCCCCGCGCTGGGCGAACAGTGATGGCTTCTGCCTTGCCTACACAGGGAACGTCTTGAAAAACGACCTTGCCATCTGCTCCGGTGCATTTGGTGATGCTCCAGGCGAAGTTGGTCGAACACAAGATCGCAGCTGCGATAAGAACCTTCCCCTTCTTCATGCGCTATGCCCTCGGTTTCGGTTGTTGTCTGAAGTCATAAATCCTAGCGCCGCGACGCTCAGCCCTCGGTGCCATTCCTTTTTACGGTGGCCTCCCGTTCTCGGACTTCCACCAGTGTGCTCATCACCGTGTTCAACTGGTTCCAGTCGTCACGAGTCAGTGACTGCAAGCGGAGCGGCGACACTGAGAAGGGCCAAAAGCTAAGTCCTGTCGGAGCGCTCCCCTGTGCAGCGGTGTGGACATTGTCCATCCAGCCGACCTCCAGATTGAACCGCTCTTCAATGAGGCGAGCCATGTCGTCCCCAATCACGCGAGGCTTTCCTGTCGTGCTGTGCTTGGCCTGGGTCTTCAGTTGACTGATTTGGGCATGGCTCTTTTCCAGCCGGTCGGCAACCGTCTGCAAGCTGCCAACGCTCTCAATGATCTTCAACAGGTTTTCGTGCCTGATCTCTGACGATGTCTTCATTGGCATCATTTGAGAGCCTTCGGCTAACAAAATAAATGAGCCGAAGGCTTCGCAATTTAAAAGCCATGGGCTAACATTGACCCATGCTCATCTCCGACTACCTCACCGCCGAGCGCGGCCGCGCTGCTTCCCTGGCTCGATGCCTTGGGGTTAAGCCCGTTGTCATTTCCCGCTGGTCCAGCGGTGCAAAGCCTGTTCCCGTTGAGCGGTGTCTCGCGATTGAGCGCATAACTGGCGGCCTGGTCAGTAGGCGGGACTTGAGGCCGAAGGATTGGCACGAGATCTGGCCTGAACTGGCGGAACCCGCCGGCGCTGATGGCACCACGGGACTGCAGGAGGCCGCTCATGCGTAGCACGAACCGCTTCCGCCTGCAGCAGTGCAAGGCCATCAGCCAATCGACACCGGCGCCTGAGCGTTGGGCGAAGCCCGTATTTGGTGGCCGCAAACGGCCCTCCACGCGGATCGCTTTGCGAGAAAACGGGAAGTCGCTCAGGGCCCGGATCTTGGCTTGGGGCGCTTCTCCGTCGCTCCCGCAGCCATCAGCGTCTGGAGAAGAGCGTTGAGCGCGTCGTCTTCCGTGCGCTCGGCGCTCTCGGCGCAGTCCATCATCTTGAGCAAGAACACCTCCTGCTGTGCGGGCGGCATGGTGGCCACCAATGATTTGACGATGGCACCCATGGCATCGACCAGGGTGTTCATGGTTTTGGCGTTGGGTTCGAGGTTCATCGGCGCGATTTTGCAGGAGGCCGCTCATGCATAGCCGCGTGTGTGACCCGCTGGAGGCCCAGTTCGAGTTCTGGAAGGCGATGAAGTGCTTCGTCGTGTCAGGCCCTGCGATCACCTGGCCGCGGCCACGGCCGCGCGGTGCAGGTCCAGCAGGATCAGCTCTGTGGTGGTGTCGCCCTCGCGTTCCTCGTTCAGCGCCAGCTGCGCCAAGTCGTTGGCGAGTGCTGCTTGCCGCTCTGGTGGCAGTTGCCGCACGGTGGCGAACACCACGGCGCCGAGGGCGCTGACGATGGCATTCACGGTGTCCGCATTCAGCGGGATCTGCGTGGCATGGCGCGGGTCCTGGCTCATTCGCTGTTCCTTCCTCTTTCGTTTTCGTTCCTGGGGCTCTTGCGGCCCCCGGCGCATTTTCCGCCACGTGGCCGCTCTCAGCGGTGGCTCGCCTTCGCGTTCCTTCCTCCCTCTCCCTCCCTTGGCGGGGGCGGCCGGCGGCTTTTTCTTCCGTAGTGATTTCGGGCTTGCGGTGGTGCATGGCCTGGAGTCTCTTTTTTTTGCCTGTACGCGTCTTTCCGACGGGTTCCGACAGTGTCGGAGCCTGTCGGAACGGCCCGGCGCGCAGCATGACCTGGGAGCCATGAATTGACTGACACCCTGCTCTATGAAGATGAACTCGACGCCGCTCGCGCTGCTGTGCAGCACCTGGGCGGCGCCAAGAAAGTCGGGCCGCAGATCTGGCCCGACAAGGCGCCCGAGACGGCGGCGCGCTACCTGCACGACTGTCTGAACCCCCACCGGGCCGAGCGCTTGAGCCCTTCGCAGCTGCTGCTGCTGATGCGTCTGGCGCGTGAGGATGGTTTCCACGGCCTGGCCGCCTACTTCATGCGCGAGGCCGGCTATGCGCCCCCGGTGCCGGTTCAGCCGCAGACCGAGGCGGAACTGCTGACGCGGCGCATGGAGTCGATCATGGGCGAGGCATCGCGGCTGGTGGAGCGGCTGGCCCGCGTGAGCGGGGCGGGCGGCTGATGGATAACCTCCAACAGGTGCTGCTGCAGATGCAGCAGTTCGGCATCGAGCTGCGCGAGAAGGACTTGCCTCTCAAGCTGGACACGCGCAAGAGCGTGACCTGCGGCAAGGGCGGGAAGGACTGGTACAAGTTCTACCTGTTCCGCCGTGATCGGGACAAGGGCGGTGGCGACTACATCGTCGGCACGTTCGGCACCTACAGGGGCGGCGGGGCCTCTCAGAAGGTGGACGTCGAGTGGGCGCCCCTGTCCCCCGAGGAACGCGAGCGTCGAACTCGGGAGTTGCGCCAGCAGCGCGAGGCCGCGGCCGAGCAGCGCCGCATCGAGATCGCCAACGCGGCGGCCGAGGCCATCTACGTGTGGCGCAGGGCCTCACGCGAGGGGGCGTCGCCGTACCTCGATCGCAAGGGGGTGCAGGGCGAAACCTGCCGCTACCTGCTGCAGCCAATGACCCTGCGCTGGCCGGGCGAGATGGGCGAAGAGGACACGGTCATACGCCTGCCGGCGGGCACGGTGGTGGTGCCGCTGCTGCGCTTCGATCTGCCGCGCGACCAGGCGCTGCGCGCTCTGCAGTTCATCAAGCCCGATGGTGGCAAGGTCTACCAGCGAGGCATGGACAAGCCGGGTTGCAGCGTGCGCCTGGGCGACATCGATGGCGAGACCACGGCGCTGCTGCTGGTGGTGGAGGGTTTTGCCACGGGCCTGACGGCCCGCATGGCGTGCGACCGGCGCTGGCCGGTGTTCGTGGCCCTCGACGCCGGCAACTTGGCGCACGTGGTGCCGTTGCTGCGCCGGCTCTACCCGCGCACGCGCATCCTCATCCTGGCCGACGACGACTGGAAGACGGTGGACCGGGTGTCCGGTGCGCCGAGCAACCCGGGCCGCAAGGCGGCCAAGGCCGTCGCGCACCAGGTGGAGGGCTGCGACATCGTCTGGCCCGTGTTCGCGGAGGCGACGCGGGGCGAGAAGGACACCGACTTCAACGACCTCCAGGCCCGTGAAGGGCTGGACGTGGTCCGCAAGCAGCTGACCGGCGTGGTCGCGGCGATGGCGAGGCACTATGGCTGACGCGCCGGACAGCGGGCCACTGGGCGCGGCGCCAACGCCCCCACCGCACGCGCCCGAAGAGGCGCGTGCCATTCCTGCCACCGGCGCGTCAGCGCCGCTGGATAGCACTGTCGTTCACGTCGCGTTCGGCGCTGCCGCGGGGCAGGGCGCGAGTGCGTCTTCGTCTGGCTCGGGCTCTACTCCGCCCGGCCCCCCGCCCCCCCAAGTAAGCGCAGCTGCGCGCAAGTCGGGGGATGGGGGTGGTGACGCCGGTGTCGATTCTGGCGATGCGGCCGAGAAGCCGGAAAAGCCGGTGCAGGGCCGCAAGAAAGAGAAAACGATCGACTGGGGCAAGGTCAATCACCTCATCGAGCACTTCGTGCTGATCTACGGCACGGACACGGTCTGGGACGGTTCGGAGCGGCTGATCATGAAGATCGCCAACATGGGCCACGCCCACGGCGCGGACATGGTGCGGCTGTGGAAAGCCAGCGAGCGCCGCCGCACCGTGCGGCTCGATGACGTCGTCTTCGACCCGACCCTGCAGGCGGACCCCGAAACGACCGTGAACCTCTACGACGGCATGGCCATGGTGCCGAAGCAGGGCGACGTCGATCCCATCCTCGATCTGATCGGCTACCTGACCAGCCGAGCCACTGCGGACGAGGCCGACACGGGCGACGTGATGCACTGGCTGCTGTGCTGGCTGGCATACCCGCTGCAGCACCCAGGTGCCAAGCTGCGCACGGCGGTCGTGATGCACGGCGACGAGGGCGCGGGCAAGAACTTCCTCTTCGACATCATGGTGGCGATCTACGGCAAGTATGGCGCTCTGGTCGGCCAGGACGAGCTGGAGGACAAGTTCAACGACTGGCGCAGCTGCAAGCTGTTTGTGGTGGGCGACGAAGTGTCTAGCAGAGCGGAACTCGTCCACAACAAGAACCGGCTGAAGGCGCTGATCACCTCGCCCACCGTGCAGATCAACCCGAAGAATCTGAGCCGGCGCGAAGAGAAGAACCAGATGAACATCGTGTTCCTCTCGAACGAGCTGCAGCCGCTGGCGCTGGACAACTCGGACCGGCGGTATCTGGTGGTGTACACGCCCCGGGCGAAAGACCCCGAGTACTACCGCAAGCTCGGCGAATGGCGGGACAACGGGGGCGCGGAGGCTTTCTACCACTACCTCCTCCACTACCCCCTGGACGGCTTCCACCCCTACGCCCCGGCCCCCATGACCGAAGCGAAGTCGGCGCTGATTGCGATCAACCGCAAGTCGCCTGAGCTTTTCTGGGAAGAGTGGTCAGGCGGCGAACTCGATCTGCCTTACATGGCCTGCGCTGTCGGGCAGGCTTATTCCGCGTACCTGAAGTGGTGCCAGCGAACGGGCGACCGCTACCCGTTCAAGCAGGGCCAGTTCACCCCGACCCTCTTGCGTTTCGCGGAGGGGCAGGGGAAGCCGGCCAGGGTCAAGGCGATGAACGTCACGAGGCCCGGCGCGGCGAAGAAGACAGAGCGCGTGCTGCTGGTGGCAGAGCCAGTGCTGCGCGCACCCGATGCCAAGGACGATGACCCAGCGCTGACCGAGTCTGAATGGGCATCAGGCGCGGTGAAGGACTTCGGCGATGCGCTGCGCAAGTACCTGGGCTATGGCTCGGGCTCCCCCTCCCACGATGGCGACTCGCCCGATGGCGATGGAGGTGCGAATTGATCAGCGACCGTTACACCGTTACGCGCACGCATAACCGCGAAACCCAATGCCGGCGCGGCTTGTTACGCGGTTATGCCGTTACGCGCCACACGCACCTGTGTGTGCGTGCAGGCATGCAGGCGGGCGTGTGCGTGTGTGCATGTATGTGTGTGCGTGAGGTGCGTAACCGCGTAACCGTGTAACTCGCTAGGCGCGGCGCGGGTTGCACCGTTACGCGCGCACATAACCGCGTAACTGCACTTCACTTTATTGAAAAAGGAAAAGCAAATGGATCGACTCAGCACGGCGACGACGACGGCCATGACAGCCGCGGCCATAGTGCTCGCGTGTTGTTCCCGGGTCCCCCCCCGAGTAGGTACTCCTACGGCGATCGGCCGAGAGGGTAATTCGACCCCCGCGCGGACGTTAGTGGCTGGTGCGGACAAAAGTCCGGCAAACAGTCCGGTGAACAGTCCGAAGGCAGGGGGCTAGTCCGATGGCAGTCCGACTTTTGACGAAGTCCGAATACGCCCGGCACCGCGGCTGCGACGAAAAGGCCGTGCGCAAGGCGATCAAGGAAGGCCGAATCACCGCGATACCGCAGCCAGGCGGGCGCGAAATGATCGACCCGGAGGTCGCGGATATCCAGTGGGCGCGGAACACCCGCGCGCGGGGCGACAGCGGGCGCGCAGCCGCGCCATCTGCGCAGGTTGGGGGCACGCCTGCCCTCCCCATCGAAGCCGCGGCCAACGGCCCGGATTTGCCCGCTGCCGGGCCTGCGGCCCACGCTCCTGCAGCTGGCGACGACTACCAAAGCCTGCGCACCCGCCGCGAGCGCGCCGCGGTCGAAGCCGCCGAGCGCGAGAACGCCAAGGAAGCCCAGCGGCTGGTGGAGCGCGACGCCGTCGAGCGCGCGACCTTCGACGTTCTCCGCGCCCTGCGCGACGCCCTCATGAGCACCCCGCCGCGCGCCGCCGCGAAGGTCATCGGCATGGCCGAGGCCCGCGACATCGAGCGCGTCATCACAGAAGAGCTGCGCGCCGCCTTCGCCGCAGCCGAGGTGCGTCTCACCGCAATCACCGAGGTCAAGAAGGCATGACATGGCTCTACATTCCATCGAAATTTGCGCCGGTGTCGGCATGCTCGGTGAAGGCGTCCGCGCCGGATTCCAGCTACTCGGAACCGAGCACCGCACCGTTTGCTACGTGGAGCGGGAAGCCCCTGCAGCCGCGCAGCTTGCCCGCCTTATGGAAGCGGGAGCCCTTGATCCGGCGCCTATCTGGTCTGACTTGCTCACCTTCGACGGCGCAGCGTGGCGTGGATGCCTGGACGGCGTCATTGCGGGCTTCCCGTGCCAGGACATCAGCATCGCCGGCAAGCGCGCCGGCCTGGACGGCAAACGCTCTGGCCTGTTCTTCTCCATCCTCGACATCGCAGACGCTTGCGGTGCGTGGTTCCTCGTTCTGGAGAACGTCGGCGCCATCGCTACTGCCACCGCCACCGCTGTGGACGAAGCCGAAGGCGCGCTTGAAGAACGCGCCGCCGCCCGAGTCGTGGGAGAACTGGCCGACCGCGGGTGGGACGCGGAATGGATCACTCTTTCCGCGTCCGACGTGGGCGCCAGCCATGGGCGCGCACGGTGGTTCTGCCTCGCATGGCGGCGAGTGGCTGACACCGAATGTCCCGAACGGTGGGCGCTGTGTCTCGCCGGAACTGGTAGCCGCCAAGGGACGCACCAGCTCGGGCGAGAAACGCACGGTAGGCCTGGAATCGCAGGCGAGGTATTGGCCAACGCCGGACACCGGCCACGAACGCATCAACCGTTCGAGATCACCGGGCGCGGCAGACAGGCCCACGATTGCACTGGCGGCCAAGCTGTGGACAACACCTACAGCGACGGAGCGCAGCGGCCAAGGGGAGAGGAACAAAGCACTTCGGCTCGATGCGGAGCGCTGGATGACGCACAGCGTGTCGAACAGCCAGGGCAACGAATACACGCGCGATCGAGGCATTCCGGGGCAGGAGCGGCTGACGTTGACCGGGCAGGCCCAGAACTGGCCGACACCGCGGGCGACGGATGGTACGAAGGGTGGCCCGAATCAGGCCGGCAGCAAGGGCGATCTGATGCTGCCCAGCGCTGCGGCGCAATGGCCGACCCCAGCCAGCAGGGACTACCGCACCCCGAACAGCCAGGCCAGCCAGGCCAGTCGCAACCACTCCGGCGGCGAACAGCTGCCGAACTACGTGGAACACCACTTTTCGCACCCGGTCCTCTCGACCCTCGATGGCCGGCAGTTGTCGACCACCGCCCGGACCTTGCCCCGGCGGTTGAACCCGGCGTTTGTCTGCTGGCTGATGGGATGGCCTATCTGGTGGACGAATCCCGCGCTCACCAACTGCGCCAGGGCGGAAATGGAGTCGTACCGCTGCAGGCTGCAGTGGCACTTGTCGAACTTGTGCGGCGCGCTGCAGGCTGACGGGGGGGTAAGGTGAACGTATGTCGTCAAATGCCGCGCGTGCTGCATGTGGTGTCGGTGTCTGGAGGCAAAGATTCCCTCGCCACGTTGCTGATTGCCCTGGAGCGCCGCCCTGCGGGCTCCGTGGTTGCGATCTTCTGCGACACGGGGAACGAGCATGAGGAAACCTACGCCTACCTCGACTATCTGGAGCGCGCGCTGGGCCTGCGCATCCACCGCCTGCGGGCGGACTTCACTGAGGAACTGCAGGCAAAGCGCATGTACATCGCACGCGACGTGCGCCACCGCAGGGAATACAAGCGAGTGCCTAAGACCGACCGCGCAGGCAATCCGGTATGGCTAAAAGACAAGGCTGGCGCGGTGCGCCTGTTCCCCGTGCTGGATGACGATGGCCAGCCGACCGGCGAACAAGCGCCGCGCCAGGCGTGGGGATGGGATGGCGGCCGGCGCGTGCGCTGGAGCAACAAGGCAAAGCGCCGAGCGCTATCGGTGATGTACCCGAGCGGGAACCCGTTCTTGGACTTGTGCATGTGGAAAGGTCGCTTTCCTTCGCGCATGGCTCAGTTCTGCACGCAGGAATTGAAGCGGAATATGGCCGTGGGCTTTCAGCTCGACTTGCTGGACAAGGGCCACCGCGTGGTCAGTTGGCAGGGCGTGCGCCGAGACGAGTCGGAGAACCGCCGGAACGCGAAGAAGTACGAGCGCGCCGCGCCGGGCCTATGGCAGTTCCGCCCCCTGGTGGAGTGGACCGCCGCCCAGGTGATCGCGCTTGCAGAAGCTCGGGGCATCCTCCACAACCCGCTCTACCGACAAGGAATGACGCGCGTCGGTTGCATGCCGTGCATCAACGTCAACAAGGGCGAACTGCGGCAAATCGCGGTGCGCTTTCCAGACCACCCTGAGCGGATCAGCGAGTGGGAGCGGATCGTGGGCATGTGTTCCAAGCGCGGCTTCTCGACGTTCATCACTGACGCCCACGCCGCCAGCGACCGGCGCGAGGTGTTCGCAGAACTCAACATTTGGAGTCGCATTGAGTGGGCCAAGACCACCCGCGGCGGCCGGCAGTTCGATCTGCTGGCCGTGCTGGATGAGCCCAGCGCCTGCAGTTCAATCTATGGACTCTGTGAGTAAAAAATGAACCTCGCCGACGGCTACGGCCTCGTCGTGCGCACCGCCATCGAGGCGCTGCGCCCCGACCCTGAACTCCGCTGCGACGAGTGGGCGGAAGAGTACGTGGTGCTGCCCAAGAGCAACGCCAAGCCCGGGAAATTCAGCTTCGACCACAGCTACCCGGCGCGGCGCGTGCATCAGGTTCTGTCGCCCGGCCACCCTTGCAAGCGCGTCGTAGCGCGCGTTGCGTCCCAGATGTTCAAGACGCAGACGGCCCTGAACTGGATCGGCTCGCTCATCCACCGACGGCCGCGCAACATCCTGGCGCTGGAGCCCACCGACACGCTGGTCAAGCGGTTCTCCGCTCGCGTCTCCACCATGATCCGCAACACGCCCGTGCTGAAAGAGCGCGTGGCAGCGGCCAAGAGCCGGGACTCGCGGAACACCGTCCAGGCGAAGGATTTTCTGGGCGACGCCACGCTCTACATGAACACCGCCGGCTCGGCCGCCAACCTGGCCGAGGTCTCTGCGCCATACATCTACGTGGACGAGATCGACCGGCTGGTGCTCGACGTGGACGGCGAGGGTGACCCTATCGAACTGGCCGAGGCCCGAGCCACGCAGTACGCCAACGACGCGAAGTTCTTCTACACCAGCAGCCCGGCCGTGAAGGGCTACTCGAAGATCGACACCCTCTTCGACAAGGGCACGCAAGAAAGCTACCACGTGCCCTGCCCGCATTGCGGCCACCTGCACGAGCTGGTGCTGCAGAACTTCCACTACCGCCGCGACGAGGTCACGGGCTTCATGGATCGCGCCTGGTTCACATGCCCGGACTGCGGTGGCGACATCGAAGAGCGCCACAAGCCCGCGATGCTGCGCGACGAGGCCGCCGGTGGGCAGGCACGCTGGGTGGCCTCCTCGCAGGGCGATGGCGAAACGATCAGCTTCACGCTGTCAGCGTTCTACATGCCCATCGGCGCCATCACCTGGCTGGCCCTGGCACGGCAACTGGCCCATGCCAAGGAATGCCTCAAGCGCGGCGACCACGGCGCCATGCAGGTGTTCTACAACACGCGTCTGGCGCTCAGCTACGAGAACAGCGACAAGGTCACCACGGCACAGGAACTGCGCGATCGCGCCGAGAAGTACACCCCCCGCATCGTTCCTGATCCCGGGTTGATCGTCCTCGCCTCAGCCGATACCCAGCCTGATCGCCTGGAAGTCCAGATCGAAGCCTTCGGCGCTGGACTGCAGCACTGGGTGATCGACTACATCGTGCTGCGCGGCGACCCTTCCAAGCCACCCGATGAGCCAGGCAGCGTCTGGCAGCGTCTGGACGAGATCCGGCGCACACCGCTGCTGCATGCCTCTGGCGTGCCGATCTACATGACCGCATACGCCATCGATGCGGGCGGCGCCAACACGCAGGACGTGTACAACTACGGCTCCCAGCGCAGGCACCTCGATTGTGTCGTGCTGCACGGCCATTCGCGCCCCAACAAGCCCATCATCAGCAGCACGCCGAACAAGGTGGACATCGACTGGGGCGGCCAGAAGACGCCGGGCGGTGCCGAACTCTGGGCCGTCGGTACCGATGTGGCAAAGGACTGGCTGAGCAACCGCATGCACCTTACCGAAGGGGCGGGCGCCATGCACTTCCACGATCGCCTGCACGCCGACTGGTTCGAGCAGATGGTGGTGGAGCGGCCCTTCACCCGCTGGCACAAGGGCCGGCCCATCCGCGAATGGCGCAAGCCCAACGGCGCGCGGAACGAGGCCTGGGACGTCAGCGTCTACAACCTGGCACTGGCACACAAGCTCGGCCTGCACAACTGGACGTCCCTGGACTGGCAGATGTACCGCGAGAAGATGCAGCGCAACGGCGACCTCTTCGCGGCAGACGCTGCTGTCCAGGCCCTGGCCCAGGTGCCGCCGTCCGATGAGCCAGCCGCGACACCGGAGCCACCACCGGCACCAGCCGCGCCCAGCGCGCCTGCAGCGATTCCGGTGGATGTCGAGGTGCGGACGTCCGCACCCCCTGCCGCAGCCGTGCAAGAGCAGGCAGCCGCACCAGCACCCGTCTCTGCCCCGCCCCCAGCTCCGGCTGTACGCCCTTCGGTGTCCGTCACCGTGGGGCCGGTTGGCGCCGGCAACAACGCACTCGGTCGGCCCTTGCCCCTTGGCCGTCGAATCCTGTAAACAAGCCATCACCGAAGGACCACCATGACCAGCCACAACGCACACCCGCCCGCAGCCATCCGGCTTGCCGCGCCCGCGCCCGTGAGCCCTGCAGACGAGGAAATCGCGCCTGCGCTGGACGATGCGCAGCGCGATCTTGATGACCTCTGCGAACGCTACGTCGCCTGGCGCAACTCGCGGCGCCTGTTCGGCCCGCCACCTTCGTCTGGCTCGGTGCTGGGCCAGCTCGCCGGCAGCAGCGGCGGCTCACGCCCCAGCACACCGGGCGGCCCGGACGCACTCAACAGCACGGAACTGGCCGCGTTCCACCTTGCCTACTGCAGCCAGCCGCAGGACAAGGCCCGGGGCACGTTTGACGCGTATTACATCTTGCGCGTGCGCCCAATCAAGTTAGCGGCGGATGCCTTGGGAATCTCCCGGCCCACCTTTTACCGGATGCTGGCAAACTTCCGTCAGCACGTTGCTCAGGCTGCGAAGATCGTGGAGGCTGAGAACATTGCTGCGGGTAATGCCCTCCCGCATCGGGGCAACAACTATCCATAGGAGCACCATGAGTACCAACTTCAGCAGCCTGCCGATTGGTGGGCACACCGTGATGATTGCCGGGAAGAAGGCCATCGCGGAGTTGCATCGCAAGGAATTCGATCTGGGGGAGATTCGCTATCTGGAGGTCGGCACCCAAGCGGAAGTGCTCACAGTACATATCAGGCCCATCAGTGGTGACCCATCAGGTCTCGTTTTCTTCGATACCAACTTCTGGATCGTGCAGATCAACGGGCGACCTACGCAGGCGCGGACTTTGGGCGAGGTGGTGCAGATAGCGGGCAAGCAGGTGGGATTTCATGCAGATCCCAACCTAGGAATACTGAATTTCACCACCCATAGCTAATCGCTTTAGCGGCTCTTGCGGCATCCGTCAAACAGAAAAGTGTCTCATGTGATGAGACAAAATAGTGCTCGCCAGCATGAGACACTTTCCCCCAAAATTGGCCCCAATTCAGCTAGGTCTAGAAATTCCGCCTAGCTGAAAAAACATACCTCGCAACCCTTGTTGTGACCACCGCCCCCGGCGGCCGAAAGGCCCCGGGGGCTTTGTTTTGGAGCGCCAGAAACCCATGCTGACCATCAGCCGCAGCGGCCCGACGATCGCCGATGTGATCGCCGAGATCCGCGACGTGCCCGCCCGCATGCTGCCCTATGCCGCGTCCACGGCACTCACACGCGTGGTCCGCTACGCGGCGCAGACCGAGTTGCCCGCAGAGATGCGTAAGGTGTTCGTCAGCCCTACGTCCTACACCCTGAACGCGCTGCGCATTGAGCCAGCGACGAAGGACTCATTGCGAGCCCGCGTGATGGTGAAGAACCAGGCGGGCGGCGTGGCCCCTGAGAACTACCTGCAGCCCGAAGTCGAAGGCGGCATCCGCAAGCACAAGCGCGCGGAGAACGCCATGCGCTATGCCGGCGTGCTGCGCGCCGATCAGTACGCCATGCCAGGACCGGCGCTCTCGCTGGATGCAGCGGGCAACGTCAAGGGCGCCGAGGTGCAGACCATCCTCGCCGCCCTCAAGGGCATCCGCGGCGGCGTCGGTGCCAAGGGTCAGCGCGCAGGACGTGGCCGCAAGCTCGCCAACGACCTCTTCGTCGGCAAGCCCAAGGGCGGCGACCGCCCCGACGGCATCTGGCGCCGCGAGGGCAAGCGGCTGCGCGCTCTGTTCGTCTTCACTTCCAGCACGCCCGACTACAGCCGTCGCCTCGACTTCGACGGTGTGGTCCAGCGCGTGGCGCTGGAGCGCTTTCGCCCCGAGTTCGAGAAGGCAGTGGCGGGCCTCGCTGCGCGGGGGAGCTGGCAATGAGCGCCGCATGCACAGCCAGTCAACTGCAGCAGGCCCGTGCCCGGCTGCAGGCCTATCTGGCAGCCGAAGTCCGCATCCTCGAATCGCAGGAATACGTGATCGGCAACGGCGGCACCGCGCGGCGCAACCGCCGTGCCGATCTGGAATCCGTCCAGGCCGGTATCAAGGAAGTGCGCGCTGAGATCCAGCGGCTGGAATCGCTGGCCGAGCCGCGCGTCACCTACATCCGCCCCTACTGATCGGCGCACCATGAGCAAACGCATTTCCCGGGCACAGCGGCAGCAGAACCGCATCGAAGCCCGGACGATCGACGCTGCCCGCGCCCAGATCATGGCCCAGCTGATGCCGCAGTTGGGCGGCATGATGGCTTTCGGGGGCAGCGGCGGTCTGGGTGGCGGCAGCTTCGGCGTGGAGCCACCGCCGCAGAAAGATCCGGCTTGGCGTCCCGCGCCGCGCGATGCGCGCAGCGACACGCTCATCCGCCTGCCGCTGCAGCGCGGCCAGAGCCGCGACCTGGCGCGCACCTCGCCCATTGGCGGCGGGGCTATCAACACGAACGTGGATCGCGTGGTCGGCACCGGTCTCGCGCTCAGCGCGCAACCGCATCTCAAGGTGCTGGGCTGGACGCCCGAGCAGGCCGCCGAATGGAAGGCCGCTCACGTGCAGCCTGAGTTCAGCCTGTGGGCCGACAGCCCTCTCAGCGACGTGGAAGAGACGCACACCTTCTACCAGCAGCAGGCCCTGGTGCTGCGCTCAAAGCTGGAGAGCGGCGATTGCTTCACCCTGCTGCCCGATGCCGACGAGGCCACGCCCGACATGCCGTACCGCCTGCGCACCCAGGTCATCGAGGCAGATCGGGTGGGCAACCCCAACGGCATTTCGGACACAGCCCAGATGGCGGCGGGTGTGCGCTTCAACGAAAAGGGCGCGCCGGCCGCTTACTTCCTCTACGACCAGCACCCCGGCTCCGGGGTGTGGTGGGGCGCCACTTCCGGGCTGGGCAAGGGCCAGTGGATCGACCGCGTCGGCCCCAGCGGGCGTCGGCGCATGCTGCACCACTTCAGCAAGCTGCGCCCGGGCCTGCCGCGTGGCATCCCTTACCTGGCGCCCATCGTGGACTGCCTCAAACAGATCGCGCGCTACACCGAATCGGAGATCATGGCGGCGGTCATCTCCGCGTGCGTCACCGCCTTCGTGCAGGTGCCTGCAGGCGGCAGCAACCCGCTGGTCAGGCCCTCGACAGACCAGAGCCAGGAATCGCGCTACGAGAGCATGCTGAGCCACGGCGCAGCCATCACGCTGCGGCCAGGCGAAGAAGTCAAGTTCCCCACCCCGGGCCGCCCCAGCCCGAACTTCGAGCCGTTCGTGCTGGCCGTCGTCAAGCAGATCGGCATGGCGCTGGGCCTCCCCTACGAACTGCTCATCAAGCAGTTCAACTCCAGCTACAGCGCCAGCAAGGCCGCGCTGCTGGATGCGTGGGTCTACTTCCGCAGCGTGCGCAGCTGGCTCGCGCTCAGCTTCTGCCAGCCAGTTTACGAGACGTGGATGGTCGAGTCCGTGGCGCTGGGCCGGGTGCCGGCGCCTGGCTTCTTCGCGGACCCGCTGCTGCGCTGGGCATACACGCGTGCCGGCTGGCACGGCGACAGCATGGGCTCCATCAACCCCAAGGACGAAGTGGCGGCATACACCAGCGCGATCGACTCCGGACTCATGACGCGCGAACGCGCCGAATGGGAGCTGTGGGGCAGCGACTGGAACGACACCTACGGCCAGAAGCTGGCCGAGCACCAGCGCCTGGACGCCGACGGCATGCTGCCCGCGCCCAAGCCCGGCGCCGCTGCGCCCGCCGCCACTCCCGCGTCCGAGCCGGCCGCGCCCGCTAACACTGGCTCACAACCATGACCGACAAGACCATTTCTGCCGAACAAGTGGCCGTGCTTGCAGAGCGCGTAGACACGCTGATCAACAGCCACTCGCGTCTGGAAGGCATCATCCTCGGCATCGGCACCCAGCAGGGGCAGCTCAGCAACACGGTCGGTGTCGTGGGCGAGAAGCTCGCGCAGCTCGACGCTGGGCAAAAGCGCCTTTTCCAGTTGTCCGACGAATACGGCGCTGCCATCGACCGCCTCACCACCGACGTCAAAGTGCATAGCTGGACGTGGAAGCTGGTCGGCATCGTCGCCATGTCGTCGCTGGGCATGGTCGGCTGGGCCTTCGGCGAACTGCGCGCGCTGCAGGCCAGCGACAACCGCCACGACAACCGACTCACGTTGCTCGAGTTCATCGTCGGCGGTCGCCAACAGTCCAAGCCGCAAGAGGTGACCAAGCCATGACCCTGCTCGACCTTATCATGAGCCCGTGGGCCATCGAGCCCGACAAGCTGCGCGAGATCCAGGCCATCTACGCCACGCACATGCGCGGCGAGAAAATCGACATCGCCGCCATCGAGGCGCGCCTGAACCGCCCGCTGGCCAGCGATCAGCAGGAATACACGATACAGCCCGGCGGCGTAGCCCTGCTGCAGCTCGCTGGCGTCATGGCGCCCAAGGCCAACCTGTTCATGCGCGTCTCGGGCGGCATCAGCACCCAGCTCGCCACGCAGCAGCTCGAGAGCGCAGCGGCCGATCCGCGCGTGCGTTCCATCGTGCTGGCCATGGACACGCCTGGCGGCAACGTCATCGGCGTGCCGGAGTTCGCCCAGGCCATCGCGGAACTTGCCGCGGAGAAGCCGCTGGTGGTGCATTCGTCCGAGCAGTTGGCAAGCGCCGGCTACTGGGCCGGCAGCGCCGCCAACGCCATCTACATCAGCGGCCCGGTGGTCACCGCCGGCAGCATCGGCGTGGTGGTGGATCGCTCCTACAACCCGAATTCATCGACGCAGCAAGAGCACATCACGGCCGGCCGCTACAAGCGCATCTCCAAGGCGAACGAACCGCTCAGCGAAGAGGCCCGCGCCATCGTGCAGGCCGACGTGGACTACGTCTACACGCTCTTCGTGGACGCCGTCGCCGCCAACCGTGGCGTCACCTCCGGTCAAGTTCTGGAGCACATGGCCGACGGCCGTGTGTTCCGCGGCCAGCAGGCCATCGATGCGGGGCTCGTGGACGGTGTCTCCACGCTCGACGCACTCGTGGAAAGCATGGCCACCGACCCCGCCAAGTACAGCACGCGCCGCAAGGCCGTGTTCGCCGTGGCGGCCCCCCCGTCCCCAAGCGCCGGTGCTGCGCCCCAAGACGACAAGCCCTCAACCCGTGAAGAAAAGGAGCCAACCATGGCAGGTCCGAACGCGTCCCCGACGCCCCTCACGCGTGCGTCTTTCGAGCAAGAGCACGCGCCGCTCTTCGCGCAGCTGCGCGAAGAATTCACCGCTGCCGGCGCCGCTGGCGAGCGCACCCGCATCCAGGCCGTGCTGGCTGTGGGCGAAGGCCTGCCCGGCCACGAGAAGCTGCTGGCGGGCCTGGCCTTCGACGGCAAGACCTCGGCGGCCGAGGCCAGCCTCGCCGTGCTGGCGGCCGAAAAGAGCCAGCGCAAGGCAGCGATCGACGCCCACCGCGCTGACGCACCCCCGGCCGCCAGGGGCAGCGCTGCACCGCAGGACGGCACTGACAAGCCTACCCCCGCCGCCGCAGCTGAAGCCGCTGTGGCGCTCTTCAACAAGGCCAACGGGATCAAGTAATCATGCCCATCACCGACCGTTTCATCGCCGGCGGCGTTACCACCGCCGCCTCGCCCGTCTATCGGGAGCTGATCGCGGGCAACAGCGAATTGCTCGTGTCCCGTAAGGGCACGCTCGCATCGGGCCAGGTGCTGGCCCGCGGCGCGCTGCTGGGCCGCATCACTGCCAGCGGCAAGCTGGTGCTGTCCACGGCTGCTGCTACCGACGGCTCGCAGGCCCCCGTGGCCGTGCTCGCGCACGACACCGACGCCAGTGTCGCCGACGCCGAAACGCTCTTCTACGAGCGCGGCGACTTCAACCAGGCCGCCATGACCTTCGGCGCCGGCCACACCCCCGACAGCGTTCGCGCAGGCCTGCGCACGCTGGGTATCACCCTCATCAAGCCTTACGGAGCCGCCTGATCATGCCTGCAACCGACATCATGTTCGACATCGCCACGCTTCAGGGCGTGGTGCGCGCGCTGCCCCAGCCCAAGCTGGGCTTCGCGGCCAAGTACTTCACCCGTGTGGTGGAGTCCGCGGACGCCGAGATCCACTTCGACGTGGAGGGCACCGACCTGCGCATGGCTCCGTTCGTCTCGCCGCTTGTGCCCGGAAAAATCGTGGAGGGCACGGGCTTCGCGACGAAGACCTTCAGGCCGGCTTACATCAAGGACAAGACGCCCTTCACGGCCGCCCGCGCCTTGACGCGCCGGCTCGGTGAGCAGATCGGCGGCGAGTTCGACCCTGAACAGCGTCTGGCCTTGGACGTCGCCACCGAACTCTCCGAGAAGCTCCTCCGCCTGGAGCGCCGGCTCGAGTGGATGGCTGTGCAGGCGCTCTACAACGGTCGTGTCACGGTCCAGGGTGATCAGTACCCCACGACCGTGGTGGACTTCGGGCGGGCCCCGGGCAACACGGTGGTCCGCACCAGTGGGAACAAGTGGGGCGACTCTGGCGTGAGCCCTATCGAAGACCTGCATCAATGGTCGGGCATGGCGGAAACGCCCATTTCCGACTACTACATGACGCGCGATGCGTACACCGCTTTCCGGAAAGATCCCGACACCTGGAAACGCCTGGAACTGATGCGCGGCAGCAGCACGCTCGATACGGATGCCGTGCTCAGCCGAGACCTGGTCCTGATGGGCATGATCGACGGCTTCCGCATCTGGGTGATCCCGGCAATCAACGTCACCAACGAAGATGGCTCGACGTCTCCCCTGGTGCCCGATGGCACGGTCATCGGCGTTGCCGATGCTTACTTCGAAGGCGTGCGTCACTTCGGGGCGATTCAGGACGTGAACAACCTGAAGCCTGGCTCTTACTTCGTGAAGAGCTGGGTCGAAGAAGACCCCAGCGTGCGCTACCTGATGCTGCAAAGCGCCCCGCTGCTGGTGCCCTACCGGCCGAACAGCACCTTCCGCGCCACGGTGCGCTAAGGGCCTGCCATGAAGTTCGTAGCCAACCACGTCATCGTCATCGGCCAGGCGCCGAAGGCGAAGGAACTGCAGCAGGGTGACGCAGTCCCCCGTCTGCCGGCTGAAGAGCTGATGCGGCTGCAGGATCTGGGCGCCATCTCGGCCGTGGAAGACTCGGCAGAAGAGATCGCGGCGGCTGAGAAGGCGGCAGCTGAGAAGGCGGCAGCTGAGAAGGCGGCAGCTGAGAAGGCGGCAGCTGAGAAGGCGGCGGCTGAGAAGGCGGCAGCTGAGAAGGCAGCGGCTGAGAAGGCGGCAGCTGAGAAGGCAGCGGCCGAGAAGGCCTGACGCCATGCTCCATCTCGAAGAAGACATGCGCACCGTGTTCTTCGGCAGCGACTTCGCCGCCCGCTTCCGCCGACACCGGGCCGGGGAACTGGCGCGGGAAGTCGTCGGCATCGTCGGCACGGTGGATGACGAAGCGCTCGAAGGCCGGGTGTTCGCCGCATCTCGCACGCTGCGCTACCCCGCAGACTGCGAGCTGCGGGCTGACGACGTGCTGGAGTGCCTGGACGAAGCCGCTTCGCAAGGCATCAAGGTGGGCACGCGCTTCCGCGTGCTGGAGGCCCCGCGCCGTGTCAACGACGGCGCGGAGATGGAGGCGCTGCTCGGCAGCGTGCCGGCATGAGCGATCGTGCCCACACGTTGCCCGAAGGCGCGCCGTTCGCCATCGGCATGGCCATCGTGCAAGCGCTGCGCAACGCCCAGGCTCTCCAGGGCGCCGAAGTGCTCGACAACCCCGTGCGCGCCAGCGACCTGACCGTAGGCCCGCGCATCGTCTTCTTCGAGGATCAGCACGACAAGCCACGCAGCGACCAGCCCGGCCAGCGGCAGAAGCGCACCTACGCCTTTTCCCTCGGTGTCATCAACCGCACCGAGCAGGCCCGGGCGGGCGCCCATGCCGACTACCGGGCCGCCAAGTTGGCCGTGCGCGACAGCCTGGCCGCCATCAACCAGCGCGTGCGCGCCGAAGGCTCCGGGCTGGTGGAAGGCGAGGTGCGCTTCCGGCTGGAAAACATCGATGTGGGCGGCGGGCTGGTGCTCGGCATGTTCACGTTCGACTACCGCGACCCGGACTGATCCGTCCGGCGTCAATCTTTCGTTTCACCCAGGCCCGCCGCGTGCGGGCCTTTTGCTTTGCAGAGAAGGAAACCATCATGACAGCACGTGCAGTCCTGGCCGCTGGCCTCGTCTCCCTCAACCTGTGGGACACGACCAAGCAGGCCTACAGCGGCTTCGGCGACCCGCTCGATGCCGACAAGTTCGAGATCAAGCCGAACTTCGAGGAAAAGGTCAGCGAATCGCGCTCCCACCTCGACTACGGTCAGGCCCGCGCATCCGTCGTGCTGCCCAAGCCGACCGAGATCACCATCGAACTGGCTGCGGCCACCGTGGAAGCGCTGGCCATGCAGTTTCAGGGCATGGTGGCGGCGCTGACGCAGGGCTCGGGCACCTTCACCGACGCGAACTTCACGGTCACGGCGCTGGATCAGTGGCTGCCCTTGGGCAAGCGCAGCATCAGCGACCAGAACTTCGCACTGAAGAATGGTGCTGGTTCGACTACCTACGTGCTGGGGACGCATTTCGAAGTCAACTGGCTGCGCGGCGAAGTGCGCTTCAAGTCAGGTGCGTCGGGCGCACCTGCCAAGAACGACGTGCTCAAACTCACCGCCACCTACGGTGCGGTGGAAGGCAAGAAGGTGCTGGGCGGCCGGGTGACCCAGGTGCGCTGCCAGGCGCGATTCGACGGCCGCAACATGGTCGACGGCTCGCCCATCGAAGTCGATGTGTACGAGTGCGCCCTTGGCTCCAACAACGGCTTCGACTTCCTGGGTTCCGACTTCTCCGGCATCACGCTCAGCGGCAAGCTGGTGACGCCGCCCGGCAAGACCGAGCCCTACGAAGTCCGCCTGCCTGGCGCTACCACCGCCTGACGCGGCGGCCTGCGCCTCAGCGGCGCGGTGCGGACGTCTGCACCGCGCCCATCAGCACCAGCACGGGCCATCCCACCACCACGGTGGCGATGGCTCCGGCGCCCAGCGCCATGAGGCGCTCCGAATCCACCAGCAGGCCCAGCAGGGCCAGCGGAATGCCCGCGCCCACCAGGGCAATGCACCACAACAACCCTTTCATCGCTCTATCCTCCAATGGCTGACCCGAAGATCAAATACGACATCGAGGCCGCAGTCAAGGGCGATGCCGATGCCGAGCAGCTCGCCAAGGCGCTGACCGACGTCAGCGACGTGCTGGAAGGCGACCTCAAGCAAAGCGCGCAGGACGCCGCGCAGGCCCTGGAAGCCCTCAACGCCAAGCAGAAGGCCCTGAGCGCCTTCGGCACCCTCAAGCGCGAAACGCAGGGCCTGTCGCAGCAGCTCGACCAGGCCGTGGGCGTGGTGGACCGCCTCGGCAACGAACTGCAGGACGCCGCCGGCAAGACCCAGACGCTCAGCACCGCAGAGCGCAGCGCCTCCGCCGCCGTGGCCGAAGCCCAGGCCACGCTGCAGCGCAAGCGCGATGCCCTCAAGGCCGTGCGCGAGGAGACCACGGGCGCGGCCCGGCGCAGCGATGAATACCGTGCCACCGTCACCGGCCTCAAGGACTCCATCAAGGCCGCCACCGAAGAGGTCAAGACCCAGCAGCAGGCCCAGCGCACCGCCGCCCAGGCCGCGGGCCAGGCCCAGAACGCCGAGGCCGCGCTGCGCAAGGAATACGACCTCGCCATCGGCAGCGCGCAGCGCCTCTCGGGCGAGCTTCGCAACAAGAACACCGCGCTCGCCAGCGCCCGCGAATCGCTGCAGAGCGTGGGCGTCTCCACCACCAACCTGGCGCAGCAGGAGCGCAACCTGCAGACCGCCGTCGCCCAGGTGCGCGCCGAGGTCGCCACGCTGGCCCCGGCCTACCAGGCTGTGGCGGCAGCGTCCTCGCAGTCCACACAGGTCCAGGCGCAGAACCAGCGCACGCTGCGCGAGGGCATGACCTCCATCAGCGTGCAGCTGCAGCGCATCCAGAGCATCGCCAGCATCGCCGTGGGCGGTGGCTACTTCGGCGGCCTGGCGAAAGACGTGGCGGCCACGGCGGACGAGTTCCGCAACCTCGAGGCCCGCATCAAGCTGGCGACCGGCGAAGGGCCGCAGTTCCAGCAGTCGTTCACGGGCGTGCAGCAGATCGCACTGCGCACCAACAGTGCGCTCGATGAAACCGGCACCCTTTTCACCCGCCTCGCCAAGGCTGCAGAAGAGGGCGGCATGGCCGCCACACAGGCCCAGCAGCGGGCGCTGCGCCTCACCGAAACCATCAACCAGTCCATCCAGCTCTCCGGCGGCTCGGCCGAGGGCGCCAAGGCCGCCATCACGCAGCTCATCCAGGGCCTGCAGTCCGGCGTGCTGCGGGGCGAAGAATTCAACTCGGTGATGGAACAGGCCCCCCGTCTGGCGCAAGCGCTGGCGCAGGGCCTGGGCGTCACCACGGGCGAACTGCGCAAGCTGGCAGAGCAGGGCGCGCTCACCTCCGAGGCTGTGATGAAGAGCCTGGAGGGCCAGGCCGATGTGATCGCGGGCGAATTCAGCAAGCTGCCGCCCACCGTGGGCCGCGCCCTGCAGAACCTCTCGACGCAGTGGACGCTGTACGTCGGCGCAGCGGACAACGGCCTCATCAGCAGCGCCAACGCGGCCAAGGTGATCAACGCGCTGGCCAGCAACATCGACCTGCTGGTCAACACCCTCACCGCCGCTGGGAAGGCCTGGGCGGCGATCAAGATCGCCGGGCTGGTGGCCGACTTCGCAAGCTGGGTTACCACGACCACAAGTGCGACGGTCGCCCTGGAGGCGAATACTGTGGCCGCCGCAGCCAATGCGAGCGCGCAGCGTACTGGCGCTGCAGCAGCTGCGCAGGCCGTCACCGCGCAGAACGCCAGTACAGCTGCGACGAACGCCAACACGGCTGCACGCGCCGCCAATGCCAAGACTTGGAACGAGGTGGGAGCCTTTACGCGTGCCGCAGGGGCTGCGCAAGACCTGGGCACCGCTTCGGCGCTGAAGAACACTGCGGCAGTCGCTGCGAACGCGGAAACCGCATCTAAGGCAGGTCTGGTGTGGCGTGCTACATCGGGCTTGTTCGGGCCTTGGGGTTTGGCCGTGGCCGCGTTGACCCCTGAGATTCTGGGGCTCACCCGAGGTGTTGGTGAGCAGGTTGCGAAGTGGATGGGCTGGGGCAAAGTGCTCGAGGATGCTGAGAACAAGCTCCGTCTCGCTGAGGAGGCCACAAAAGCAAATGCTGAAGCCACTCGCCGGCAAGCTGACCAGTATGAGGTGGCGCGGAATCGGAGCTTCGATCTGACGAAGCAGTCAGTAGGCTTAATCGCGGAGTTCAACAAGTTAAGGGAGGCTGGTGACTCGTCGGGCGAGGCAATCGCAAAGATTGGCAAAGACTTCGACGTGTCCAACTCCGCTGGCATCCGTGCCATGTCGGCAGCGCTGGACAAGCTGCGCGCCGACGGGAAGATCACTGCGACAGAGTTTCAGACGGCGTGGTCGAAAGCACTGGATGGGCAGGATCTGGCGAAGTTCGAAGTCATGGCCCGTGCGGCGTTCGGATCGGCAGCGATGGAGGCCACGAAGCTGCAAAAGCAGCTGAGTGACGCGATCCGGCAGGGTGCGTCTGAAGAGGTCGTGAGAGGCCTTCGCGTCCGCCTTGAAGGTGCGCTAAGTGCGGCCAGCCGCGAAGCCGAACGTGTGGCGCAGACCCTGGATATTTTGCTGCGTGAGGCTGTCGAACGCACAGGCCTAGCGTTCACTGTGCTGCAGGGGCGCGTAAGTGAGGTGTCTCGCACCGCGATCAACGACCTGGATGTCGTGATCGGCGGCCTCGACAAGCTCAAGGCGCAGGGCGTGGATGCAGGTCGCGTGTTGGAGGCCAGTTTCGTGAAGGCGCTCAACACCGCGGACAGCCAGAAGGCCGTGGATGATGTGCGCGCGCGTGTCGAGCAACTGCGCAACGCGCTGGGCGACAAGGTGGCTGATGGCCTGCTCGACCAGGCGCGCGAGAAAGCACTGGCGTTGAGCGACGCGTTGGAGAAGGCGAAGCCGGGCATCAACTCGCTGCGCGAGGGCATGGCGGCGCTCGGCCTGACTACCGACGCCACGCTCAAGCAGACCGCGGCCGATGCGAAAGAGGCTTACGACGCAGTCCGCGACTCCGGCGTTGCAAGCACACGCGAGCTGCGCGAGGCCTTCGTGAAGACGGCGGAGGCAGCCATCGCGGCGAACAAGGGCATCGCCCCATCGTGGGTCCAGGCAGAGGCAGCAGTGCGCGGCTACCGTGTCGTGACCGATGAGGCCGGAAAGTCCTCGCTGGTTCTGTCCAGCTCCCTGGACAAGTCTGCAGGCTCCATGCGTGGCGTCGTGGGGGCGGCGGCTGCCGGCGCTGCGGCGGTGCGCGATCTGGGCGCAGCGTATTCCGATGCGGGCGCGAAGGCGCTGGCCGCGCAGGGTCAGATCCTGGCCGCAGCGGCTGCGCAGCGCTCGGCCGATGTCTCGGCCAGCAGCATCACGAACAAGCCGGCCAGCGCCACGCAGTTCGCGTGGACCCAGTCCACCATCATCGAGTACCTCAAGCAGTCAGGGCTCGATGAGATGCTGGCTCAGCGCCTCTCGCAGCAGTTCGTCCAGCCCGACGGCTCGGTGTCCAACACCGCCAGCGCCGCGCAGATCCAGTGGGGCGGCAAGTACTCCACCCTGGCCGAGGCGCTGGGCAAGATGTCGGAGTACTACCGCCTGGGCGCCGGCAAATCCGATGCCGCCGCAATGCTCGACTACGAGCGCAACAAGGACAAGCGCCCCACCGCGCCGGCCACTCCGCAGCCGTTGCCGAAGCCGTCCCTCGATGGCTCCGGCACCAGCGATGGCGGGAACGCGGGTTCGCGTGTCGATCGCATCGTCAACGTCTACATCGGCTCCAGCCCGACCGTCTACAGCGTCCCCACGACCGGAACAGGCCAAGCCAACATCGAGGCACTCGCCCGGGCGGTCGTGACCTACCTCGAAGACCAAAAGCGCCTGGCAGGAGCCTGAACTTCATGTCCATCACGCTCACAAACGGCAGCACCCCGCTGGCCCTGCCGCAAGACCTCATCTGGACCGATGAGCTGACATGGTCGCCTGTGGCCCAGAAGACCGAACGCGGCATCTTCGGCACGTTGATCATCGACGCCATGGCTCGTAACGGCGGCCGGCCCATCACGCTCCAGGGCGATGGCGACAGCGCATGGATCAGCCGCGCAGCGCTGCGCACTCTGCGGTCCTGGGCCTCCATCCCCGGCCTGCGCCTGGCGCTCGATGTGCGCGGCCAGGCCTTCACCGTGGTGTTCGACCATGGCGACGCGGAAGAGGGCCGCGCGCTGGCCATGAGCGCGGTCATCGACTATGCAGACCCGCTGGACACCGACTACTACTGCAGCCTCACGCTGCGATTTTTGGAAGCGAGCGAAACCCCATGACCATCCAAGAAGGCGACATCAAGCTGCTCACCAGCCGCGTGATGGACGATGTGCCGGAAGGCGGCGGCGGCCCCACGGGCACCGAGGTGCCCTACGGCACCAGCAATGCAGTTTTTGCCGACATCACCGAGGCCGACCGTGCCGGCGGCAACGTCAGCATCCGGCAGTTGCACGCGGCGGTGATGACAGCCACGACCGACCCGCTCATGGGCTCGAGCATCATCCTCTCGCAACCGCCGAGCGATCCGAACGTGGCTGTCACGCTTGCGAAGTGCGGGCTCTTCGCCCGTCGCAGCGCCATTGCGCAGTCGATCGCCAACTACCTGATCCAGGGCACCACGTGGTCCGGGGTGCTGCTGGAAGACCACGTGATCGGCATGCGCTCGATCCAGATCCTGCACCGGCCTGGCACGCCGGCGCCGGACATCGGCCGCACCTTGGTGCTGGCGTATCAGCAGGGCACTTCGACCGAGCGCATCCAGTATGTGCGCGTCACCCGTACTGAAACAGAGCAACGCACGTTCACCTACTCGCTGAACGGACAGTTCGTGGACTTCCAAGGGGCCGTCACGAAAGTCGATCTGTCCGATGCGCTGCGCTACGAGTTCCCGGGAAGCCCGCCCTCGCGCGACTACTCGACAGCCGCAGGCAAGACCATCATCCGCGACACGACGGTCGCGGACGCCGCAACGTATTACGGCGCGTCGCCCGTTGCATCGGCCGTCGCTCTGGGCGACAGCACACTGCGCGTCGCCAGCATCTATACGCAGCTCGTGCCGAGCAGCCGAACGGAAACCACGGCCCTCGACCAGCGGCCCGCGGCGGAGCGCACCGTCGTGCTGGCGACGGCGCCCCGTCGCGTGGAGGTGCCTGTTGCGGCACACACGCGGCGCATCAAGATCGGCCAGAGCAACCGGGGGTTCAGCTTCGTGGCGCTGCTCAAGCCGCTGCCGGAACCGGGCACCGTCATCGTCAGCTACCGCGCGTTGGGCAACTGGTACACGCTGGCTGATGACGGCGAGGGCTTGCTCACCGGGGCGGGCTCGGGCCGCGTGATCTACACGACCGGCAGCATGGACATGACGCTGCAGGCCCTGCCCGACGATGCCAGCAGCATCGTGATCCAGTGGGCCGAGCGTGTGGCGTTCACCAATCGTGCCACGCAAGGCGCGTCGATCAATGCACCGCTGACAGCGCTGAGGCTTGCGAACCCGGGCGCCACGCCGACAACGGTGACGGTGCGTTGGGCCTCGGGCGGCATCTTGCGCGCTGTGACAGACGACGGGGCGGGCCGATTCTCCGGCGAGGCCACTGGCACCATCGACTACCCCAGCAGCAGCCTCCTGCTCAGCACGCCCTACATGATCGACGCCGGGGGCGAGTGGCAGGTCGAGTATTCGTTCGGCGCGCAGGTCGAGCAGCTCTTTTCCTCTCCCGGCGTTGACGCCACGGGCAGCGCCACGCTGGTGCTGCAAAGCCAGCCAGTGGCAGGCTCGATCGAGGTCTCGTGGACTACCTCGCAGGAGGTCACGCAGACCGGCGGCGGGAGCCTGACGACGTTGTCCGCCGTGACCAACGACGAGAGCAAGCGCTACTGGGTCGGCTGGAGCGACGGATTCGGTTACCACGGATGGCGCACGAGGAAGGAAGGCACGTCGGCCACGTTGACCCGGCAGGTGCAGCGTGACAGCAGCAATTCGCGGCGAGTCATCGTCTCGCATCGAGCGTCGGATGATGGCTCTGGAGGCTTTGCGCTGGACCTGGGCGCGGTGCTGTACAGCTCCAAGACGATCACGCTCAAGCTGGTCGATCAGACCAAGACAACAGAGTCTTACAAGTCCGATCATGAAGACGCGAAGTCCTTCCAGAAGTCCATTTCGTCGGATGATCAGTACGGAGGGGGTTCGTCGGAGTCGTCGAGCGCGTCATCGAAGGGCGGTGAGTACGGCACGACCACTGTCGGCGAGCAGGTGGCCGGCAACGTGATCGTGCGCTACAAGGTCGCGCCGCTGGCCTCCACCGCCGCGACCGAGTCTTTCGCCGGCGGGGCGGTCAGTATCGACATTTGCCCCCTCACTGTGGACTCCATCGTGCCCGGCAGTGTGCGTTTCGTCTGGATGGGGCAGACCTACGACGACTTCGAGGGTGTGATCTATCGAGGCCGCACGGACAGCGTTGCAGGGCAAGCAAGCGGCACCATCGACTACGCAGCAGGGCGCGTCAATATGACCGACTGGATCGTCGGTCTCAATCCCGGCTCGGTGTCTCTGCAGAGCCTGTGGACGCGTCGTGCTCCCTGGACCACCGCATCGATCTTCTTCCGTACGCAAAGCGCTCCGCTCAAGCCCGGGGGATTGGTGCTGACGTTGACCGATGTGTCTGGCAATGCGCTGACCGCCACAACCAACCTCGACGGCAGCTTCGCGGGCACCCACATGCTGGGCCGGATGGACTTCGAATCTGGCGTGGGCGAGTTGCAGTTCGGTGACTTCATCGATGCCGCCACGCTCACAGATTCTCAGAAGGCAGAGTGGTGGTATAGCGCCGCCGATGTCGGGGCCGTGCAGTCCGGCAAGATCTGGCGTCCCTGGCCGGTGGACCCCACCACGCTGCGCTACAACAGCGTCTCCTACGCGTACCTGCCCCTCGATGCCGACATCCTGGGCCTTGATCCCGTGCGTCTGCCGCCCGATGGCCGTGTGCCCATTTTCCGCGTGGGCAGCTACGTGGTGATCAGCTACACGGGCCGCATCGCCGCCGCGACCTACAGCGCCGGCATGACGATCGACTGTGCGCGCACGCGCCTGTCGCGGGTGTATCTGGTGGGCGCTGACGGCAAGCTCATCCGCTCGGGCTACTCCGTCAACCTCGATGCCGGGACCGTGGCCATCACCGACGTCACGGGCTGGGTGCAGCCGGTGGTGATCAAGCACCGCATCGAAGAGATGGCGCGCCTGGCTGATGTACAGATCAACGGCGCGCTGCGCCTGACCAAACAGCTGTCGCACGTCTTCCCGGCGGGCTCCATCGTGTCGGCCGCGATCATGGCCGGCAACCTGCGTGCGCGTGCGCTGCCCGTGTTCGACCAGCAGAGCTGGGACGGCATCACCTGGGCCGATACGACAGTCGGCAATCCGGCATCGGCGACGTACAACGACGGCGCCTACCCCATCAACGTCACCAACGCGGGGGCCATGACCGAGCGTTTCGCCCTGCGCGTGCTTTCGGGCGGCATGGATGTCGAGGTGATCGGCGAGCACGTCGGCAATCTGGGTACGTTCACTCGCAATGCGGTGATCGCGCCGATCAATCCTGTGTCCGGCGTTCCTTTCTTCCGGCTCGACCCTCTCGGCTGGGGTGCCGGT
>JBHIWE010000002.1:0-67930 GCA_041987645.1 Acidovorax sp. | reverse complement strand
AGGCGCTGGCACAGCACCAGGTCTTCGGTGCAGTAGGGCAGCACCTGGAAGCCATCGCGAATCAGCTGCTCGGCCGCCGACACCAGGTTCAGCGTGTCGGGCTGCAGGGTGTAGTCGTCGCCGATGAGTTCAAGCTTGATCCATGGGGTGCTGAACACTTCCCGCGCCATCTGCGCGGTGGTAATGGCCTCCTGCACGCTGTGGCAGCCGGCGGTGTTGGGCAGCACGGGCACGTCCAGCTGGCGCAGCAGTTCCCAGAAGCTGGCACCGGTTTCGGCGGCGTTGCTGCCCTGGCGGCGCAACGACGCGGTGACCATGGCCGGCTTGGCACGGCGCACGGCGGCTTCCAGCACGGCGGGCGAAGGGTAGCGGGCGGTGCCCAGCAGCAGGCGGCTCTGGAAGGTCTGGCCGTAGAGCACCAGCGCATCGGTCGGTGCGGCCTCGGGAGTGGTTGGGGAGGGCATGGGTGGGCGGTGAAGCGATGAAAGAGCGCGGCGGGGGGGCTCAGCCCCCGGTCACGGGCGCGATGATCTCCACCCGGTCGCCGTCCTGGAGTGGATGGGCGGCATAGCGGGTGTTGGGCACGAACTGCAGGTTCACGGCCACGGCGAAGGGGGGGCGGGCACCCGCATGGGCCACTGCGTCGGCCACGGTGGCGGGGGTGGGCAGCGCTGCAGGCTGCTGGTTGATGAAAACGTTCATGGGGGGCAGTCAGGCGGGTAAGCAGTCGGCTTGGCCTTGCAGTTGGAGCGCGAGATCGAAGCGCGATGCCAGCGGCGATTCTCCCGTTTCCAGCACCTGCAGCGCGACGTCGAGCAGCGCGGGGGCGATCATGAAGCCGTGGCGGTAGAGGCCGTTCACTTCCAGTACGCCCGGCGCCGTCACGCGCACTGCGGGCAGGTTGTCGGGCAGCGTGGGGCGGCACTGGGTGGCGGCTTCGATGATGCGTGCCTCGGCGAAGCCGCTGTGGACGGCATAGGCGGCGCTCAGCAGCTCCAGCGTGGAGCGTACGCTGGCGGGCGAGAGGTCGTCCGATTCGATTTCGGTGGCGCCGATCACGAAGAGGTGGTCTTCCTTGGGTGCGATGTAGATCGGGTAGCGTGGGTGGACGATGCGCGTGGGCCGCTGCAGCGTGACTTCGGGCGCATGCAGGCGCACGACCTCGCCGCGCACGCCGCGCAGCGCCGGCCAGTGCGTGCGGGCGCCCAGGCCCCTGCAGTCGATCACCCAGTCGGGCTGGCCCGGGGTGCCGGGGGCGAAGTCCTGCGGCGAGCGCGGGCTATTCCAGTGCAGCGCCACCTGCAGCTGCTCGAGCGTCTTTTCCAGCGCGGCCAGCAGCTGGCGGTTGTCCAGCTGGCCTTCGCCGGGCAGATACATGCCCTGGGCAAAACGATTCGCCACGGCCGGCTCCAGTGCAGCCACGCCGGCGCTGTCCAGCGGCTGCATGGCGGGCAGATCGGGCTGGGCGGCCTGGTTGCGCTCCAGCGTGGCGCGCAGGCGGGCGGCGTCGGCCGCGTCCTGTCGGTGCCAGAGGATGAGCGTGCCATTCTGCTGGAAGAAGACAGGCGCGGCCAACTCGGCCAGCAGTGCGGGCCAGCGCGTGAGGGCATGCTGGCCCATGCGGACCACGCCGGGTTCGGTCACCGCTGATTCGGCCAGCGGCGCCAGCATGGCGGCGGCCACGCGCGCGGCAGAGCCTTCGGCGCCCGGGCCGCCGGCGTCGTGCAGAGCGACACGGTGCCCTTGGCGGGCCAGTGTCACGGCCAGCAGGCGGCCCATGAGGCCAGCGCCCAGCACGGTGATGGAGGCGGATGCGTTGTGGAGGAGGGGGGCGGACATCGTCGTCGTTCTGGTCGGGCCGTTGCAGGGGCAGACAAAACGGGTGTGATTCCGATGTTGAAACTCCCCACGCCAGCATGACCTGGATCGGGTAGCGGGGCCGGCCATGGCGGCAGGCCCGAGGGTATTTCTCAGTCGCTCGCCATGGGCTCTGCCGCGGCGGGACACCCCTGTTTCGTCCGTGGAGAGGATTACAGCACATTGACATAACCCTGTCGGTTGATCTGTCGCAGGGTCTGCAATGTGTGCGCCATCGTCGATGAAGCCGTCCGCATGCCGGATAATTTTTGCCATGAATCACCACCACAACGAAGCGCCGCCCGCAGGCCGGCGCTATGCGCGCGTACTGTCCATCGCCGGCTCCGACAGCGGCGGCGGCGCGGGCATCCAGGCCGATCTGAAGACCTTCAGCGCGCTGGGCTGCTACGGCATGACGGCTATCACCGCCATCACCGCGCAGAACACGCAGGGCGTGCGCGGCATCCACGGCATTCCGCCGGAAATGCTGAAGGCGCAGATCGATGCGGTGGTCGAAGACATTGGCGTCGATGCCGTCAAGATCGGCATGCTCCATTCGCCCGAGGTGGTGAACGTTGTGGCGGAGGCCATCCGCGCCCACGGCCTGCCGCATGTGGTGCTGGACCCAGTGATGGTGTCCACCAGCGGCCACATGTTGATCGCCACCGAAACTGTGGGCGCCATGGTGCAGGAGTTGTTCCCGCTGGCCGAGGTCATCACCCCCAACCTCGACGAGGCCGGCTGGCTGCTGGGCAGGCCGGTGGAGGGCATCGAGGCGCTGGATGCCGCCGCTGACGGGCTGCTGGCCATGGGCGCGCAGGCCGTGCTGCTCAAGGGCGGACACCTGCCCGGCGACTGGGTGGTCGATGTGCTGGCATCGGCCGGTGGCCAGCGCGAGCGGCTGCAGTCCGCCCGCATCGCCACGCACAACGGCCACGGTACGGGCTGCACGCTATCGTCGGCCATCGCCTCGCACCTGGCGCTGGGCCTGCCGCTGGCGCAGGCCGTGCAGGCGGCGCGCAGCTACATCCTGGGCGCCATCGCGGCCGGGGCCGACGTGCATACCGGCCGGGGCCACGGCCCGCTCAACCACGGCTACGCGCCGGTGCCCCAGCGCGTGCTGGGCTGAAGCAGGAGCGACGGGCCGGCTGGCCTGCCCGCTGCAGCGCCGCGAAGGGCGCGCCACAATGCGGCGGTGCCTGCACTGCCCGACTACGCGGAACTCCACTGCCTTTCCAACTTCAGCTTCCAGCGAGGCGCGTCGCATCCCGCCGAACTGGTGGAGCGCGCCGCCGAGCGCGGCTATGCGGCGTTGGCGCTGACGGATGAATGCTCGGTGGCTGGCGTGGTGCGCGCCCACACGGCGGCGCTGCGTGTGGGCCTGCCGCTGATATTGGGGGCCGAATTCGCCTGGGGGCCGCTGCGCCTGGTGGCGCTGGCGCGCGACGTGCAGGGCTGGGGCGGCCTGTGCGAATTCATCACCGCAGCGCGCCTGGCCGCCGCCAAGGGTGACTACCGCGTCGATGCCGATTCGCCCTTCGCGCTCCTGCAGGGCTGCGAGCTGCTGCTGGTGCCGGATCGCAGCCGCTTTCCCGATGCGGGCGATGTGGTGGCCCTCGGCGCCGCCCTGGCCGCCGCGCTCGGATGCCTGCCGCCGCAGAGCGCGGACAGCACCTGGCTGGCGGTGGAGCTGCATCTGTCGCTGGACGACGGCCTCTGGCTGCAAAGCCTGCGCCAGGCGGGCGCTGCCCTGGCCCTGCCGCTGGTGGCCGCGGGCGACGTCCACATGCACAGCCGCAGCCGCAAGCCGCTGCAGGATGCGATCACCGCGGTGCGACTGGGCCGGCCGGTGGCCGAGTGCGGCTGGGCGCTGCAGGCCAATGCCGAACGCTACCTGCGCCCGCGGGTGCGCCTGGCCAGCATCTACCCGCCCGACCTGACGGCCGCCACGCTCAAGGTGGCGGCGCGCTGCACGTTTGACCTGCGCCAGATCCGCTACCGCTATCCGCTGGAGACCGTGCTGCCCGGCATGACGGCCCAGCAGACCCTGGCCTGGCTGACCTGGGAGGGCGTGCGCGGGCGCCACCCGGAAGGCATTCCGCAGCGGATCGAGGCGCAGATCCACAAGGAGCTGGACCTCATCGCCGACCGTGGCTACGAGATGTACTTCCTCACGGTGCATGACATCGTGCGCTTCGCGCGCAGCCAGGGCATCCTTTGCCAGGGGCGCGGCTCGGCCGCCAATTCGGCCGTGTGCTACTACCTCGGTATCACGGCGGTGGACCCTTCGCACTCGCACCTGCTCTTTGAGCGCTTCATCAGCAAGGAACGCAGTGAGCCGCCTGACATCGACGTGGACTTCGAGCACGACCGTCGGGAGGAGGTCATCCAGTACATCTATAGCAAGTACGGCCGCGACCGCGCCGCGATCACCGCCGTGGTCATCAGCTACCGCACGCGCAGTGCGCTGCGCGACACGGGCCGGGCGCTGGGCGTGGCCCCCGCGCTGATCGACGCCTTCGCCAAGGACCATCACTGGTTCGACGACGACGTGGCCGAAGACCGCCTGCAGGAGCTGGCCGCCGCCTGCGGCACACCGCTGCCCGCGCACACCGCCGCCTACTGGCTGGCGCTGGCGCGCGAACTGCACGGCTTTCCGCGCCACCTGAGCCAGCATGTCGGCGGCTTCGTGCTCACGCAGGGGCCGCTCACGCGGCTGGTGCCGGTGGAGCCGGCCAGCATGGCGGGCCGCTCCATCATCCAGTGGGACAAGGACGACCTGGACGCGATGGGCCTCCTGAAGGTCGACGTGCTGGCCTTGGGGATGCTGAGTGCCCTGCGCCGGACGCTGGATCTGCGCGCCACGCTGCGCGGCGAGCGCTGGGGCCTGGCGGACATTCCGCGGGAAGACCCCGCCACCTACGACATGATCTGCCGCGCCGACACCGTGGGCGTATTCCAGATCGAGAGCCGCGCTCAGATGAGCATGCTGCCGCGCCTGAAGCCGCGCACGTTCTACGACCTGGTGGTGGAAGTCGCCATCGTGCGTCCCGGGCCGGTGCAGGGCGGCATGGTCCATCCGTACCTGAATGCGCGCGAGCGCGAACGCCGGTGGCGGGCCGCGGGCCACGCCGAGCCGCTGCCCATCGAATTCCCGGCGCTGGCCGATGCACTAGGCCGCACGCTGGGCGTGCCCATCTTTCAGGAGCAGGTGATGCAGATCGCCATGCTGGCGGGCGGCTTCACGCCCGGCGAGGCGGACGATCTGCGCCGCTCGATGGCCGCTTGGCGACGCAAGGGTGGCGTGCATCGCTTCGAGGACCAGCTGAAGGAGGGCATGCTGGAGCGCGGCTATCCGCAGGAATTCGCCGATCGCCTCTTCCATCAGATCCTCGGTTTTGGCGAATACGGCTTTCCCGAAAGCCATGCCTACAGCTTTGCGCTGCTGGCGTATGCCAGCAGCTGGCTCAAGCGGCACGAGCCGGCGGCCTTTCTGTGTGCTTTGCTCAATTCGCAACCCATGGGTTTCTACAGCCCCTCGCAGCTGGTGCAGGACGCCCGCCGCCACGGCGTCCGGGTGCTGCCCATCGACGTATCGCACAGCGACTGGGACAGCACGCTCGAAGAACCGATGGAGCCCTTGCCCGGCGTGGCCTTGCCGCAGCCGGCCGTGCGCCTCGGTCTGCGGCTGGTCGCCGGGCTGGAGGCAGCGGCCGCCGCGCGGCTGGTGGCGGCACGGCAGGCCGCGCAGGGCGCCTTCGCATCGGTGCAGGACATGGCGCTCGCTGCCCGGCTGGACCGGCAGCACCTGCAGGCCCTGGCCGCGGCGGACGCGCTGAGGTCCCTGGCGGGCCATCGCCGGCAGCAGGCCTGGGATGCGGCGTCCCGACTGCGCGCGCCGCCGCTTTGGCGCGATGCCCCGGTGCATGAGGAGCCGCTGGTTCTGCCCGAGGCGCCGGAGGGCGAGGAGATCCTGTTCGACTACGCCGCCACCGGCCTCACGCTGCGCCGCCACCCGCTCGCGCTGCTGCGCCCGCGCCTGGACCGCTGGCGCCTCCGGAGCGCGCTGCAGTTGCAGGCCGTGCCGCACGGGCACACGGTGCGGGCCTGCGGCATCGTCACCGTCCGCCAGCGCCCGGGCTCGGCCAAAGGCACGATGTTCGTCACGCTGGAGGATGAAACCGGCACCGTGAACGTCATCGTCTGGCCGGCGCTGGTGGAGCGCTGGCGGGCGCCGTTGCTGCGCTCGCGCCTGCTGGCCGTGCAGGGCCTGTGGCAGAGCATGGTGCCCGAGGGCGGCGGAATACCCGTGCGGCACCTGGTAGCGCAGCGCTTTCGCGATCTGACGCCGCTGCTCGGGCGCATGGCCCAAGCGCTGGACGGCAGCCGGGATTTCCACTGATCGGGCTGCGGATTTAGATCGATTTAGGGGTCTTGTCCAGGTAGATAAAGGGCGTGCAGCTATCGAGTGTGTAGCGGATTCTTCCCGCGTTCACTGGGCCGTGGCGGGCCTCCACTGTGGAGGCAGCAGTTCGTAGAGCGGCGTGGCATCGCGCATCCAGGGCTGCGGGCCGGGTGCGGGCAAGGCTGGCAGGAGGGCGCCGGGCTGCGTCACCTTGAAATGCGCGAGCTGCTGCATCCAGCCGATGTCCACGCCGCCGCCCGGGCTGGGCCGCGAATAGATGAGCTCCAACATGCGCTGCGCGGGCGCGCTGCCTTTGGACGCCGCCAATTGGTAGAGGCGGATGGCTTCAGCGTAATTCGACGGCACGCCTTCGCCCCGGTGAAAGCGCTGCGCCTGCAGGAACAGTGCCTCGGCGTCCTGGTGGGAGGGCGCGGTCACGGCGTTGCCGGCCGCGGTTTGGACCGTGGGGCGTGCGGAGGGGGTGCCTGGGCCGCTGTTGCGGGCGATGACGTGGCTCGGTGGGCGTGTGACTTCGTCCAGCGGCCAGGCCGTGAGGCGCAGCAGATTGGCCGCAGCGGCAGGCGAGCGGCGTGCGGCTTGGCGGAACTGCTCCTGCGCCATGCGGCTGCGGCCCTGCGCCAGGTTCTCCAGCGCCAGTTCGTTGAGCGCTCCCGCGCTGCCGGCGCGTGCAGCGCGGGCCAGCAGCGCCTGCTGCGCGCCTGCAGTACCGGGTGCGCGGCTTTCGGGGCGTGCGGCTAGCTCCAGCGGCGCGAGCTGGCTGTCCACCCACCAGTCCAGGTACAGGGCCAGTGCAGGGTCGGCGCCGCGCAGTTGGGCGATCCACGGTCGGGCGGCGGCGGGGTCGGGCGCGCTGCCGCAGCCGTCGATGGCGCACCAGGCCAGGCCCGCGGCGGCCAGCGGATGGCCGCCGCGCTGGGCTGCCTCGAACCACTGGCGCGCCTGCGCCCCGTCGGCCGGCATGCCGATGCCGTGCAGCGCGAGCAGGCCGAGTAGCCAGGCGGCATCACGCGCGGCGCTGGAGGGCAGCGGCGCGGCGGGGCCGCGTTGGGAGGCTTTGGGCGGAGCGCCGACCGGTGGGCGCGGGCCCGGCAGGCCGCCCGCGCTCCGCAGGCCAGAGGCCTGATCGCGAAGACGCTGGATGGTCTCCGCCTGCGTGCCGTCCCCTTCGATGTGTGGAGAGGCAGCCGTCAGCGGCTGTGGGCCGATGCCGGGTTGTGCTTCGCCAGGCGCCGCCGCGGCCGGCCCGGCGGCGGCATGGGCGGTGAGCGACGGGCCAGCCAGCCCAGCGGCCAAGGCTGTGGCGAGGGCTCCGAACAGCGCCGCTCCACGCAGCGACATGGATCGAAAGGCCTGGCAGGTGCCGGAGTGCGCGCACCAGGCCAGAGGAGGCCGGCCGTGTCCGGGATGGGCGGGGATCGCGTCGCTCACGGCGCGCTCACTTAGCCGCAGGCTGGGGCTTGGCCGCCGGGGCGGCCCGGCGGGGCACCACCTGCCAGAAGATGGCGTCACCCGTGTAGCCCTGCGGGCCAAGGGTTGCGGCCATGGCGTTGTTCACGCCCTCCAGGTTGGTAATGCCCTGCAGCGGCGTGAAGGCCGGTGCGCGCAGGGCCTCGGGCAGACGGGCCATGGAATCCTCATCGGTGGCGAAGCACGCCACGCCTTCGGTGCCGGGAGTTCCGGCGTCCATCACGAAGCCGGGCAGGGGGCTCATCCAGTCCGGAATGCGGATCGCCTGGCCTGCCGTGACCCAGCCCGAGGTGTTGGTGGCGTTGGGCAGCAGGCGGATCACCGCGCCGTTGGCGCTGCCCATGTAGCACGCCAGGTACGAGGCCCGCGAGACGGTACCCGAGAGGAAGATCTGCTCGCCCACTTCGAAGGCCGTGCGGCCCAGCATGGCGTTTTCGATCTGCAGGTTGATGCGCCGGTCGGGAGCCGTCGCGCCATAGACGGCCTGATTCCACTTGGCAACCTCGGCGCCGGCCATGGCGGCGGCGGGCGCCAGCGGCGAGGTGGGCTGGGGCGCCGTGGCCGCGATGGCGATGGGGCCGCCCGCGCGCGTTGCCCAGCCCACGCGCTCGAGCCGGCCGTCCGGCCCCAGCGCGACGAAGCTGCGCATGGCCCGCTCGTAGGTCGAGAAATCCACCACGCCCGTCACGACCAGGCCCTGGTCGGCCTGGAACCGGGCCAGGGCCTCGCGCATGCGGACAGCGTCGGCGGCACTGTCGCTATCGTCGCCGGGTGGCAGGTAGCCTTGGCTGCGCAGCGACCCGCGCACCAGCTGGCGCTGCGAGGCGGTGTCGCCTTCGTCGAACCAGTCGCGCATCTGACGCTGGAAGTCGGGGTGCGTCTGCTCGAGCGTCAGGCACTGCCAGTAAGGCACGCGCGCCCACTTGCCCACCAGCTCGATCATGGCGAGTTCCACCAGCGTGCGTACGGCTGGGCCCGAGCCTTGAGCGTAGTCGCGGCCCACGCTGAACTTCACTCCGTAGCTGCCGATGCGGCCCGCCAGGTCCAGGCCCTGACCGCCGTTGCCGATGACGATCTCGTTGGCCGAATCGAGACCGGGGATGATGGTGCGCGTGCGGAAGTCGCCCAGATGCATCTCCAGCCCGATGAGCGTGGTGCTGCGCGTGCGGCTGTAGCCAGTCTCCAGGCGCGACGCTGACGTGCCGGCATCGGCGTTGTTGCGCAGCACGTTCTGGTCGGCGAACGAGATTGCGCCCGAGACGTAGAGCGCCGGGCGCTGCAGCTGGATCTGGTTGTTGTTGAGCAAGATGGTGGTGAGGTTCTGCACCGTGTCCTGCCGGGCGATGTCCACCTCGTAGTCCACGTAGCGGAAGGCGTTCGACACGCGCGACATCTGCGAGAGCGCGGTGATCACCATGTCCTTGGTGGCTACGGCCACGCGGCCGGAATAGTCGGGGATCTGCTTGCTGCTGATGAGCACCGTCGGCGCGTTGGTGGCGCGGAACAGGTGGTCCATGCACATCAGCGAATCGGAGAAGCTCGACAGCGAACGCACCGGCCGCACCGTGGGCCGGTCGGCGGCGTAGCTGTGGGTCTGGAATTCGGCGTCCTCGCGCGCGTTCATCGGCGCAGCGCAGCCGGCCAGGAGGGCCAGGGCCGCGCTGGCCAGGGCCATCCAACCCAGGCGGCGCGGGCCGGAGTGTGCGTGCGGCGGCTGGCTAGTGGCGTGTGGGATGGTAGTCATTGCGCGGCTCCCCCTGGTGCCGTCGGGCGGCACCGACTGGCGCACGCGGGCACTGGCCCCGGTGCGTCCATGGATGTTATGAATGGTTCTGGGATGGTCAGCGGTAGACCTGAAGGCGGGCTCCGCGCTATCGGGCTGCCCTTGTCAGCGGCAGACGTTCACCAGGTCGCCGCGCAAGACAACCACCTGTGCCTGCGGGGCCGGGCCGTAGCGGTTGAAGGCATTCGTCGTCCCGTTGCCGCTGGCGGCGGTACTGCTGCCGACTTCCTGCACGCAGGTCTTGCGCAGCCCGTCGGAGCTGGCGCGGGTGGTCACGTCGGTGTCGGTGGCGATGCCGGACGTGTCTTCGGCAAAGGCCTTGGCCTCATAGCGCGCGATCTTCGCGCGCATGTTGACGGGCATGTCCTTGACGGTGTCCAGCCCCTGGGATTTGGCGGCAGCGCCGACCGGCAGCGACAGGTATTGCACGGGGCCCCGCAGCACGACCGGGTCTTCGCCCGGGGCGGCCACCACCCGTGCGGGCGCCAGCGCCAGGCCCATCAGGCCCAGCGAGGGCAGCAGGCACACAAGGATTGCGAGTTGCTTCATGTCGTTCACCCCCATGGGCGCGCGGCCGGACGATCCGGCGCGCGCAGGCATTGCTCATGGACCGGCCATGCGGGTCGTGGGAAAGAACGCTGCCCTCCGCCTGCGGCGTGGAGCAGGGCGCCTTCACACGAGCCCGTCATGTTCGGTCAGCCGATCGTCAGATCAGTTGCAGGCCTGGCAGCCGTTGTTGGTGGACACGTTCTGCACGGCCTTGGATTGGGCGCCGGCGACGTTCATGATGGCGGAGTTGGAAGCGGCGACCAGTTGCACCTGCACGCCGGTGACGCCCACGGCACCCACGTTGGAGGCCAGGCTCTGGGTGGCATGGGCGTTGTAGCCGTTGGCCTTGTTGAGGATCAGCGAGCTGCTGGCAGCGACGGCCTGCAGCGAGACGTTCTTGATGGCGACGTTGCCGGCGTTGCTGGCCAGGTTCTGGCGGGCTTCACCACCGCCGGTCGCTTCGTTGGCGACAGCGGTGCTGGTCAGCGCGGTGATCTGCACGCTGGGTGCCTCGATGGAAATGTAGGGGTCGGTATAGCCGCTAGCGAAAGCGGAAGCTGCAACCAGGCTCAGGGAAATCACGGCGAACTTTTTCATGACACGCTCCTTGGATTGAGGGACCAGTGCCCGGCGCCGAACCATTCGGCACCGGGGCGGGGTGGACACGAACCCGGGGATTGTTTGGTGACCCGTGTTCTTGTGTCTGGCTGCAGTGTTCCTCCGCAGCGTTGCCTGGCCTATCTCCCGGAATGAGTACCCCGTGCGTGCTGATTCAGGGACCTGCCACCGCCTGACCGCCAGGACGTGCCTCAATGCGGATGCAGCTCCATCCGCAACAGCATGTGCCTATTCGTTCGCGTTAGTGTCTAAATGTGTTTTTTGCAATTGTTTGCCAAGTCTGTTTTTCTATCCTTGGTTTGACGCGAATTCCGCTTGCCTCCGGCATCACCCCGCACGCCGTCGCGGATCCGCATCAAGTCTTGGCCGGTTTTCTGTGGAAATGCCTAGAAAGCAGGCATTTCTTACCTTGTTCTCGTTAGTGTCAAAAAGCTACTTTGGTGAGCAGAAAAGAAAAAACCATGACGGATAGAAAAATTCCAACGTTTCTCTTACTCTTCGCCCTCAAGACGTTACCTGACGTGACTTGAGCGATAGCGGCAGCCTGTGGCTTTGAACTGGCGTGGGAGAGAAAACTGTGCAAATCCTTGACGACACCGTTGGCGAAGAACTGGCGAAAGATGCCGTTGCCTCTTTGCTGAACCCCTCCCCACGGGCTCTCCCGTCCAAGCCCGTGCAGCCGAGCGTGTGGCCCGAGTTCCTGTCGGGGCAGGTGGACAAGCCGGTGCGAGTGCTGTTGGTTGACGATGACGCGCACATGCGCCGCGTGATCGCCCAGGAATTGATGGCCGACCCTCGAACTCTCGTCGTGGCGCAGGCCACCAGCGTGCGCGAAGGCCGCAAGGCCATCAAGCAGCACGAGTTCGACGTCATGCTGGTGGATCTGAATCTGGGTGATGGCGAAGGCTTCACGCTGATCGACTACCTCAAGAGCGTTCGCCCCACAGCCGAGGCGGTGATGGTCTCCATTATGGAAAACGACGATCAGGTGCTGCGAGCCTTTGAACTGGGCGCCACGGGCTATCTGGTCAAGCACTCCTGGTTTGGCAACTATCCTCAGGCCGTGCTGCAGGTGGTCAACGGCGGTGCGTCCATTACGCCGAATCTGGCGCGGCGACTGCTGCAGCGCTTTGATTCCAGTGCATCGTCGGGTTCGACCGCGTCAGCGCCACGCCGTTCCGAGATGGACCGTGAGCGTGAGGGGGAGCGCCTGTCGGTGCGAGAAAAAGAGGTGCTTCGCATGGTGGCGAGCGGCTACACCAGCACAGAGATCGGCAAGCGGCTGGAGATCAGCGGCCTGACCGTCAACACGCACATCAAGAACATCTATCGCAAGCTGCAGGTTCGCACGCGCGCGCAGGCCGTGCGCTTCGCGTCGCTGCGCGGCCTGTTTTAGCCTCGAGGTCGTCCTCCGGTCGGTTCGACGTGATTCGCCTGCATCCGCCTGTCTATGCGCTGGCCTGCGTTGCCGTGTGGTGCATCCAGTTCGTCATGGACGCTGTGCTGCTCTGGGACGTGAGCCATTCCGTATCGGTGTCGCTACGGAACTGGCAGATCGTCGATATGGCCTGCACTCTGACGCTGGGAGCGCTGCTGCTGTGGCAATTGCCGCGCCTGTTGCAGTGGCGCCCGCGCCGCCATGCCCGGCCCAGCCCTGAAGTACGCAACGAGCGCGAGCGCATCGCGCGGGATCTGCATGACCAAGTGGGCTCGCAATTGGTGACCGCCATGGCTTTGCTGGATGCAAGAAATCCGACCCATGAGCCGGTGCGTGTAGCCCTGGAGCAATGCATGCTCGACGTGCGCCTGTTGGTGGACTCGATGGATGGGTACGATGACACGCTGGCGGATCGACTGGCGCGCCTGCGGCACCGCATCCAGCCCGTGATGGACCGCCGGGGTATGGAGCTCGTCTGGGAGGTGGACGCTCGGTGCGCAGAGCACATCCCCGTAGGCGGAAGTGCGATGGAGCTCACGCAGGCCGTACGCGAGGCGGTGAGCAACGCTTTGCAACATTCCGGTGCGACGCGCCTCACGGTATCGCTGCGGCATGAAGCGCCTTCCACTATCGTCGGCGCAGCATGGCATCTGCGCATCTGCGACAACGGTCGCGGGTTGGGGGCAGCAGTCGTTGCCGGCTTGCAGTCGGACGTATCGCACGCCCCGCTCTGCGCGGGCCGAGGCCAGGGACTGGCCGGCATACAACGTCGCGCGCGAAGCGCGGGGGGCTGGATGTCCCTGGAGCCTGGCGAACGGGGCATGTCTGTGGGCGGACTGTGCGTTCACATTACGATTCCAGATCCAACATGACGTTACCGCTTTTGTCAAAGTAGAGCGGCTGGTCCGATAACCTGCGCGTCCTCTTCAACACATACAGAGAGGATGAGATGCAGAACTACATCAAAGGATTTCTGGCAGTAGCGGTAGCGGTCGCGGCGCTGGCGGCTTGCGGCGGGGGAAGTGGGGGCGGCACCAGCAGCAGTGACGGTAGCGGCGCTGCGGGCGGTGGAGACTCTGGCGTTTCTGCTCAAAAGGCCGACGGCCTGTGGGTGGGGTCCTCCAGCGCCAATCGCGCCGTGAATCTGCTGGTGCTGGACAACGGAACCTATTGGGCTATCTACTCCGCTGTCGGCAAGCCGTCGGTGATCGGCGGAGTGGTGCAGGGCTCCTATACCGTGAGCGGCAACAGCTTCGCTTCGTCCGACGGGCGTGATTACAACCTGGAGGGCGACGGCGTGTTGTCCATCTCGTCGATCGTGGGTTCCTACCAGCCTAGAAGCTCTTTCAACAGCCAGCTCAACTATGCGAGTGGAGCCGGCAGCGTGACGCTCAATGCGAACTACAGCGCGCTCTACGACACGCCGGCCACGCTTTCTGCCGTCACCGGCCGCTTCACCGGCACGGCGGTGAGTCCGGCAGGGCCCGAATCAGTGACGCTGACGGTGGGTGCCTCAGGCGCGATCTCTGGAACGAGCGGCCTGGGTTGTTCCTTCAGCGGCGCGGTGGCTCCGCGCAGTGGGGTGGGCGCATTCGACGTTTCCATCCGCTACAACGGTGGCGAATGCTTGGCGGGCACATCCACGCAGAGCGGCGCCGCCTACTTCGATGCCGCGAACAACCGTCTCTACGTTGCAGGGCTGAACACCAACCGGAACAGCGGGTTCGTCTTCGTCGGAACCAAGGCCGCGTCCTTCTGACAGGGCAGGGCCGGTGGCGCATCGCGCGCTGGCCTGCCTTGTGCCCCTCAGGGGTGCTTGCCTTGGGGCGCCCGGCGTGCAGCAGCGCCCGCCTTGCCGGCCTTCACCGCATCGCCCGACCGCGCCAGCATGTCGGCGCAGCGTTCATCGTCTTCGGCGGCCGGCACCGTGATGGGCACCAGTGCCAGGGCCACTGGGGCGATGGCAGCGGCAGCCACTGCCGCACCGGCGCGCAGAAGAAGCGGGCCGGGTTCCAGGCCCACCCGGGGTTGATCGAACGTGCCGCGCACGTACAGCGGCGTGCGCAGCGACAGGAACTTCCAGTTCAGCGATTCGGGCTTGATGCGGAGATCCAGCTGCTCGTTGCGGAGGTCCACGGTGCCGGTGGCTTCTACGAGCGCCTCGTCGGTGCTGAGCTTGACGGAGCGGGCCTGGGCCACGCCGTCCCGCACGGCGAAGTCGGCGACTGCGCAGCGCAGCTTGACTTCCTTGTTCTCGCCAAACAGTTTGGCCACCACCACGCTGCCCACGTTGAGCGCTGCCAGGTCCAGCATCTGCTTGCTGAAGGTGCCGTCGCGAATGTAGAGCCGCGCCTCGCCCGAACTGCTGCCCAGCATGCGGGCCACCGAATTGCCGGTGGCCGACAGCGCCACGCCGCCGTCCAGACGGCCGAAGCTCTTTTCCATCAACTCCACCTTCGGGAACAGCGCTGAGAGGCGCAGCCCTTCGACCGAGCCGTTGAGCTGCGTCTTGAGTGGGCCGTCGCGTGCATCGAGCACGACGCGTGAGTCGATCTTGCCTTGCGCCACGCCGAAGCGCAGGGGCGCGAGTGTCAGCTGAGCGTCCTGCAGCTTGGCATGCACGCTCAGGTCTTCAATGGGCAGGCTATCCGGCCGCACGATGCGCTGGCCGGTGAAGGTCAGGTCCAGGTCCATCGCGTTCCAGCGGTCCGTGGCGAAAGGAGAGTCGGGCAAGACCTTGCCGGGGCGCTTCGATGTTCCTTGCTCTGGCCGGCCTTCACCGCTCGGCGTGCCCACGACGGGGCCGAGGTCGGCCAGCCGCAGCTGGCGCGACGTCATCGTGCCCTTGAGCTGGGGGCGGGGCTCGGCAGAGGTGTAGGTCAGGCTGCCCTGCAGATCGCTTTCGCCCACCGTGCCCTTGAAGTCCTGGTACTGCCAGGTGGCAGTCTTGGGTGACAGGCTGCCCACCAGATGGCCCCGGGTCTGGAAGGGAGGCGTGTTGGGCAGCACCAGGCCGGTCAGGTTGTACAGGTCGGCCATGCTCGCGCCTTTGAGCATCACCTGAAAGTCCAGACCCGATAGATCGGCCGGGTTGGCCAGAATGCCCTCGGCTTCGGCTTGCACGCTGCCGGCGCGCGCGCGGAACCGGATGGGGTAGTTCACGACCTGCTTGCGCAGCGACAGCATCGGCCCGGCCTCACCCTGTGCCTCGATGCGCGCCTTGGCGTATCGGCCCTGCAGCGCCAGGCGGACTCCGTACGGGCTGGCTGCCTCTTGCCCCTTGGCAGCGCTTTCTGCGGCAGGGTCGATGGTGTCGATGCGCGCGCGCAGCGCCAGGTCCTTCTTGCCGTCCGCATAGCCCAGCCAGCCCTGGCGAACGATCAGCTGGCCCACGTTCAAATCCCAGGGATTGTCATTGCCGGGCTTCGACGCTGCGTCCTTGTGTTGTGGCTGGAAGGTCCAGTTGTTGGTGCCATCGGCCTTGCGCGCCAGCACCACATCGGGTGCGGTCAGCACCACCGTGTCGAGAACGACCTTGCGGGCGAGCAGTGGCCACAGGCGCAGCGTGGCGCTTACGCTGGCCAGGGTACCCATGGTCTGCGCGCCGCGAGCGAGTGGCTCCGCCGTATCGGCATGGGCTTTTTCCAGCGAGAGGGCGCGCTCGGCATCCGCAGAACGCGCACGTGTTTCGGCGTCCACCGAGGCGCCGGATGCCGGACTGCTGGCCGCTGTGGCGGGCTGTGAGGCGGCTGCCTTGCGCGCCATGGCTTGTGGCGCTCCGGTCGCTGCCGGCGGCTTGGGCGGCAGGGCGGGCAATTCCTTGTTACCCCGCGCCGGTTCTTCGGCCACGGTGAAGTCGGGCGGGTTGTCCAGGGTCAATTGCTGCGCCTGGAGGGTGACCCCAGGAATCCAGCGTCGCCAGCCAGATTCCAAAGGCTGTGGCCAGTGCCACTTCACGGAAAGATCGCCCTGGATGGCAAATTGGCGCCCCGTGGCCTCGCTGACCTTGGCGTTGATCCAGGGGCGATGCCGGTTCCAGTCCCATTGCGTGAGCACGATCACGGAGGCGACGGCCAGAGCCGCCAACAAGCCCAGCACACCGAGCGTCCAGCGCATCAGGCGCCCCGAAGTGGAAGTGTGTGCGTGCGGCTTGGCTGCCATGGCCGGATCTTGAGGGGGCGTGGGTTCTGAGGTAGGCATGGGATCATCAATCAAGTGGGGCCGCTGCGAGCCCGGTCGTTGGCTGCGAGGCCTTGGGCCTCTATGCAAGAGGCACGTTGGCTGGATGCTATTGCGGCGCCTGATGCGATGGCGGTATTGGCTCCTGTTTGCCGCTGTTGTCCTACAGGTTTCGCAGGTCGGCGGCCTGGGCAGGGCCATGGCCCCGGATCGCCCGCGTTGCGGCCGTTGCGTGCTATGTCTTTCATAGTGCATGCGCGGGAAGGATGCCTACAATCCCCGTGCATGTTCAACCGTCATGATCCCAAGGTTTTGCCCATGCGCGACGGCGTGACCCCGAGCTGCGTGGTGCTTCCGTCGCAGGGTTCTGGCACCTTGCTCGATTTTCTGGCGCAGCGCCTGCCGGCCGTGACCCGGGCCGAGTGGGAGGCCCGCATGCAGGCCGGCGATGTCGTGGATGAATGGGCGCAGCCCGCCACGCCGCATCGTGCCTTCGTGCCTGGTATGCGGCTCTACTACTACCGCGCACTGGCCGCAGAGCCGGCGATTCCTTTCAAGGAGGCCGTGCTGTTTCAGGATGAGCATCTGGTAGTGGCCGACAAGCCGCATTTCCTGCCGGTGGTGCCCACAGGCCCGTACCTGCACCACACGCTGCTGGTGCGCCTCAAGCGCCAGTTGGGCCTGCCCGAGCTGTCGCCGGTCCACCGAATCGACCGGGCGACTGCGGGACTGGTGCTGTTCTCGGTGCAGCGCGATACGCGGGGGGCTTACCAAGCGCTGTTCCGAGATCGGACGGTCGGAAAAACCTACGAAGCCATCGCTCCCTGGCGCGAGGATGTCGCTTTCCCGCGCACGCATGTTAGCCGGATCGAGGAGAGCCCGCAGTTCTTTCGGATGCACGAAGTGCCGGGTGAGCCCAATACCTGCACCCATATGGAGGTGATCGAGCGTGCCGGCGGCTGGGCCCGTTACCGCCTCTCGCCCGTCACGGGCAAGCGCCACCAGTTGCGCGTGCACATGGCCGCCCTGGACCTGCCGCTTTGGGGCGATGCTTTCTACCCAGTGGTGAACGATCCGCCAGCCGGTGACTATTCACGGCCGCTGCAGCTACTGGCCCGGTCGCTGGAATTCCGCGACCCGGTCACGGGCGAGCAGCGCCGTTTCGACAGCCGGCGCGAATTGCTGCCCCTGCATGCCCTGGGAGCTGTCGAGCCGAGGTGAGTCTGCAGGATGTGCGCCGCAGCCATGGAAGCAGGCCCGATCGGCAGGGGAGGGGCCGGAAGCGTCCACGCTCCGCGCGGTTGAAGCGTTTTTGGGGCGTTTTGGCCCGCGAATGCACCTGTCGTGGACGTAGAAAGCGCCGGTAGGTCAACGCGCGCTTCGGCGCCGGATGACTCGCGATCCCGCACCGTGACCACCTCCTGGGTTCCGAGGGGCCTTTGCCAGGACCACGTGCATGAGGCCGGTATCGCGGCCGTTCAGAACCAGGGAGACAGTCAGCACGAAGACGGGAACATCCATCCCGGGTTCTTCTTCTCGAGGCCTCTATCTCTATGGCAAGTGGATTCGTTGGGCCAGGGCGCGGGAGCCGCGATGGAGTCGCCGGTGCATGGACTCAAGCTCAGTCCCCACCGCTTCGCAAGTCTTGCGTAATCTGGCGACTGCGGCGCTGAGTCCATGCGTCGCGCACGAACACGTAGTCATCAAGCGCGTCGCGCCGAAACTGGTCTACAGGCAGCAGCCGCGTTCGCACGTCCACGATCTCAAGTGCTTGCAATCCGCTGGCGACGCCACTGTCCTGAATTTGGCCGACGGGCGACAGCGGTCGATCGCCGACCATGCCGAGCGCATCGCGCACCGTGCGCGGCCCCAGCAGCGGGAGCACCAGGTAGCGAGAGTCGCGCCAACCCCAGGTCGCTAGTGTCTGACCAAAGTCTTCGCCATCGCGTTGGGGCAGGCCGAAGTGGGAGGCCGGGTCGAAAAAGCCGACGATACCCACCGTCGTGTTGACGACGAATCGCCCCAGCGACGTCGCGGCATCGCCAGGCCGTCCCTGCAACGCCTGGTTGACCACCGTCGCCGGCATGCTCAGATTGGCAAAAAAGCGCGAAACACCTGCCTGGACGGGCTCAGGCGCGTTCTTTTTGTACCCGACGGCCAGCGGGCGCAGAACAAGGTTGTCGGCGGCGGTGTTGAATCCGTGCATCTGGCGGTTGAAGCCTTCCCAGGGGTCGCGAGCGACTGTCTGTGCATCGATGTCTCGACCGCCCGGTTTGGTGGGGTGGGGCGCTTCGGCTGCGGCAGCGCCATCGACCTTCGCAGCAGTCTCAGTGGGTGGCGGCACGTTCAGTTCGGGGACTACCGCTGTTGCTGACGCTGGCGGCATCTTGACGGCAGTGACTGCGGCTTGACCGTCGATGGTGTGGCTGGCGCCGGCGGTGGTGGGCAGCCACATGGCTGCGGTCATCAGGATGGGGAAGGTTCTCATTCAGGTGCTCCGGGGAGGTTCAGCCCACATTCGGCAAGAGCGCGAGCAAGGCAGTCGCCACCCCTTACGCTCATTCGGGCCCAGATCGAGTTGATGGAAGGCGACGATAGCGACCGGGACGCGTTGTTGAGTGATGTCGAATACATGACGCGGCAAGTCCAGCAGCTTCTGCTCTTGGCTGAAGCCAGCGAGGCTCATAACTACGACTTCACGACCGTCCAGGTGCAACAAGTCGCCGACGAGGCCGCCTCATACTTGCGGCGGATGGCCGAGGCCGCCGGCGTGCGCTTGACGGTATCCGCGATCGACAACATTCCATGGAAGGCCGACCGTGGAGCTCTGTTCACGTTGCTGAAGAATCTGCTGGAGAACGCTATTCAGCATGCACCTTCGACCACGACGGTTGACGTGGAAGTTCACCGCGACGTGCTGTCTGTGCGTGATTGGGGGCCGGGCCTAGATCCTGCCCAACTCCCTTTGTTGTTTGAGCGATTCTGGCGCGCAGCACACCGACGCGACCACGGGGCTGGACTGGGGTTGTCGATTTGCCAGGAAATTGCACTGGCGCACGGGTGGAGCCTGACCGTCGAACGCGCCGATCCTGGGTTGCGGTTCCTACTCAGAAACGAAACGATGTGAATCGTCTCGGCCTTTCGTAAGCGCCGTTGAGCTGTTGGGAACGGGTGTTATTCGAAAGCTACCGGAGAAGTACCTCCCGCAGCGCCGTGGCGCGCTTGGGGATGTACGACATCCCGATGTAGCGGAGGACATAGGCCCTGCCGGCATCGAGCGCCGAAATAGATCTGGCGACGGAAGCGTTCGAGCTGGACCCACTGGAACACGCTCTCGGCACCGCCGTTGGCGTGGTCTTTGCAGCGCCAACTCATGCTGGCCATCAACTGGTGGCCATGCAGGAAGTGTCTAGAAAACCAGGGGGAGATTCAAAGCGATGGAGCGGGTGAAGGGAATCGAACCCTCGTATGAAGCTTGGGAAGCTGCCGTTCTACCATTGAACTACACCCGCATCACGCAACCCCTTGATTTTGCAAGAGGTTTTTCGTTAAGCGCTTGAATTGTAAGCGGTTTTCCGCTGCGCGCCGCGTCCGATTTGCCTGAACTGCGCCCATATCGTACCAAGCTACACTTGATCGGAAGGCGTAGCAATCGGCGTAGGTCTTGGTGTGACTTTTGCTGGCTGCGGCGCTGGCTGCATCCGTGGGGGATGCGGCGTTAGCGCGGAGTATAGGCGGTATGCATTTCGATGCTCGGGCGGCCAAGCTGCTGGAGCCGGGCCGGCACCTGCTGATCGAGGGGTGTGACGGGTTGCGGCTGGTGGCTTCGGCCTCGCGCAAGAGCTGGATTTACCGGTTCAAGTCGCCGCTCGATGGGCGCATGCGGCAGGTGGTGATCGGGCAGTGGCCATCGGTCAGCGTGCAGGCGGCGGTGTCGGAGTGGGGGCGGCTGCGCGACCGACGCCAGGCGGGCGGCGATCCGGCGCTGGAGCGCAAGGCGGCGCGTGTGGCGCGGCAGGCGGCTGCGGCGCCGGCGCCTTCGGTGATGACGGTGCGGCGCGTGGTGGATGACTACATCGGCGGCCGGCTGCTGCCGGGCCGGCAGGCGCAGGGTGGCGCCGCGGCGCAGCGGGCGCTGATGCGGCTGCTCGATGAAGAGCCTGACTTTGCCGCCACGCCGGCCGAGGCGCTGACGCGTGCCCAGGCGTTCGATGTGCTGGACCGCCGCAGCGGCACGCCCACGGCGGCGGCAAAGCTGCGGTCGATGCTGGGCTCGGCGTGGGACTATGCCCTCGATGCCGGGCGGCTGCCGGATGGTGTGGCGAACTGGTGGCGGCTGGTGCTGCGCGGGCAGCTCAAGAGCCGGGGCAAGATCATCGGGGGTGCGCATGTGGCCGGTGCGCGCCGCGTGCTGTCTGCGGCAGAGGTGGGCCTGTTGCTGGCCTGGTCAGGCAACATGCATGCGCTGGGCCGTGACTGCCTGGTGATGTACCTGTGGACGGGCACGCGGGGCGTGGAGTTTCTGGCGGCGCGGCCCGAGCATGTGCAGGCCGAGGGCGCGTTGCTGTGGTGGACGGTGCCCAAGGCGCAGACGAAAAACCACCGCCGGGCCGATGCCGTGGATCTGCGCGTGCCGCTCTTCGGCCGGGCGCGGGAGGTGATGGAGCGCCGGCTGGCGGCCGTGGGTGCCTCGGGCTGGCTCTTCGAGGATGCGCGGCAGGAGCAGTACACGCAGCACGATTTTTCCACCTACATCTACAACCTGCAGCCCTATGCGCCCAAGGTGGCCGGCCGCCAGGGTGCGGGCCTGGTGCTGCCGGTGACGCACTGGACGCCGCACAATCTGCGCCGCACGGCGCGCACGCTGCTGGCCGGGCTGGGTTGCCCGAATGAGGTGGGCGAGGCCATCGTGGGGCACATGCCGGCCGAGATCATCGGCACCTACAACCGCTACAGCTACGACGCGGAGCGCGTGCTGTGGCTGCAGCGGCTCAGCGATCACCTGGAGGCATTGGCGGCTGCGGCCGGCGCGCCGGCCCGGCCGTAGCCGGAATTGCGCGGCGGCAGCAGGTCGGACTCAGGCCGCTCGCGGCCCCAGGCGGCCAGGTCTTCGACCAGCCAGGCGACGCGGCCGGCGCTGATCTTGCGCGGGCGCGGCAGCTCGCCCTTCATGACCAGGGATTCCAGCATGCTTTCGGAGATCGAGAGGTAGGCGGCGGCGTCGGGCTTGGCGAGGTAGAGCGGGGGGAGGGTGACGATGGGGTGCGGCTTCGGCTTGGGCTTCGGCACGTGCTTGGTGGTTGTGCTCATGGTGCGTTGCTTATTGGAAGGCCACTATGTATTCGCAGCCGGCGTCCGTGATGTAGTAGGTTGGCGCTGACCTTGCGTTCGGTGTCTTGCCCACCAGGCCCTTAGTGATGAGGCTCCTGAGCTGAGTCAGTACGGGTCTGCCTACGTGGTTAACGATCTTGTTGGCATGACTGGCGCTGTGAGTGCTGAGGTAGTTGAGGACCTCGATCTCCGCGCGGTCTGCCTGCGATGTGGTTGCTGCCGGAAGGCCTGCGTGCGGATGTGAATCCGGGATTCCTGTGGTGAGGATCACGCTGCCATTCCCGGTGGCCGCAATGGCCAGCGGTATGGCAAGTTCAAACAACTTGGCCCTGTCATAGTCAAGCCTTGGCACACATCCGCCTTGCAGCATGGCGTCTTCGACCATCACTGCGCAGCAGTAGATGAGGTCTTCCGTGCGCGCCGTGTCTGTCTGCTCAAAAGTCCGCAGCAATCGCGTGCGGCCAGTGGGGCCTGTAAAAAAGTCAGCCATGCAGTGCCTCCGGTTTGGCTGTGGTGGTGTTTGGGTAGGCCTTGCTCAGGTGCAGGCCTTCCACGGCGTGGCCGCGCTTGAGCAGGGCGCGGCAGAGCTGCGCGCGTTCCTGGTGGCTGTGGCTGGCCTGGCGCACCAAGCCCAGGTAGCTATTGCCGGTGGTGTGGACGGCGCTGGCGGGCAGTGTCTCGATGCGCTGCAGGGCGCTGGCCAGGGTGCGGCGGCGGGTGGTGCGGCGCCAGGGCTTGATGACCTGGCCGACGAAGTCGATGCCGCGGTCCACGGGCTGCAGGATGGTCTTGCTCGGGTTGAGGCGCACGCCCAGATGGGCGGGCAGCCAGGCTTCGATGTCGCGCAGCGCGGCCACCAGCCACTGGGGCGAGGGGTGCAGCAGCACCATGTCATCGACGTAGCGCACGTAATGCGGTGCGCGCAGCTGGTGCTTGATGTGCTGGTCCAGGCCGTCCAGCAGCACGTTGGCGAAAAACTGGCTGCTGAGGTTGCCGATGGGCAGGCCGGTGTCTGCCGGGGCGTTGAACAGGCTCTTGTGCGGCGGCACGCGGCGCAGCAGCTCGGGCTTGCCGCGCAGCTGCACGTCGGCGCGGGGGTCGTGCATCAGCACGGTGTCGGCCAGCGCCAGCCACCAAGGTTCCTGCACGCGGCGGGCGATGCGAGCGCGCAGGATGTGCTTGTCGATCGATACGAAGAAGTTGGCGCAGTCGAGTTTGAGGTAGTGGGCGGGGCGGCTCCAGTTCTGGGTGCAGCTGCGCACGTGCGCCTCCAGCCGGCGGGCGCCGTAGAGCGTGCCGCGGCCGGGCATGCAGGCGCAGCTGTCGGCGGAAAACGCGGCCTCGAAGCGCGGGCCGATGTGGTTGTAGAGCAGGTGGTGCACGATGCGGTCGCGGAAGGCTGCCGCCCAGACTTCGCGCGGCTTGGGCCGGGTGACCACGAAGCAGATGCTGGGCCCGGGCCGGTAGGTGCCGGCCAGCAGCTCGGCAGCGGCCTTGCGCGCAGTGCTGTATTTCACGCCGCGCGAAACTGATTCGGCCTCTTGCTCCAGGGCCGCTGCCAGGCGCAGCGCTTCGGGCATCTCTGCCCCGGTGGTGGTTTTCGTGTCAGCCATGTGCGGCCTCCTGAATTCGTTTGAATGAGACGGCCCAGACCCAGGGATTCGCCTCCCAAGCGCCGGCGCCGTTGATCTCGTCCCAGAGAGCTGCATAGGCGTCGTAGGCAGGGCAGGCAGGATCGGTCGTGACGCCTTCGGCTGCTGCATCCGCCTCGCTGATGTCCTGCAGCCGCTCGACGCGCACCTCGGTGATCTCCAGCGTGATGCGGCTGGCCCAGCGGGGCATGAACATGCCCGGGCGCAGCTTGCCCACGTTGATGTGCGGCAGGGTGCCCGCGCCGTCAGCTTGGTAGGCGATCGGCGTGCCGGGTGGGATGTCGCGCGGCGGTGTCAGCTCATACGCCAGCGCGGCACGCCATGCTTCGCGCACCCACAGCCTGTCGCCGGGCTGGCCGTAGGGGGACAGATCCAGCATTGCTTTTCTGTCGCACTCGCGGTGCATCAGGTAAGCACGGCTGAAACCGTCAGCTCCGCGTGGGCCCGGGAATTCTTCGCCCAAGATGCAGGCCTGAGTCTTCACGGGCCGCCGCGTCTGCGTCTTCGTGCCGGCGAGCAGGGCGCGCACCATGGGCGCCGAAAAGAGGATGGGGCGTTCTTTCATCGGGTCACCCCCCGCCAGATGTAGTCGCCCTTGTCCTCGCGCACCGCCGGCTCTTCTTCAGTGCATGGACACTCGTAGCCCGACAGGTGATCAGCGACCGGCCGCCAAAAGTTGCGAACTCGGCCTCCGGGCACGTGGTTGTCTTCCTTGGCGTCGGCCAGGTCGAACTGCGCCAGCACCCAAAGCGCATCCGCGCTGCTGCACCGCTGGCCGCAGTGACTCACGCTGAGGTGGTACTCAGCGCCGAGCGATGGCCGGCCAGGGTCTGATGCAACCTCGACGGCAGAGATGGCAAACATGCCGGTCTGGCCGTGAATCCAAGTCGCATGCGCATAGCCAAGCGAGTCGAGCTGCGCCGTGTTGGGGTTGTGGACCTTTTGCCAGCCTGGGCCGCTGGGGCGCTTTGGTTGAATCAGCGAATGGAACATACGTCCTCCGGGAATCCGTCATGCTGTTGGCCGTCCAGAAGTCGGCCCGCGGTCTTCTTGCCGGCCACGTGCACCATCGACCAGCAATCGGCCGAGGTCGAACCTTTGGGGTAGCCCGAGGTGTCGTAGCCGCCATCGACCACACGGCCATCAAGGGCCACCGCCGCCGTGCGGAAGCGGCCGCTGCCGAAGTCTCCCGATCCGGGCGCCCACTCGCCCCACTGCTTGAAAAGGAACGGCACGCCGGCCGCAGCGCACTGGTCACGCAGGCTACGGGCCCAGTCGGGGTGCATGGGCCGGGCGCCGGGGCCGCTCTCGCCGCCGACGATCACCCAATCGATTCCGGTCGTCCAAACATCAAAGGCGCCGCTTCGGGCTCGATCGATGTAGCGTGGCAACTGGACCGGCCCGAGCAGAGGCTCCATGGACAAGAAGCGCACGCGCGCCGGCACGGCCAGGAGCTTGGGAATGTCGCGGTCGGCCTCGGCCTGGCTGGTGATGGTGGCGCCGATCCAAACGTTCGGCGGCACGTTGTCGGCCCAGGTCTCGCGCTGGGCATGCACTGCACGGAAAGCCACGTCCAGCATCTCGGCGGCATTGCCGATCCGCTTCGTCAGCAGCAGCCAATCGAGGCGCGGCGTCTCGACGATCAGCTTCATCAGATCAATGCGCCACTGCACCGGCACCGCGTTGTCGAACACGTCGGCCAGGGATGCGCAGAACACGCGCTGCCGGCGCCCGTGCTGCGCCGCAAAAGCCTCCGCCTGCGCATTCCAGCGCAAGGGCAGGTTCCAGTTCGCCGCGCTGGTGCGCACGCGCGGCGCGCCGGGAACCCAGGACGCCTTGTGCATGCGCTTGTCCATCATCTGCTCGGCGTAGCAGTTGTCGCAGCCTGGGCTGACCTTCTGGCAGCCCATCCAGGGGTTGAAGGTGTGGTCGGCCCATTCGATTTTGGTGTTCTTGCTCATGGCTACCCTTCGCTCAATGGGTGAGTGCCGCTGCGCTGAGCGCTTCGTAGCGGGCGATGAACTGGTCGCGCCATTCCGTCCAGTGCGTGTGTTCGCGCTTGGTTGTGGCGAGGCGGGTGGCGTGCGGTGGCACCTCGCAGCCGGGCGTGTCAAGAATCGGCCAGGGGCGATGCGCGGCGGGGTCGAAGGCCAGCAGGTCGCGGCGCTCGGTGGCCAGGGCCACAAGGTCGATGCGCTTGATCTGCTGGCGGTAGCCGGCGAATGCCGTCTGCAGGCCGAAGTGCCGGCGCAGCGCCCGTGCCTGTGGTTGCTCGAAGTTTTCCCACGCTTGTGCAAGGGCCCACTTGACCGGGCTGCTGGTGTCGCCGGTGATGGCTTCGCGGGCGTCATGCATCAGGCCGGCCAGCACGCGGCGGTCGGTGGGGCCTGTGAAAAAGTCAGCCATGCGTCGCTCCCGTGATGCCGTGGGCGGCCTCGATGCGTCGCGCGAAGTCCTCGGGGTCGCACTCGTCCATGCCATGATCTACCCAGAGCGCGGTGACCTGCTCTGTCGTCAGCGGCTGGCGCTCGGTGCGGCGGTTCCATGCAGCTGCGGCCTCTTTTCGGGTGCGGAAACGACGGTCGCATGCGCCCATGGTGATGCCGCAGGATGCGCATGCAACGGCGTGCCAGGTATCGTGCCCCATGGTGCCCGGCAGGCCGGCCGCGTGCTTGATGTGCCGGGCCGATCCGCCGCAGCCCGGCATGGGGCAGGGTGCCAGGGTGGTGTCAGCGGTCATTGGTGGGCTCCTTCGTGGCCAATGGGGTGACGCTCGTCATCGTGAGGTCGAACGTGATGAGGACTTGCTGGCCGTTCATCGGAATGGTGCAGTCCAGCGATGCCGTGTCCGTGTCAGCGCGCAGCATCCCGCTGATAACTTCGCGCAGGAATGCTGCGAGGGTTTGGTCGCCGTTCATGCGGCGCCGCCTTCCTGGGCCGGCACCTGGGGCGCGGCGGCGAGCATGGCAGCGTCGATGGCAGCATCAGCATGTTCGCCGCCCATGTCTGCCAAAAGCGCGACGCACCTCCATGATTGCGGGTGACGGCTACCTTCGGTCAGCATGCCCTGTTCGCGCAGCCAGCGATACCTCGCTGCATCTTTCGCCGCATCGCTCGGCGCGCTCACTGCAGCAGGGGCGGAGGCTGTGCGCCAGTCAGGCGCTGAGCGGAGGATCGCCAGTGGCATGCCGGGCTCGGTTGCGGCATCGAGGAGGCTATCGGCTGCGTCAAGTGTCTGATCCTGCGATCGCCGTCCTGCCCACCCCAGCATGAGCATCGCCAGCGCACTGCGCAGTTGAATCCAGTCGGCGGCAGTCGCATCACTCGGCATCGCCTGGGCACCGGCGCGGGCGGCGGCGATGGTGCGGCGTTCGACTTCGCGTGCAATGGCGCACCCGTCGCCCTTCTGCTCGTCGTAGATGCGCAGCAGGTCTGCGATGGTGATATGCGGGTCGTGCGCATAGGCCGCGCCGGGCTGCTGGGCATGGGGTGCGGCCATCTTGGCAATATGCTCAATCAAAGAGGCTTGATCGCGGTGCCAGTCTATTTCGTCGTGCGTGTAGCCGAACCGATCGCAGAGGCTGCGATGGAAGTTCTTGAACGCATTCGTGTCTTTGGCCGCCACGGCTGGAGCCACTGCGCCAGGCTGGGCCTGGTGTGCAGCATCATCGGGGTTGAAGTCGGACGGAGGCAGTCCGTACCCGACAAATGACAGTAGGTGCTGCGCCATGCCGACGATCGCATGCTCTTCTTCCGACGCCAGCTCGCGGCCAGAAACCCAGTCGTAGCCGATGCTCAGGACGGGTTCGCCCTTGATGTGTGCAACAACGTGCCAAGTCTCAGGCATCGCTGGACGCGCGGCCGCCACGGCTGAAGCCGCTGCGCTGAGTGCGTGCAGGGCGGTGACGTGATCCTCATAACGCACGTACATCCCGTTGTCGGACGGGTTGATGACGCCGCCAGGAAGAATGTTCCAGCGCATCATGGTGGCGTGGGCGGCCGATAGGACTGGCGTGTTGGGGATGGCGGTCATTAGAGTTCTTCCAAGTAGATTGCACGGGCGCGGGACGGGGCGATGGGCGTGGGCTTTGCATACCTGCCGATGATGAGAGCGGTTAGCTTCAGCGTCGTCCATGCCTTTCTGCTGTTCTCGACGGGTCGGTGAGGGCCGCCGTCGTACATATTCGCCAGCGTGCCGTTTGACAGTCGGTAGTAGGGCGTGGTGCGTGCAAGGCTCGCCACGGCATCAACTGGGACAGCGATGCATTCGGATAGTGCGCAAATGCCGCGCGCTTCGTCTTCGGTGTATCGGCCGGCTTTTTCCACGCAGATCGTGTAGCCACGGCTTTCTGGCTTCCACCAGCAGATGTGTTCGTTCGATTTGCCGGTGTGCCCGACGTGGGCGATAAGATATTCAGCCATTGCGCACCTCCCCGCTTGCATTGATGGCGGGAGGGGCGGGAAGCGGGCGCCAGTGGGTGGGTTTGCACGCACCATCCGTGAAGTTCTCTTTGCTGCACCCGGCAGGGACCGTCTTTTCCCAGCATCCGTGATCGTGAGCAATACCACGGACGACGCGTATCTCTGGATCATGCGTGAGCGCCGCCAATGGCCTGTAGGCAAGAAACTTCGTCCCATCTCGCGGCGCCGTCTCAATCGGCATCCACCCATCCGCCAGTGCTGCATCGGACGGCGATGCGCCCAGCGCGACGGCGCAGTGCAGCACGATCTCCCGCGTGTACGCCAGCAGATCGTCCTGCGTGACGCCTTCGACGCCCTCGGACCATACGATGGAGCCGGCGCCGTGGTTCAGCAGGCTCTTGATGCCGACGCGGTCCAGTGCCTTCTGGATCAACGTCAGTTCGTTGTTGGTGTCAGCCATGCGGCCTCCATGTGGTTGGTGCCCCAAGGGGGCGGGGATCAGGGGATGGTCTCCATCACGCATTCGATGAAGATGCGCGCCGCTTCCGCGTTGATCGCGTTGCCGTAGGCGCGCAGGCGTCCCACTCGGGCGGGAGCCCCATGAGCCAGCGGGAATGTGCTGGGTTCAACTGGCCGCCACTTTTCATCCCGGCACAGAAGCCAGTCAGCAGCTCGCCAGAGTCCGTTTGTCGCGCAGGTCCGGGTGCTAGGTGGAAGGCTTGATCCGCCAGGCTGATCTGCGGATCGGTCGGCTTTCGATTGCCCAAAACTGGCGGCCGAGCTTTTGCCTGAGTCATGGTGCTGTCGGGGATGTTCCAGCCTGCCAGGCATGCTGCTGCGTTCAGCGTCTGCATGACCTTGGCGCCGCTCGGTCGAACTTTCGCAAGCGCGTCCTTCGGCGTGCGGCCGCCGCTGCCATCGGACGCGCCCGGTGTGGGCCACCCAGTAGGATCGGTCGCGAATGTGCGGCGCACCGACGCCCGAAGACGGGAAAGCAATCGCCCCGAAGGCAAAGCCCAGGGCTTCCAAGTCAGCGGCCACAGTGTCGATCCAAGGATCTGCGTCCTTGCTCGCAACCTGCTCTCCAAGGACTGCTGCAGGGCGGCGCTGCGCGATGAGATGGTGGAAGGCGGGCCAGAGGTGCCGCTCGTCAGCAAACCCAGCTCCCGCGCCTGCCGAGCTGAAAGGTTGGCACGGACAGGAACCGGTCCAAACAGGTCGGTCGTCGGGCCAGCCGGCGCGGCGCAGGGCCAGGCTCCAGACTCCGATGCCGGCGAAGAAGTGGCACTGGTCGAATCCGCGCAGGTCGTCGGGGTGAACATCTTCGATGCTCCTTTCGTCAACGACGCCAGGGGCTATGTGCCCGGCGGCGATGAGGTTGCGCAGCCACTGGGCCGCGTACTTGTCGATCTCGTTGTAGTAAGCGGTCATGGCTCCAGAAATGAGAAAGCCCGCACGCGGCGGCGATGGCGCTGCAGGGCGGCGGCGAGGCGCGCACCTGGGCGACCAGCGCTTCGGTGATGTGTGAGCGGGCGCGCACGGTGCGGGTGCTGCGTCGGGTCTTGGCCGCGTCGCTGTAGGCGCCGCGCTGGGCTGCTGCGCGGGCGCGCTGCTGCGGCGTGGCGCGGTAGGAGCAATGGGGTGATACGCAGAGGTGATCGCCGCAATGCGCTGCGGCCTGCAGCCTGCGCGGCATGGGCTTGCCGTCGGCCAGCTCGCGGGCAAGGCGGCGCACATAGAGCACTTTGCCGTTGTGCCGTGTCTGCGGCCGGCCCTGGGCGTCGGTGCCGCCCTGCCAGATCCAGCATTCGCCGACTTCAAGGCAGCGCGATTGCAGGCTCTGCAGGGTGTGTTGGATGAGGGCGCGCTGGGTCATGCGGCGTGCTCCTGCTGGCGGGGCGCCAGCGTGTGCCCGGCAGCGATACGGTCCAGCGATTCGGCCAGCGCGTTGCGCAGCTGCAGCGGGCTGCTGAGCTGCAGCAGCTGGTCGTAGAGATCGAGCGCGATGGGGACGTGGGCCAGCGCGTCGGCGTCGGGGCCCAGGCGGGCGCAGCGCAGGTAGCGCTGCTCCATGGCGACCATGGCTCCCTGGGCGCGGATGGCGACCTCGACGGCATCGGCGCCGATGGTTTCGGCGCGCACCAGGCAGATGTTCATGGCCGTGGCGACCGCATCGAAGTGCGCAGTGGTGCCGCTGCCGTGGCAGAGGTGGTGCCAGGCCAGGCGCACTTCGTTGCTGCATGCGGCGGCGTGTTCGCCGGCCATGGGGGTGCGGTGGGCGATGAGCGCGAAGGCGGCGGTGGGGTCGGCCTGCCAGCGGGCGGGGTTGCGCATGGCGCGCTTGTGCTGGGCGGCGCGGCGTTGGGTGCGGTTCATGGCTGCAGCTCCTGCCCATGCACCCCCAGCAGCAGCCCGGCCGCTTGGATCTTCGCGCTGAGGTGCTGGTAGCGATCGACGAACAGTTCGCGCCACTCGCTCCAGTGCATCTGCTCGCGCTTGGCGGTGGTCAGGCTGGTGGCGTGCGGCTGCACTTCGCAGCCCGGGCGGTCGAGGATGGGCCAGGGGCGGTGGCGCTCGGGGTCGTACTGCAGCAGGTCGCGGCGCTCGGTGGCCAGGGCCACCAGGTCGATCTGGCGCACTTGCAGGCCGTAGCCGGCGAAGGTGGCCTGCAGGCCGAAGTGCCGCCGCAGCGCGCGGGCGTGGCGGTCTTCAAAGGCGGCCCAGGATTCGCCCAGGCTCCACTTGGCGGGGGTGCTGGCATCGCCCACGATGGCTTCGTGCGCGTCGTGCATCAGGCAGGCCAGTTGCGCGGGCAGCGTGGCGCCACAGGCTTCGGCGATGTCGGCGCACAGCAGGCTGTGCTCGGCCACGCTGTAGGGGCGGCGCGTGGCGCCGGTGAAGCGGTTGATGAGGGCCAGGTGGTGCGCCAGCGTCTCCACGCGGTAGGTGTTGAGCGCGGCTTCGGCGTGCGATAGGTAGTGCTCGGTGCCGTCGGCGAGGTGGATCCAGTGGCTCATGGCTGCACCGTCATGCCCGCTGCCGCAGCAGCTGCCTCGCCGCCCAGTGCGGCATAGGCCGCGCCGTCGAGCGAATCGTCGGGGTTGAACATGCCGTTGCGGTCGCTGGCGGCGGCGCGGACGAGTTTGAGCGTCTGCATGAAAGCCCAGCCCTGGCGCTCCGTGAGGCTGGTGCCCTCGATGGCGTTGAATGCGGCCACGGTGGCGGCCATGCTGCGCTCTTGCGGGGCGTGGGCGCCGGTGCCGGCGCTGCTGTCGCGCTGCTGGCCGCGCTGGCGGATGGTGTCGCTGGCGGCGGTGAGCACGTCGTCTGCGGTGACGGGGCGGCCGGTGTTGGAGCGGGCGGGCGTCGGGGCGAGGGTGGCGGCGGCCACGGTGGCGATGGATGCGCGGTGGCGCTTGGCGGTTGCGGACATGGGAGGGGCTCCTGCGTTGGGTGGTGGGATCAGGCGGCGGCGGTGGTGGCTGCTGCTGCCGGTGGGGGAGATGCGGGGTCTGCCGGCGGGGTGCCGGCGTCGGGTGCGTGCTTGGGTCGGTAGGTCATGCGCTGCACGCGGGCCTCCAGCACGGGCATCACGGGCCGGGTGGTGCCGGCCACGGCGCGCACGTGGGTGAGGTCCACATCGATGACGGCGCCGGGCTGCAGGTCGGCCTGATGGCGGGCCCAGAAGGCCTGGGCCTCCGGGCCGCGCCAGGTGAGCACGTAGGGCTCCCGCGCACGGGTGCCCAGCACGTCGAGCGCGCGCAGCGTGAGGGCGAAGCCGTCAGCGTCGGTGCGCGCTTCAGGCTTGGTGGCGCTCAGGAACAGCAGGCCGGTGTGGTGCAGTGGCATGGCGGTGTCTCTCGGGGTGTGCGTGCGTGTGTGTGGGCTGGCGCCTATCGCAGCCAGCCCAGCAGTACGGCCAAGGCCATGCCGTTGACGGCGCCCACGGCGATGCCGGCCCACCAGCCGCGGGCGAATTCGCGGGCGGGCTCGTCGTTGATGTGCGGCAGGGCGCCGGGCTGGGGCAGGCGCGGCTGCTGATCGACCAGCGCGCCGAAGAAGGCGGTGGCGCGGCGCATTACAGAGCCCTCCGGGCGCTGATACGCGCCTGGGCGCCGAAGCGCTCCATGGCGTCCAGCACGGCCGCGCCGGTGCTGGGGTAGAGGCCCGCGTATTGCAGGGCGCCCACGGTGACGATGCAGCGGCGCAGCATGGTCAGGCGCCAGCGCAGGCTGTGGAGGGGGTAGCAGCCGCTGCGGAAATTTCGCGCGGATCGGCTTCGCCGATGGGGCGGCATGGGCCCGGGCAGCCGCTGCGAAAGGGCGAAGGGCTGGCGGGTTGAAGTTGAATGCTGCGGACGGGGCGAGCGCGAAACTCGTGGCCCTTGCTGGTGGCGTGGCTGTTGCCGTACTCGAAGGCCTGGCACCAGGCGAGGCTGCGCGAGAACTGCGTGCTGCTCCAGTAGTAGTCGGCCTTGTCGAAGAGCTGCGGCGCCTGTTCGTAGGCTGCCAGCAGTTCCAGGCGGCTGGGGAGGTACCAGTCAGCGTGGCCTTCGATCTGCAGGCCACGCACGGCCTGGGCGATGGCGCTGCCGGCGTCGGCCATGGCCTGGGTGCTGGCGCCGCCGTGCGTGCCGCGGGCGCCGGGCACGTCCTGGCCGTATGGGCCCCACGGGCCCGTCACGTCATGGTCAGCGCTGGCGACGATCAGGCCGTAGAGGCTGCCGTCGGGCCGCGCCAGGTACGCGGCCAGGGTGCCGCCCTGGTCGGGCAAGTGGGTGCCGATGGCGATGGGTGCCATGGTGGTGGGGGCGATGGGCAGGGCTTGTGCGGGCTGGTGCATGGGGTGCTCCGGGTGGGTGGTGGGTGATGGGCTGCGGGTCAGGCGGCATGCGCCGCGGCGGGGTGGCTGGTAGTGGCCGTGGTCGTGGCCGTGCTTTGCAGCTGGCCGGCGTAGGCCTCGGCATGCGCGGTGGCGTCGGCTTCGTCGGCCATGCGGGCGTAGTTCTCGGCCAGCTTGTTCAAGGCGAAATAGCCCTCCCAGAGCGCCACGACCGGCTCGGTGTAGCGCGTGTGCGGGTTGGCGCTGCAGCGCTGCTCGTACTGGCGCAGCAGGTGCTGGGCGCTGGTGTGCTTTTCCTGGGCGAGCTGGCGCAGGTGGCCGGATGGCAGGGCTGCGGCAGCAGCGGCAACCGGAGCAGCTGCTGCCGGCGCGGCGGAGTTGGCGGCCTTGGTCTGGATCTGCAGCGCGGTGCTGGCGCGGGCTGCGGCGGCGCGGTCGGTGTGGAGGCGGGTGGTGGTCATGCTGTGGCTCGGCGGGGTGGGTGGCAGGGCATGAGCAGGCCTTCGCCGCCCTGGAAGCGGAAGGCTGCTGCGGTCAATTCGCCGTTGGGTGCTGCGGCGAACTGGATGCCGGGCAGGCGGCTGAGGGCGGCGAGGTAGGCGCTCTGGAACCAGGTGCCCTGGTGTTGTGCGTGCCGGTCATCTGCAACAAAGCCTCGGGCCTGATCAAAGCCGGTGCCGCTGCAGTCCCAGCAGGCGTGCGCTGCGGGGTCTCTACCGTGGCGGCTTGGGCCACCTTGCCAGCGCCATAGCAGTGCAGGCACTCGCATGCCTGGCGCTTGCCGGTGTAGCCCTTGCCGCGGCAGTGGGTGCAGGTCACCCAGCGGGCGAGCCCCGAGCCGCCGCAGGCTGCGCAGGGTGGGCAGTCGAAGTGCGGCATGGGCTGCAGCAGGTGGAACGGGGCGTCCATGAACATGGCGCCGATCTGCTGCGGGTGCTTGGCTGTGTGGGCTGGCAGCTTGCCCAGGCCTGGGGCGTGCATGCGCGCGATCCAGTGGCCGTTCGTGGCGTAGGCCCAGGTGCCAACCTGAAAGGGCTGGCGCATCCACTCGCGCAGCTCGAACCCGGCGGCGCAGAAGCGCTGCAGCTGCTGGCGGGCGGTGCGGGCGGGTTGGGTGGTGGTGGCTGCGGCGGTCATGCGGCACCGCCTTCCTGCGCCTGCAGCCGCTGGATCTGCGCCGTGGCGATCAGGCGCAGGGCTTCGGCCAGCTCCAGGGCCTGGGTGGCTTGCAGGGCGTGGCCTTCGAGGCCCAGGGCCAGCCAGATGACTTCGCGGCGCGGCAGGCCGGCGGCGTCCCAGCCGGGCAGGGCGACGGTGTGGTCGGCCACGGTGATGCCGTGCAGCTCGATGTGCTGGTGCGTGCGCGGCGCGTGGAACAGCGGCGTGGCGTGGGGGTGCAGGGCTGGGGGGAGGTGGGTGTTGCCGGTGGGGGCGGCGGCGCATTCGGCGGCTGCGCGGTGGTCGGCGGCTGCGTCGGCGAAGCGTTGGGCTGCGCGCTCGGCATTGCCTTCGATCTGCGCCTCGGTGGCCAGGGCCTGCAGCTCGGCGAGCATGCCGGCGCCGATGGTGGTGCTTTCGGCGTTCAGGCTGCGGATGAGGCGCAGCAGCCGATGCTGGGCGGTGGGTGCCTGCGCTTGGCGGGCGGTGGCGGTGTGCATCTTCGCTCCATGCGCGCCGGGGGGGTGGCGCGTGGAGCAAATTATCACGATGCGTGTTTGGCGTGTCAACACGCAATGTGTTTTTCTGGCGTGCTATTTCGCCGGTTGTTGGGAATCTCTCGCTGCGGTGATTGGTTGAAATAGCGACTCGGCCAGATTCAGGGAGTCAGGGTCGGCCGGCTTGCGGCCGCTGCCCACGGCGATGCGTCGCGCCGTCACAAGACAGGCTCGCCTCTCGACTAGGGACAGCTCGGGGTTGGTGGGGCGGCTGGTGTGGTAGCTCAATAGCTGGTCCCAGACCTCGCGAGGTGGTGATGTGTAGCCTAGTTCTGCAAGCGCCTGCGTTACCAAGTCGCGTTCACGTTGTCCAAAGCGCGATCTAGTGCGGTATGAGAACTGAGCGAGGGCGCCCAGGACGGGGATGCACTGCGCGAACGCCACGTAATTCGGTGGGTCATCTTCCCGATGGGTGAGCACGGCGGACCAAAAGCTCACTGGCGTAAGCATTTCGCCGGTGCTCAGGTCTATGGCCTGGATTAAGTCTGCAAAGTCGAATCGAACAGGGGTCTTTGTCGGCCACGCTATGCCTGCAAAAGTGCGGCGGTCGCTGCCCCAGGGTGTCGGTGCCACATCAAGTGTTTGGACGCCATTCAAGGGTGATAAGAAGGTGACGCGAAAGGATGCTGCTTGAGGGCGGTCGACCCATGGTGTCGTCGTCCGCCCTGTTGGTCCTTCCGGGTCAAGGTACCTTCGCTCTGGTAATTTTCCATCGATCGTGCCGGTCACGATTTGGAGGGTCACTGCCGGGCTCTGTTTGGTCCGGAGTTTGCATTTGTGAATAAGCCATGCTGCGGCCGCGCCGCCGGCGAAAAAGGCTAGTGACAGCAGCAGTTCCGTCACGGCGGGCTCAGTGGATTACGCGGCGCGCTGCTTCGGTGTGGGAACAGATACGCCCGCGCCGCCTGCTTTGCGGGGTACTTGGCAGCGGTCATCCGCAAAATCTCAAGCACTGTCTGTACGCCTTCTGCGCTCATGTCGTCGATCAGCCGGTGTGCGATTTGGCGATCAACTGCATAGTCGGGCGCGGGGCTTCTCGCTTCATGAATCTCGGGCTCGATGGCGGCCGTGCTGAAAGGCGCGACCGCTTTCATGTCATTGGTGTCGGGCCCGTTGAGCAGCCAATGCAGTGACACGTTGAGGGCTTGCGCAATGAGTACGACCTTCGCCCCGCCCATGCCGCCATTGCGGTTCTCTAAGTTGCTGATGCCGGATTGGGTTTTGTAGCCTACCTGGAGGGCGAGCTCCTCCCCTGACAGCTTTCTGTATTCCCGTGCTTGCCTGATCCGTTCGCCTACTGATTTCATTGACTCCGGATTGAACACGTTGCGTGTAAACACGTGGTGTTGAGATTCAACACGTAGCGTGTTAGAGTGGCTGCATGAATGTTTCATCACTGCACCCGCTTGATGTGGTGGCGCGTCAACTCGGCGGGCGTTCGGTCATGGCTGCATCGCTTGGCGTGACCCACGCCGCACTGGGTAATTGGAAGGTGCGTGGCGTCCCCATTGAGCGCTGCGTGGCGATTGAGCGGTTGGGGGGCGGTTGCATCACCCGCAAAGACCTTCGCCCCGACGACTGGCACGACATCTGGCCCGAGCTGGCCCAGCAAGCGCCGGTAGCTATCAATACCGAAGCAAGCGCGGCAGCGCAGGAGGTGGCCCATGGGTAAGCGCGGCTTGTCTCCGGGCGAGGTCTTTGAAGCCGTCAGGGCCGAGCGCTTTGGGGGCTTTCCTTTTCCTGATCGAAAGGCGTTCCTCATGGCCAACACGAAACCCCAGGCCCCTGCCGCATGCCCGCAGTGTGCTGAGGACCATCTCATCAATGCCGACAGCTTGTCGGGCGCAGCCTGGGCGCGGGTGTGCCCGCGTTGCGGCTGGCTGGGGTCGGCCAGCATGCCAAAGGCGTCTGGCGCGGGCCCTTCTGGTGCTTCTGAGGGGCAGGCTTTCAGTGTGGAGGTGTATCGGCGGTTAGTTGACGAAGCAATTCGTAAAGCAGCGGCAGATATGCGCGTTTTTCTGGCTCTGAGCCCTCGCATTTGTCCAAAAGATCTTCGGCCATGCGCTTCATCACGATAGTCGCTGCTGGGTTGAGCGCTGATATCGCGGAGCTGATGACGGTAAGGCACAGGCTGATGTCCAGTGCATTGACTAGGTCTGACCCGATGCATTGGTTGGAGTCGAGTTTGATCTTTGGCATGTCCGCCCTCCATGGCGATGGTTGTGTAGGAGCTTCCATCGTAGGCCATGGTGGGGCGGGCGCCTATGTCAAGACTGTGGTGGTCCGTCATGCCAGCACCAGCGCATGCAGGCGCCGCAGGGCGGCCACATCGGCAGCGGGTGTGCTGCCGGTGGCGTGCATGCGGTCGGTGCAGGTGTGCAGCCAGCGGTCCAGCGCATCGGCGTCGAGCGTGCCCTGCGCGTCGAGCGCGAAAACGAGTTGCTGCAGCAGCAGTTGGAGTGCGTTGACCTGCGCTTGCGCGCAGCACGGCGCATCGCTACCCGCCAAGGCTTTTTTACATTCATAGGTGATTTGCGTCATGTCCGTAACTTTCTCAGTTCCCCCTGCGCATGCCTATGGCGCGGGTGAGGGTTTGCCCTACATCGACCGAGCGCAGGAGGTGGCGCAAGCCGCCTACCACTTAGCGCATGGCTACCCGGGCGGCATCGCGCCGCTGGCCGTGCGCATGGTGGTGTCGCCCAACACGCTGACGCACAAGGTCAACCCGCGCAACACCACCCACCACCTGACGCTGGTGGAGGCGGTGGCCATGCAGATGGTGGCGGGTAATGCATCCATCTTGCACGCCATGGCGGCGGTGCTGGGCTATGTGGTGCATCGCGCCACGCCGGACCAGGCGGGCGGCTGCCCGGTGCAGGCGCTGGTGCGGGCCAATACCGAGTGGGCGGACTTGCTGCGTGCAGTGGGTGAGCCGCTGGAGGCCGGCGCGGATGCGGTGCCCACGCCAAATGCGCTGCGCCGGGTGGAGTACCAGGCGCAGGAGGCGCACGCGGCCATCGACCACATGGTGGCTGCGCTGCGGGGGCGCATGCGGCCGGAACCGGCCCGGGAGGTTGCTCCATGATGAAGCTGGGCATGCAGGTGTATGGCCTGGACAAGGTGCGGGCGGAGTTGGCGAAGTTGTCGGGCCCGGAGGTGCGCGGGGCGTATGCCAGGGCGCTGACGGATGCGGGCTATGAACTGCGGCGCGGCATGCAGGCGCAGATGGGGCGGGTGTTCGACCGGCCCACGCCGTTCATCGTGCGTTCGCCGAAGGTGTTCCCGGCGACGGCGGATGATTTGTCGGTAACGGTGGCGCCGACGTACAGGAGCGATCTGGGCAGCACGGGCGGCAAGATCGGCGTGGACCCGCAGCAGGTGCTGCAGGCGCAGGAGTTCGGCGGCCAGCGGCGCGACAAGCGCAGCGAGGTGGCGCTGCGGCGTGTGGGCATCCTGCCCAACGGCATGCAGCTGGCGATTCCATCGAACCCGTTCCCCGGCAGTGTGGATGCCTACGGCAATCTGCGCGGGCCGTTCCTGGTGCAGCTGCTGAGCTATTTCCAGGCATTTGGCGAGCAGGGCTTTCGCGCCAACATGACCGACCGCACGCGGGCCAATCTGGCGCGAGGCGGCACCAAGGCCCGTCTGGCGAAGGTGGCGGGGCCCACGCTGGGGCGCCGCTATTTCGTGACGTATGGCAAGGCGCGCGGCGGGGCGAGGATGACGCGCCGCGGCGAGTATGACCAGCGGGCCAGCAATCTGGCGGCGGGTATCTGGGCGGTGCTGGGCACGACGGGTGCCAATGTGCGGCCGGTGGTGATGTTCGTCCGGCGGGGCACGTATCGCCCGCGCCTCGACCTGCAGGCGCTGGGCCAGAGTGCAGCCATGCAGGAGTATCTGGGCCGGCGGCTGCGCTACCGCATCCGCGAAGTGGCGGGGGTGTAGGCCATGATCCACTACCCGCAATACATCGCGGACTTCAACAACGCGACCCGCCATTTAACGTTCGTTGAACGGGCGTTGTACCGGGAACTGCTGGATCTGTACTACGACACCGAGAAGCCGCTGCCGTGTGATGTGGCCCGGTTGGCGCGGCGTGTGCTGGCGAACACCGATGAGCTGCGCGATGCGCTGCAGATCGTGCTGGAAGAGTTCTTCGAGCGGCGCGAGGACGGTTGGCACAACGAGCGTTGCGATCAGGAGATCGCTGCGTATCAAGCAAAACAGGAGCAGCAAAGCCGCGCCGGGCGGGCCTCTGCGAGCAAAAGGGGCAAGAAAAAGGCGGCGCCGCAGCCGTTGAACGAGCGTTCATCGGGGGCCTTCGATGAAGGTGGTTTGCCGATGGGTGGCGGCGCAACGGACGTTCAACGCCCGTTCAACGCCTGTTCAACCAATCAGAACCAGAATCAGAACCATAAAGAAAAGAAGGCTTCGCCTTCCAAAAGCGGCGATGACGGCGGTGATGCGCAGCGTTTGGCATCGCCCCGGCCGGATGCCGACGTGCCAACCACGCAGGCCGACTGGTCCGTGCTGTTTGGCGAAGAGTTCGGCGTGGAGGTGGGGGCGGCGGACATGCACGCCAGGCGCAAGTTCTGGCCCTTGGCATCGGGCTGGGTGCAGGCGGGGGTTTCCGTCGGCCAGATGCGGGCGGCTGTGGCGCGGGCCCGGGGCGAAGCGACGGAGGCCATCGCCTACCTGCCTGCCTACGTGGATCGGGTGCTGGCCACGATCAGCTCTGGCGCTGCCAGCGAAACGCGCAGCGAGGCGGCTGCCCGTGCGCGCATGCAGGAGGTGGCGCCGCTTGCCGCTTCGCGTGGGGCATCGCCTCACGAGCCGGCGGCAGTCGATGGCTACGCCTTCTTCGAGCGTGCGGTGGCATCGGTGCCATCGCTGGAGATGAGCCCATGAACCAGGTCGATTTCGTTGTGCAGATCCATTCGGCCCTGGCCGTGCAGTACGGCCGCAGGTGGCCGGCGATGTGGGCCGGGCTCGATATGGATCTGGTGCGCGCCGACTGGCGCCGCAAGCTACAGGAGTTTGCGGGCAATCCGGCCGCGGTCATGCATGCGCTGGACAACCTGCCGGATGACCATGTGCCGACAGCATCGGAGTTTCGTGCGCTATGCCGCGCCGCGCCCCGCCCAGCGTGGCAGCCGCTGCCTTCGCCTGCAACCAGCGAGCGGGGCAAGGCAGCGATGCGCGAGCTGGTGGCCCGTGCGCGAGCGGAAGGTTGCCTCTCGCTGCGGGGTAAATCCTGGTCGGCCAGGGTGATTGATCGGGTAGCGGGAGGGGAGCCTGTCTCGCCCACGGTGCGCGCCATGGCTCTTGCCGCCCAGGGCGGCGGGTCCTCCCTGGAAACCCCGGGTGCGGGTAATTCGAGCCGCGCTGACGGACTGTTGCGCGGTGGTGCTAAGGGGGTTAAGTGAAGGTCCTTCCTCGCTTGGATGCTCCTATTTCGCAAGCAGAGTTCGCGCAGATCGTCGGCGTGAGCGAGGCCCGCGTGTCGCAGCTTGTGAGCGATGGCGTCCTCACGCGCGGAGAGACTGCGGCTCAATGGCTGCTCGCGTACTGCGAGCGACTGCGCGACCAAGCCGCCGGACGGCTCGGCGATTCGCTTGGGCTGGATCTCGTGCAAGAGCGGGCGGCACTGGCGCGCGAGCAGCGCATCGGCCAGGAGATCAAGAACGCCGTGGCCCGGAAGGAATATGCGCCGGTTGGCCTGTTGGCCGATGTGCTGGGCCAGGCCGCCAGCGCAGTGGTGGATCAATTTGAGCAGCTCGAAGGCATGCTCAAAAAAGCTTGTCCGGACTTGCCCGACGAGGCCAAGACCACCGTGCTGACGGTGATTGCCAAGGCGCGCAACCAATGGATCGCCGGCACCGAGCGCTTGGTGTCCGATAGCGTCGATGCCATGCTGGCTGATGGCGCCATCGATGGCGATGGGGTTGATTCGCTGGCGGGGGTGGATATCGGATGACCACCATGCCGCCCACACTGCACCGCGAGACCGCGGAGGCGATCAAAGCAGCCACGCGCACCGGGTTGGACAGCCTACGCGCAGAGCCGCCGCAGCGGCTGGGCGACTGGGCGCGCGAGCACTTCAAGCTCGCCGGCGAGAGTAGCCACCAGAAGGGCGACTGGCACGCCTGGGCGTTTCAGATCGGCATCCTCGACTTCATGTCCGACGACCAGATCGAAGACCTGTACGTGAAAAAGGCCCGGCGCGTCGGGTATACCAAGATGGTGACGGCCTTTGTGGCCTACAACATCGCGCATCGCCGGCGCAAACAGGCCTTATGGCAACCCACTGATGACGACCGCGACAGCTACGTCAAGAGCGAAATCAATCCGTTGCTGGATCCGATCAATGGCGTGGCTGCCATCAATAAGGCGCGCAAGCAGGGTAGGGGCGCTGCCGAGGAAACCATCAAGTTCAAGCCTTTCCGCGACAGCGTGCTCCATCTGCTGGGTGGCAAGGCGGCTCGGGCGTATCGCCGCATCACCGTGGCCGTTGTCATCCTGGACGAGTGGTCCGCATTCGACCAGGATATTGAGAAGTCTGGCGACCCCATGAGCTTGGCCAAGGGGCGGCTGGAGGGCGCGCCTTACCCCAAGTTCGTCGGCGGCTCCACGCCACGGCTCAAGGGGGTTTGTAACGTCGAAACCGCGTGCGGCGACGCCGCTGGCATGGTGCGTTACCACATCGACTGCCCGCACTGCGGCGTTGGCCATCCCCTCATCTGGGGTGGCAAGAAAGTCGCCCATGGGATGAAGTGGACGCGCGGCCAGCCGGAAACGGTACATCATGTCTGCCCTCACTGCCGCAAGTCCATCACGCAGGCCGACTACCTCAAGGGCGGCGAGCCCATGCAGGGCATCTGGGTGTGCGAGCGCACAGGCAAGCGCTACGGGGCCGACCGCATCTGGCGTGACAGCAAGGGCATGCCTTGCAAGCCGCCGCGCACGCTCGGCGTTCACGTGTGGACGGCCTACAGCCCGCAGCGGGCGTGGTCGGACATCGTCACCGAATTCGAGAATGCCTTGAAGACGTTAGAGGCCGGCCAGGTCGGGCCCATGAAGACTTTCGTCAACGAGACCCTGGGCGAAACCTGGGAGCTCGCCGGGGAGCGCACCGACGAACACGCCCTGCAGGCCCGTGCAGAGCCCTACAAGCTCTGCACCGTGCCCAAGGGTGGCCTGGTGCTCACCGCCGGGGTGGACGTGCAGCGCAACCGCTGGGAAATCACCGTGTACGCCTGGGGCCGCGGTATGGAGTCCTGGGTGGTCGATGTGGTGGTGATCGAGGGCAACCCGGCAGTGGATGAGGAATGGGATGCCGTCACTCTGCAGCTGCAGCGGCGGTACACCCAGGAATGGCACGGCGGCAGCTTGGGCCTCAGCGCCATCAGCATCGACTCGTCCGACCAGACCCAGTCCGTTTACAACTGGGTGGCCAAGGCGCAGCACGTGCTGCCGCAGCTGCGCGCCATCAAGGGCGACGGGAACGAAAGCATCAACATCCTCGGCGCCAGCAGCCTGCAGGAAATCAACTGGCGCGGCAAGAAGGTGGCACGCGGCATCAAGCTCTGGCGCGTGGGCGTCGATGCAGCCAAGGATCTGCTGCTGGGCCAGCTCGCCATCGAGCAACGCGGCCCCGGCTATGTGCATTTCAGCGACGAGCTGCCGCGCGAGTTCTTCGAGCAGCTGACCGCAGAGCAGCGCGTGCTCGCCAAGGTCAACGGGCGCGATGCCTACCGCTGGGTCAAGCGTCGCCCACGCAATGAGCAGCTGGACAACCGCAACTACGCACTGCACGCCGCATACGGCCTGGGCCTGCACAAATACACCGATGACAAGTGGGAGCGGCTGGAGGCCAGCGTTCAGCCGCCAGTGGATCTGTTCAGCACGCAAGCGCCATCTGTCGGGACCGATACCACCGCCGATCACCTGCCACATGCTGCGGTGCCACCGCTTGTGCGTCGGCCTGCGCAGGCAAGGCAAACATCGTCTTTTGCATCTGAAGAATGGAGCAGCACTCTATGAGTTCTGACAACAACAAAAATCGACACTCCATGCTGCAAACTGTGGCTCAGGCGGAAGATGCCGCTGTGCAGTTGGAGCGGGACTTCATGGCCATCGTCCGAGAAGAGATCGGCATGAATGCTCCTCTGGCTGGCTTGGTTGCGCGCATGCTGGTCGATGGCCTGCGCTCGCGCATGGGCGGCCAAGAGCTCTACATACCGGCTCCCGACCGCAGCGAGCGTGATGAGTCCATCCGGCGTGAGTTCAATGGCACACGCGAAAGCCTCGCAGCAATCATGCAGCGAACAGGATTAAGCCGCGCCAGTGTGTATGCCATCGTGAACCGGCGCCCTTCACCGGCAAATAGTCCAGCTTCTACCCTAGAAACTGGACGGACTCCAGCGTAGTGTGGCGCGCATGAGCATCGCAACTGAAATGGTGGCCAAGTACCTGGACGCCGAGACCAACCTTCTTATGGGGAAGACCATCTCTTTCGGCGGTCGCACCCTCTCTGCCGAGAACTTGGCAGAGATTCGCAAGGGCCGACAAGAGTGGGAGCGGCGAGCCGCTGTCGAGCAGCGCGGCGCGTGCGGCGGCAGCCTGTCCTTCTCTGTCGCGCGCTTCGACGGCCCTGACCGCTGAGCCCTCCATCCGCCATTGAGTACCTCACCGCACCTATGAACATCCTCGACCGCCTCATTGCCTGGCGCGACCCCGTGCAAGGCCTTCGGCGCGCCCAGGCGCGCGTTGCCCTGGCCTGCTACGAGGGCGCAAAGCCCAGCCGCAATCGGAAGCGCCGCAACGACAACAGCAGCCCGAACACGCTGGTGGGTATGGGTGCTGCGGCGTTGCGCGCGCATGCCCGATACCTGGAGCGCAATCATGACCTGACGCGTGGTGCGCTGCGTGTGTTGGTCAACAACGTAGTGGGGCCGACAGGCATCGGGATCGAACCGCAGCCGCGCCGGCTGGATGGCGTCATCCATGCTGAGTACGCGGCGGCTTTGCGCGAGGCGTACCGCGACTGGCAGCGGCATCCCGATGTGACGGGGCGGTACCGCTGGCCCATGGCGCAACGCCTCATGGGCTACACCTGGCTCCGTGACGGTGAAGCGTTTGCGCAGGAGTTGCTGGGGCCGGTGCCCTACCTTGACCACGGCACGCGCGTGCCGTACTCGCTGGAACTGTTTGAACCCGACTTCGTGCCGCTGGACTATGACGATTTCGCGCTCAACATCCGCCAAGGCATCCAGTCCAATGCCTGGGGCAAGGCCACCGGCTACCTGGTGTACAAGGGCGACCCGCGCGATGCGATGGTGATCCGCGACGCTAACATGCTCAAGACCATCCCGGCGGAGCGCATGCTGCACCTGGCGACTCTGGACCGGCTGCACCAGCAGCGGGGTGTGTCCGAGCTGGCCAGCGTCATCACGCGGGTGGAGGACCTCAAGGACTACGAAGAGAGCGAGCGGGTAGCGGCCAAGGTGGCGGCCTCTCTCACCGCGTACGTGAAGAAGGTGGACCCGAACGGTTATGACCCTGCCCAGGTGGCCGACATCCACAAGGACGAACAGGGCAACCTGTTGCCGCGCGATCTGCGCATGCAGCCCGGCATGATCATCGATTCGCTGCAGGTCGGCGAAGAGATCGGCATGATCGACAGCAACCGGCCCAACCCCAACCTGGTGGCGTGGCGCTCGGGGCAACTGCGCGCGTTTGCCGCAGGCATCGGCGCCAGCTACTCCAGCGTGAGCCGCGACTACAACGGCACCTACAGCAGCCAGCGGCAGGAGCTGGTAGAGCAGTGGATTCACTACGCCGTGCTGGCGGATGAGTTCGTGGGCATGTTCGTGCAGCCTGCCTGGGAGTCGTTCGTGCGCATCGCACACCTGAGCGGCGTGGTTCCCATGCCGTCCGATCTGCGGCCGGGCAGCGCGGACGATGCGCTGTTCATCGGCCAGTCGATGCCATGGATCAACCCGGTGCATGAGGCCGAAGCGTGGCTCAAGCTGATCGGCGGCGGCCTCGCCAGCGAGGTGGAGGTGATCCGCAAGCGTGGCAACAACCCGCAGGACACGGTGGACCAGATCGCCGCGTTCCGCAAGATGGCCGCAGACAAGGGCGTGGCCTTCGCCGCCATGCCGCAGGCGCCAGCGCAACCCTTGCAGCGTGAGGGTGAAACGCTCACGCCCGAACTGGCGACATGAAAATTGTCCAGTTTCTTGGGTAGAAACTGGACAGGCGAATCCAGACACTGAGGGCTCTCAATCGAGGGCCCTCAGCACATGAGCAAGACCGCAACACCCTGGTACGCCATCCGCCGCAAGACCGCCGTAGCCGCTGCAGCGCTGGGCGTCGCAGCCGCTGCCGAGATCTTCATCTACGGCGACATCGGTGAAAGTTGGTGGGACGAAACCATCAGCGCCAAGGACTTCGTGCGCGAGCTGAATGCGCTGGAGGTCGATGCCATCACGGTGCGCATCAACAGCCTGGGTGGCAGCGTGCCGGACGGCATGGCGATCTACAACGCCATGAAGCGCCACAAGGCCACCATCACCACCGAAGTGGATGGCATCGCCTACAGCATCGCAAGCCTGATCGCCATGGGTGGCGACACGGTGAACATGGCCAGCAACGCGATGCTGATGATCCACGCCCCATGGACGTATGCCGCCGGCAACAGCGCCGAGCTGCGCGAGTTGGCTGACCAGCTCGACACCTGGGCTTCGGCCATGTCCACCAGCTATGCCGCCAAGACGGGCGACCAGCCCGGCGCCCTGGCGCTGCTGACCGATGGCAAAGACCACTTCTTCACCGCCGAGGAGGCTCTGGCGCTGAAGTTCATCGACGCCGTCACCGACGCCAACCCCATCGCCGCCAGTGCCGCGCGCGATATGCCCATTTCCCGTTATCGCTCCCTGCCTGCGGCGCAAGCCCAGGCCGGTGGCACTCCCGCGGCCGCCGCCGCACCTTCCGCTGATGAGGACTCCATGAAGAAATTCCGTACCCATGTGCTGCAGAACGCCGTAGGCGCTGCTGGTGCAGTGGCGGCCGGTGGCGGAAGCGCCGCCGCGCCCGCTGCTGCGGCCGTCGATGCTGCCGCTGTGCTCGCCGCAGACCAGGCGCGCCGCAATGGCATCGCCGCCAGCTTCAAGCCGTTCATCGATCGCACCGGCGTATCCGACCTGATGGCGCGTTTGCAGAACGACCACGCCGTGACGGTGGAGGCCGCCGGCACGCAGCTGCTCGCCCACCTTGCTGCCGGCGCCACGCCGGTGGCCGGCGGCCATGTGGTCAGTACCGTGGAGGACGAGACGGACAAGCACCGCCGCGCTGCCGAAGGAGCGCTGCTGGCCCGTGCCGGTCTTGCCAAGGCCGAGGGTGCAAACCCCTTCCGCGGCTACACGCTGTCGGAGCTGGCCCGCGCCAGCCTGGCGCGCGCCGGCATCAAGACCGAAGGTCAAGACAAGATGACCTTCATCGGTGCTGCGTTCACGCATAGCACCAGCGACTTCCCCGGGCTGCTGGCCAACGTTGCCAGCAAGGCGCTGCTGGTGGGTTATCAGGAGGCGGAGGAGACCTTCCAGCTCTGGACGCGTGCCGGCACGCTGCCCGACTTCAAGCCCGGCAGCCGCGTGGATCTGAACATGTTCCCCAGCCTGCGCAAAGTGCCCGAAGGTGCCGAATACAAGTACGCCACCATGGGCGAGCGTGGCGCTACCGTGGTGCTGGCTACCTACGGCGAGCTGTTCAGCATCACGCGCCAGGCCATCATCAACGATGACCTGGACGCCTTCACCCGCGTGCCGCGCATGATGGGCCGTGCGGCTATCCGCACGGTAGGCGATCTGGTGTACGCCATTCTCACGGCCAACCCCACCATGGCAGACGGCAATGCGCTGTTCAGCGCTGCCCACGGCAACCTGCTGACCGGCGGCGCCATCACAACGGCCAGCGTGGATGCCATGCAGGCGGCCATGGCCCTGCAGAAGCAAGGTCAGTCCGTCCTCAACATCGGCATGCAATACCTGATCGTGCCGCGCGCTCTCAAAGGCACGGCCAACGTGGTGCGCGCGAGTGAGTACGAAGTGGGTGCAACGAAGAACAACACCATCCCGAATAGCGTGCGAGACACCTTCGAGGTGATCTCGGACGCCCGCCTGGACGCCGCTTCTGCTACTGCCTGGTATGGCGCTGGCAATCCCAATACGAACGACACCGTCGAAGTGAACTACCTCGACGGCAATCAGGCCCCGTATCTGGAGCAGCGCCAGGGCTGGAACGTGGACGGCACCGAGTTCAAGGTGCGCATCGACGCGGGCGTCAGTCCTCTGGACTGGAAGGCCTTGGCCAAGAACCCGGGCGCCTGATCGGCGGCATGTGAAAGGGCTCGGCGCTGCGGCGCCCGCCTGATCCCCACCCATCTCCCTTCTCAAGGACCGTCATCATGAAGAACTTCATCCAAGTGGGCGACGTGCTCGACCACACTCCTGCCGGCGCGGTCGCCAGTGGCGCCGTGGTCGTCATCGGCGTGCGCGTGGGCATCGCCGTGGCCAACATCGCTGCAGGCGAAACCGGCGCTCTGCGCGTCAAGGGCGTGGCCGAACTCGCCAAGCTCGGCACCGATGTGGTAGCGCAAGGCGCGCTGCTGTATTGGGACGCCACCAATAGTCGGCTGACCACCACGGCCAGCGGGAACGTGCTGGCCGGTTATGCCGCCAAGCCCGCGGGCAATGGTGTCTCCACCGTCTGGCTGCATCTGAACGCCTGAGCCTGAGGCAGCCGCCATGCCCGCCCCATTCGCCGCCCTTGAAGCCCGTGTCAACAGCGTTGTCTTCGCTCGCCTGCCCAACGTGGTGGCGAGCATCGACGGCGGTGAACCGTTCGGCGCGATCTTCGAGGACGCCTATGCGGTGGGCAATGTCGGTGCGCTGGGCATGGCGTCGTCGCAGCCTGTCATGGTCGTGCCGTCGGCGCGTGTGCCGGCCGGTGCCGAGGGGCGGGCCGTCGTCGTGGATGGCGTGTCCTACCGCATCGGCACGGCCGAGCCCGATGGCGGCGGCGCCGTGCGGCTGATGCTGGAGGCGGTGCTGCCATGACGCAAGCCACCGCGTTCGCGCAGATCCTCGGTGCCATGCAGGCCGCGTTGCAGGCCGATCCACCGGTGTCGGCCACGGTCTATCGCGGCGTGCGCACCCGCGCCGTGCCGCGCGATCTGCCGGACGCCATCGCGCTGCGCCTGGTGCAGGCGGAAATCGACCAGGGCGCCGGGGCCGGCGTGCGCGGCGTCTGGCAAACCGCCGTCGTCGTGGAGTGCTACGCGCGGGCGGTGGCCGATGTCGATGGCCCGCTCGATCTGCTCATGAGCGCAGCCGTGGACCGGCTGCTGGCCGATCCCTCGCTGGGCGGCCTGGTGGGTGCCCTGGTGCCCCAGGGCGTGACGTGGGATTTCGACATCGACGGCGAGCAGACCGCCTGCGCGCTTATCACTCTTCTCGTCCGGCACGTGACCGCAGCCGGCCATTTTTCCATCTGACCCAATCATCGAGGGGAACGCAATGAACGACATTTTCTGGAGCAATGTGGGCGTGGACGTGGAAACCGCCCGCGCCGCGCCGGTGGCCATCACCGGAATCTCCAAAGCCAGCCCGGGCGTGGTGACCTATGGCGGCACGGTCGATCCCGTCAACGGCGCCTATGTGGTGCTGCAGGTCGAGGGCATGAAGTGGGTGGATCGGCGTGTTTTCCGCGTTGCCAACGTCAACGGCGCGGACAACACCTTCGAGCTCGAAGGTGAAGACACCAGCGACTACGACACCTTCGTCTCGGGCTCCTTCCAGGTGCTCACGTACGGGGCTTCTTTCAGCTCTGTGCAGGACATCCAGGTCAGCGGTGGTGAGCCCGAATACGCCGATGTCACCACGATTCACGATGTCATCCGTCGTCGCGCGCCTGTAGTGGCGTCGCCTATGTCGGTGGCAATGAAGGACAAGTACGACAAGGATGACGCTGGGTTTGTGGAATGCCACAAGGCCTTCAAGGCGCGCACCCAGCGCGCTATCCGTTTCCGTTTCAACAACGGTGCTCGCATGGTGTTTTCTGCGTATGCGTCGGCGCCCGGCGTTCCCACCGGGCAGGGGCAGCAGGTCGTAGGCACCAACGTCAACCTCGAAGCGCAGGGCCTGCCCACCGTGTACGCGAGCTGACGCGGCACGCATCGATTGCGTGCGCGGCACGGCGGGAAATCGAGGGCCCGCCGGCCGTACTGCTCCGAGCGGCAGCCGCGCACGCATCCATCTTCATCGGAGTGCATTGTTTTTTCGGAGCTATCCATGTCCATCAAGATTCAAGTTTCCCAGCACGTCACGTTTCCTGTGACGGGCTGCATCACCAATGCCGACGGCACGTCCGAAGACTTCGCCTTTCGGCTGACCGCGCGGCGCCTCAACCATGAAGAGCTGCAGCAGGCGCACCAGGACATCGTGGTGGGCATTTCCCAGGTGGGCACCAATCAGCCGGTGACCGCCAAGCTGCAGGAGCTGGTCACCGGCTGGTTCGACGTGTACGACGGCCAGGGGGAACCCGTGCCCTTCAGCGCGGAGGCTTTCGCAGGCCTGCTGTGCGCCTATGGCGATCTCAACATGATCGTGTGGCGCGCCTACCAAGCCGACGCCGTGGCCAAGGCAAAAAACTAGCCCAGGCCGTCCGCAACTACACGCGCCAGGTCCATGCCCAGCAGCAACAGCAACAACAAAGCGCCAGCGCGGCGCCCGCATCGGCGGGTGGCCTGGGCGGCGTGTTCGCCAAGCTCTCGGCGGCGGGTGTGGTGCCATCTGCAGGTGATGGCGCGGACGAGCCCCTATCCATTTGGCCGGAATGTGTCGATGCCTGGAACCACTGGATGGCGCTGCAAACGCAGTGGCGCATGGGCATGGACGGCGCCACGGGCCTGGACTACGCCGGCGTGCGTGCTTACCTGGACGAGCAAGGCATTGGGCCTGGGCCTGTCCGGCAGGAGCTTTTTGCATGCCTGTGCGCCTGTGAAGCGGCATTCCTGGACGTGCTGCAAGACATCCGTGTGCAGCGGCAACGCCGCACGAAGTGAGGGGATGGCATGATGCCAATCGGGATCAGGTACGAGCTGGGCGGGGTGTCCGATGTCGAGGCCGGCAATCGCCGCATCGTCTCCAGCCTGGATGCCGTGGGCACCGCCACGGCGCGCAACATGGGCTCCATGCAGGTGTCGGCCGCGCAAACGGCTGCGGCACTGCGCCAGGTGCCTGCGCAGTTCACCGACATCGTCGTGAGCCTGCAGGCCGGCCAGTCGCCGCTGACCGTTTTTCTGCAGCAGGGCGGCCAGCTCAAAGATATGTTTGGTGGTGCAGGGGCGGCGGCCAAAGCCCTGGGCGGCTACGTGGTGGGCCTCATCAATCCCTTCACGATCCTGGCCGCCGGCGCGGCGGCATTGGGCCTCGCGTACTACCAGGGCAGCAAAGAAGCCGATGCGTTTGGCAAGGCCATTGCGGTCACCGGCAACGCGGCCGGCATCACGCAGGGCGAACTGCAACGCATGGCGGAATCTGTCTCTTCGGTGATTGGCACCCAGGGGAAGGCCGCTGCGGTCCTGGCCGAGCTGGTGACGAGTGGAAAGGTCGCATCGGTCAATCTGGAGGATTTCGCCCGAACCGCCATCGCCGTGGAGCGCAGCGTGGGCATGGCCGTGGAAGACACGGTGAAAAATTATGTCGAGCTGGGCAATTCCCCGGTGGAGGCCTCGCGCAAGCTCAACGACCGCTACAACTACCTGACCGCAGCAGTCTATGAGCAGATCAAGGCGCTGAAAGAGCAGGGCGATATCCTGGGTGCCATCACGCTGGCTCAATCGTCCTATGACGCGGGCATGCGGCGCACCGCGGCGTCCATGGAAGGGCAACTCGGCATCTTGCAGCGGGCCTGGCGTGACCTGGGCGACGTGGCCAGCAAGGCGTGGGACAAGATGCTTGGCATCGGCCGCCCATCGACCAACGCAGAAGAGCTGGACAAGCTGCGCACCCGGCTGGATCTGCAGCAAAAAGAGCTGGCCGCCACGCAAGCCCGCAACCCGAACGCCGACACCTCGGGCCTCGCCAAGGGTATCGAGATCATGAAAGAGCGCATCGGCTTGCTGGAGAGCGACGAGCGCCAACAGAAGCGCAACGCGTCAGCCAGCGCCGCCAGGACCCAGGCTGAAAAGGAGGGCATGGCTGCGGCTGATGCGCTGCAGGCCACGCAGGACAAGGGCCTGACCAAACAACAGCAGCTCAACAAGGCGCTGGCCGACTACCGTCGCGAGCAGGCCGCGCTGCGTGCCGTCAACCCCGATTCGCCTCTCCTGCAGCCCGAAGCCCTTGCGCGCGGGGAAAAGGCACTTCGCGCGCAATATGAGGACAAGGGCGCCGGCCGCATCGCGAAGGCGGATGTCGCGCTGGAAATCGCCAAGGTCAAAAGTGAATACAAAGAGGCCGCGACCGCCCTGGCTGGGGGTGAGCGCTTGCTGGAAGCCCAGCGGCAGGCCGGCCAGCTTGCGGATGCTGAGTATTGGCAGGCCAAGCGCGCCTACATCAGCGCCGGGGTGAAGGCCGAGGTCGATGCGCTGCAGGCGGAGAACAAGCTGCTGGCGGCGCAAAAAGTGACCGGTGCCGACAAGCTGGCGAATCAGAAACGCATCGAAGAAAACACGGCCCGGCTGGTGGACGTGCAGGTCAAGGGAGCCATCGATACGTCGGTGGCTAACATGCAGGAGACGGCGTCCATCAACGCCAAGGCCGCAGCGCTGGCATCTGCCCGCCGTGCCGCGCAGGACTATCTGGACACCACGCAGCGCGGGTACGACCGCGATGTGCGCGCCAGCTGGATGGGCACCCGTGAACGGGAGCGCAGCCAGGGCCTGTCGCAGATCGAAGAGCGCTACGCGCAGCAGCGGCAGGCCATTGCCAACCAGATGGCGGACGCACAAATCAAGGCCGGCGGCCAGCTCACGGCAGACCAGCAGAAGCAGTACGAAGACCTGCTTGCCATCCAGGACGAATACCGGCTCAAGGCCCTGGCCAGCTACAGCGCCTACTACCAGGCTTTGCGGGATGGTGAGAAGGACTGGTCCAACGGCGCGCAGCGCGCGCTGGCCAACTACATGGATGGCGCCAGCAATGTCGCCTTGCAGACCGAGGGCATCGTCACCAAGGCTTTCAGTGGCATGGAGGATGCGCTGGTCAGCTTCGCCACGACGGGCAAGCTGAATTTCCGCAGTCTTGCGGATTCGATCATTGCCGACCTCATCCGCATGCAAGTGCGCGCGGCACTCACGGGAGGCGGTGGTGGTGGTCTCTTGGGTTCGCTGGTGGGATTGGTGGGGGGGCTATTCGGTGGTGGAAATCCTGCGTACAGCTTGGCGCCGTCGGCGGGCACTGGTTTGGGTCTGTCGGCTGGTGGTAATGGGCTGGGTCTTTCGCCTGGAGGTGGTGGTCTTGGGCTCAAGCTGTCCTCTGGCGGTTATACGGGTGACGGTGGCAAATACGAACCGGCCGGCATCGTCCACCGGGGTGAATTCGTCATCAACGCGGAAAGCACACGCCGCTTGGGGGTGGGCCTGCTGAGCCGCCTGAACGGGTATGCCGATGGCGGCATGGTGGGTGGCGGCGATGCATCCGTGGCTGGCATAGCGGGCATGAAGTTCACCATGGTTAACCATTCCGGCGTGCCGCTCGACATGGTGCGCACGGAGCGCATCTCGCCGACCGAGTACCGAATGATCGTCGATGACGCGCGGCGCCAGTCCGTGGCGCAGATGCGGGCCGAGCTGCGCGACCCGGCCAGCAAGTCCGGGCGCAGCCTGAACAGCACTTTCAAGCTGCAAAGGAACATGGCATGACCCGCCCCGCAATGCCTGCAGGGCTGGTGCCCTTGCTCTCCAGCTATTCCATCGGCGCCCCATCTGGCGCCCTGCGCACGGCCGTGGGCGGCGGCATGGGACGCTATGGCCTGGAGTACGCGCGCGGCAGCATGATCTTCAACTGCAGCCTCTTCCTGTCCGCGCTGCAGTTCTCGGTCTGGATGGTGTTCTACCTGCGCCAGACCGCCGCCGGAACCATCACCTTCGACATGCCGCTGGATGGCGGCTGCGGCGTCGTGCCGCACGCCTGCAACATCGTGCCGGACAGCTACAACGCCACGCGCACGGGCGATGCCTGGGTTGTGAGTTTCCAGGTGGAGTCCGTATCGCAGGTGTACAGCATGAGCGATGCGCAGGCGCAGAGCCTGCTCGATCTGTATGCGCAATACGGTGAATTTTCCGATGCGTTGCTCAAGCGCCTGGCGCGCTTCGCCACGGTCGACACCAACGTGCTGGACTTCTGACTATGGCCCTCGACATGCAAGAGCGCCTGTTGCGCTTCCTCGCCTCCGCGCCGCAGAACGACCGCTCCATCGTCGTGCTGGAGATCTCGCACAGCGCGTTCAGCAAGACCTGGCGCCTGTGGCGCGAGCCCTATGCCGGGCAGGTGACGCTGGAGACGGGCGCGGTCGTCGATGTGGAGTGCATCAACTACGCGATCAAGTTGGCGGGCAGCGAGGGCAACCTCGATCAGTCCTACGAGATCAGCCTGGACACCACGGACGTGCAGGACACGTTCCGCGCCGAGATGGCCCGCGTGCCCATCGACACCGAAGAGCGCGTGATGGTCGTGTTCCGCGAGTACCTCGCCAGCTACCTGCAGGCGCCATCGGCCGGGCCGGTGCCGCTGCAGGTGGAGGCGGTGCCCTACATCCGCGGCACGGCCACGCTCAAAGCCGTCTCGCCGCGGCTCAACGCCACGCGCACGGGCGAGATCTACGCCCCGCGAAACATCCCCATGCTGAGAGGCTTCAAATGACCCAGACCGCCGAATTCGACCCGGCCGCCTACCTGGGCCGTGCCTACCCGTCGCCGCCGTGCTGGTCGCTGGTGGCCGATGTGTACGCCACCGCGCGCGGCCAGAACGTGCTGGCCTACCGCACCGTCACCAGCTCTATCCGCGCCATTGCGGCCGAATTCCGCCTGCAGCTGCACAAGTCCGCCCATGGCTTTGCGCAGATCGCTGAGCCGCAGGATCTGTGCATCGTGCTGCTGGGCAAGTCGCGCGCGGTGGGCGTGCATCACTGCGGTATCTGGTGGCAGGGTCACGTGCTGCATGCGCTGGATTCGGGCGTGCTGCTGCAGGACGTGGCAAGCCTCTCCGACCAATACGAAATCATGGAATTCTGGGCGCGGCCTGAAGCTGCTGATGAGGTGGCCGCATGAGCGTGCGCATCCGCCTCCATGAGCACCCGCTCGCCCCCGTCGCGCCGCGCGAATTCGCCGCGCCCAGCGTCGGCCACTGGCTGCTGGAGCATTACGGCGACGCGCCCCAGGTGGCCGTGCAGGTCTATCGCGGCGAGCCCAGCGGGGCCACCGAAGTGACCCGCGACCTGGCCGCGCTGATGAGTGAAGAGCCGGCCGATTACGTGGTGCTGCAGTCCCCTGGCGCAGCGCTCACCGCTTGGCAGATCCTGCAGATCGTGATCGCGGTCTATAGCGTGGCCTCGGCCCTGATGGCTTCCACGTCGCAGCCGGCCAACGTCAACCGCACCAGCGCGAGCCCCAACAACAGCCTGGGCGAGCGCAACAACCAGGTGCGGCTGCTGCAGCGCATCGAGGACATCTACGGCACCGTGCGCGCCGTGCCCAGCCTGCTGATGCCGACGTATAACAAGTACATCGCGCATCGGAAGGTGGAGTACGGCTACTACTGCGTCGGCCGGGGCTACTACAGCATCACCAGCCTGCGCGATGCCGACACGCTGCTGGCGGACATCCCCAACGCATCGGCGGCCGTCTATGGCCCCTTCACGTCGCCCAACAGCGGCGATGCGCCGCAGCTGCAGATCGGCGCGCCGATCATCGACAAGATCCTGACGGTGCGCCGGTCGGAAGAGGTGGACGGCATCACGCTCAAGGCGCTCAACCAGCTGCAGCTGCGGCGTGATGCTCAGTATGCTTTTGAGGCGCACGAAGGGGGCGATGTCATCAAGCAGAGAGGTGCATTTTTCGATGACCGCAAGCCGAATTTCAACGCCATCGTTTCGGTGGGGGACGAAATCGATATCAGTGATGTGCAGCTCGCCTCCGTGACTGCAGAGGTCACCTCCGGCGAAGACGGTTTTGCGGGGGACTTTGCCCCTTCGGAGGGCGGCGATGGCGGGGAGAACATTTTCAGGGATGCCCGTGTGGGGGATTCGCTCATCGTGCAATCTGATTCGGCGCCCGGAATGGATGGCGCCTATACGATTGTGAGCATCAGCGATACGCTGCTTTCCGTCACTCCCGCGCCCCCTGTAGTCAGTTTGCCGGCAACTGCGAAATTCACCGTGCGCGATCTATTTGCCGGGCGCCGGACGGTCACCGGCGTGGGCGATGGATTGATCGAGTTGGCTGGATCGGTGTTCGACCGCAGCTTTTATTCGCTGGCAACTATCGACGTCGTGCAGAGCCTCCCGGTGTCTGACTGGAGCCCCTGGATCACGTTGCCCGACGCGGATCGCACCGAGATCTTCATCAACGTCGTGGCACCGCAGGGTATGTACAAGGATGACGGCGGCCGCAGCGTGGCCACGGTGGTCTATGAGGCGCAGATCGAGCGGCTCAACCCCTCCACGCTGGCGCCCACGGGCCAGGTGGAGGTGGTGAGCGGCGACATCAGCGGCAGCGTGCAGGAGGAGCGCGCGGAGACGCTGGAGCACGTCACGGCGTGGGTGGGCCCTGCTCGCGTGCGCATGCGGCGCGTGACGCAGTACGACTATGGCTTCGAGGGCACCATCGTCGATGAAATCAAGTTCGCGGACCTCTACGCAGTCACGCCCGTGGATAAAGCCGAGTTCGGAAACCTCACGACCATCCACACGATCACCCAGGCCACCACCCGCGCCACGGCCATCAAGACCCGGCAGCTCAACTGCCTGGCCAGCCGACTCATCCCGGCCTGGACGGGATCGGGCTTCACCGGGCAGCTGGCGGCCGATGGGCGCCTGGCCAGCGGCACGCTGCAGGCCACCAGCCGCATCGTGGACATCATCGCGGCCCTGGCTCTGGACCCCAAGATCGGCCACCGCACGCTGGCCGAGCTGGACATGGCGCAGATGTGGGGCGTGCAGCAGCAGCTGGATGCGTGGCGGCCGGAATGCGGGCAGTTCAACTACACGTTCGACGCGGACAACCTCTCGTTCGAAGAGTCGGTGCAGATGGTCGCCAATGCGGGTTTCTGCCGCGCCTACCGGCAGTCCGGCCGCATCCGCCTCTCGCTGGATCGGCCGCAGGCCTACAGCGCGATGCAGTTCACGCACCGCAACAAAGACCCGCAGCCGGGCGCTGAAACGATCACGCGCACGTTTGCGAACGACGGTGATTTCGACGGCGTGGATTTCGTCTATTCGGACCCCGACACGGAGGCCAGCGAGACCATCCGCCTGCCGCTCGACGGCTCCGCGCTCTCGCCCAAGAAGTTCGAGCTGCCCGGCATCCGCAACTTCACGCAAGCGTGGCTGCGCGCCTGGCGCGAGTGGCTGCGGCTGCAGCATCAGCGCATCACCATCGAAACGCGCTGCACCACGGATGCGCGGGCGCTCATCCCCGGTCGGCGCGTGGACTGCGTGGACAACACCACGTTCGCCGCGCAAGACGGTGAGGTCGTCGCCCAGCAGGGCCTGCTGCTCACGCTGAGCCAGCGCGTGACGTTCGCGCCCGGCGTGCCGCACAGCCTGGTGCTGAGCCAGCGTAACGGCGCGCTGCAGGGCATTCCCTGCACGCCCGGGCCAGACCCGCGCCAGGTGGTGCTGGCCTATGCGCCGGCCGAAGCCATCGTGACCGATCTGGGGCCTGACGGCATTCGCACGATCTACAGCTTTGGCCCCGACGACGCGCGCGGTGCGATGGCCTATCAGGTGACGGAGATCGACCCGCCGGATGGCGGTTATGTGACATGGCGCGGCGTCAATTACGCGCCCACGATCTACGGCATGGATGACCAGCCCGTGCCGGACAAAGCAGCAATCATCAACTCATAAAAGCAGGAATCCACAATGCCCGCACTCACGATTACCGACCTCGAAAACGGCAAGCTGGACCTCGATCACATCGCCGCCATTGCCACGAGTCTTGCACCCACGGCGACGGATCGCTTGGGCCACACCAAGCGCACCGTGCGCGGCGCAGTGTTGGCGCTGGATGCCAGCGTGTCCGATGTGCAGACCCGCCAGGGCCTGGCTGCGCAAGCCATTGCCGAAGCCGTGGCCAATCTCACCACCGAAGAGCTGGAGGGCTTGGCGGGGAGCGCGGGCGCCAGCATGATCGGCTCGGGCGCGCGCAGCGTGCAGGCCCGGCTCGATGATCACATCTCGCTGCGTGACAAGGGTGGTGTGCTGGATGGAGTTGCGGACGACGCTGCGGCGCTCGCACAGGCCAATGCTGATGCATTTGGCCGTCCGGTCCTCATCGACGGAATCGCTCGCATCGCATCGCCCGTGACCGTCACCGCGCCCCTTGTGGATGTTGTGCGGCAGATTTTCACCCTGGATTCGCAGGTCACTATCGACAACGGCCTGCCCGTTAGGCCGGAGTGGTGGGGCGATGTACAGGGCGCCTTCCGGGCTGCCGTGAACGCGCTGCCGGCCAGTGGCGGCACGGTGCGTCTGCGCAATCGACGCTACAAGCCCAGCGCCTGGAGTCTGACCGATTACCTGGGCAAGCCCAACGTCGTCATCGAGGGCGCACGGCTGCCGCGTGTGTCGGCAAGCGGCGATCGCCTGGAGGGTGGCTCGGTGATCGAGGGTCGCACGAATGTCTTTGCTGATGGTTTTGCATCGACCGATGTTGGCTACGACTGTGGTGCATATGTCGTTGATCAATACTTCGGCGGAGCCTCTACGACGGCGGCAGATCACCCGCAGGGTGGCACCTGGGACGCCTTTGCTTTTGCCAACCCGGGCGGCGGCGCTGCGCTGCGCAAGGGGGTGCGCATCGGAGCGCTGATCGGCTTGTGCAAGAGCTCCAGCACGCTGGGGCACGCGGTGCTGTTGGAAGCGATGGATGGTCTCGATTTTCTCGCGGTGGCCGGGGTATATGGAACGCACGGAGTCGTCGTCAAAAGCAAGCACGTGCGCGGCAGTGCGTTGCTCGGCTGCAGCGCCGGGTCCAACAATGTCATCTTCAAAAGCGACGCGTTGGGGACCTGTGAAGACGTCGTGATCGATGGAGTAGCGGCGCTGCGTTATGCGCCTGGCGTGACCCCTTCGGCAGCTCCGCCGGTAGCCGAGCATGGCGTGCTCATCAATCCGCAAGGTGCAAATATCGACGGTTTGCAGATCGGCCGCATCGTCACCAAGGGCAGTACGCGCGGCGTGGAAATGAGCGCGGCCAGTGCTGCGGTCCTGGCCAATGTGCAGATCGACAGCATCTTGGCGGACGGCTACGACCCTGCGGGCACGGTGATGGACTATGCATTCATCGCGCCCAACAGCGTGCTTTCTTGCGCTCGCATCCAGATCGGCAAGATCATCGGCAACAACGTCCGGCAGGGCCTGTACTGGTCCAACGGTTTGAGCCCAAGCGAGACGCAGCTGACGGTGGATCAGATGAGCGGCACCAACATCACCAACGGCGCCGTGTATGTGCTGGGTAACGCACGTGCGCGCATCGGCGTGCTGCAGCTGCAGGGGGCGGGCGGGGCTTACTACATCGACGACGGCGCACAGTTGCTGGTCGGTGAAGAGCGCCTGCAGGGTGTGGGGACGAAGTGGATGCGCAACCCGCCGGCGCTGGGCTCGGGCTGGAGCAATCAGGGGTCCAGCAATACCCAGTTCGAGGTGTTTTTCAAGGGCTACGACGTGTGTATCCGCGGACTGATCCAGGCGGCCAGCGGTGCGGGCGCAAAGATGGCGGTCCTGCCTCCGTATCTGCGGCCTGCGCGCTCTGCGCGGCAGCCCGGCTATGTGAACGCGGGCTCTATCGGTTTCGCGCTGCTCGGTGTCGATGCGGGCGGCGACGTGGTGCTCAACGACGGCGCCGCGCCGGCGGCGGGGGCCTATGTGTCGCTCAATGGTCTGCGGTGGCAGTTGGGGGCGTGATCCATGGCTGAGCCTACGACGACCCTTGCATCCGTGCTTGCCGCCAGCGCGAGCACGATCACCCTGGCGCTCATCGGCGTGGATCACTACAGCCTCGTCTGGGGCCTGGTGGGCGCGCTGCTGGCGCTCTATCAATCCGCCCCGATGGGCCGGGCCAAGTCCGTGATCTTCGTGGCTCTGTCCACGATGATCGGCGCCGCCCTGGGCACGGCCACGCAGGAGTGGCTGGACAGCACATCCCGCCCGCTGCTGATCGTCGCCAGCCTGATCGGCGCGTTTGGCGCGCAGGCCATCATCACGACGCTGCTGCGCACTGCGTTGGAGCGCATCGACCGGGTCAAGTCGCCGCCGGCGGGAGGGGCATGACATGCTGTCCGCATCCATCAACCTGCTGGCCGGCGTGGCCTCGTGCTACGTGCTGGCTCAGTGCATCACGCGCATCGACTTGATGCGCCGTCGTCGCGGCGGCTTCCTTTGGCTCGTCGTCTATGTGCTCTTCGCCGCCTCGGCCATGGGCCTGCTGTACGAGGCCTGGGCCACGGGCGTGCGCTGGCAAGACCTGCTGGGCCTGCTGGGCACGCTGCTCTATCTCGCTCTCACTGCCCGACGCTGGTCCAGCGGGGAGGCGCAACGCTGTGGAGGCTGACATGCCCGTACTCACCATCGACATCTTGCAGGCCGGCACTGGCTGCAACGCGGCCCGCGCAGCGGCATGGCTGCCGCACATCGCCGAGGGCTGCCGCCTCTTCGGCATCGACACCTCGGCCATGCGCCTGGCGGCCTACCTGGCCCAGATCGGCCATGAGTCCGGCCGGCTGGTGTACGTGCGCGAGATCTGGGGCCCCACGCCGGCGCAGCAGCGCTATGAGGGCAGGGCGGATCTGGGCAACACGCAGCCTGGTGACGGCCGGCGCTACCTGGGCCGGGGCCTGATCCAGATCACCGGCCGCGCCAACTATGCGGCCGTGCGGGATGGCTTGTCGGGCATGTGGTCGGATGTGCCTGACTTCGAGGGGCAGCCCGCGCTGCTGGAGTCCCCGCGCTGGGCGGCCGTGTCATCGGCGTGGTACTGGTACAGCCGCGGTCTCAACACGCTGGCCGATGCGGGTGATTTCTTGCGCATCACGCGGCGCATCAACGGCGGCACCAATGGCCTGGCCGACCGGCAGGCGCTCTATGCGCGTGCGCGGCAGGCGCTTGGCCTGGCGGGGGTGTAGCCATGCTGCCCGCCATGCCCAACATCACCGGCTATGCGGCTGTGGCACTGGTTGCCGCCGCGCTGGCCAGCGCCGGGACCTGGCAGGCTCAGGAGTGGCGCTACGGCGCCAAGAATGCCGAACGCCTGCAGGCCGAGCAAAAGGCCGACGAGCTGCGCCAGGCGGACGCCCGCCAGGCCCGCGCACTCAGCGACAAGGCGGCCGGCCTGCACGCTGCCGCGCTTGCACACGTCAACACCCAACTGGGAGCCGCAAATGCGCAAATCGCCTTGCTATCTGATGGCCGTGCTTGCCTCGACGGCCGCACTGTCGGCCTGCTCAACAACATCGGCAAGCCCGCCGGCGGGCTGGGCCTGCGAGCCGCTGCCGGCGACCCTGCGAGTCAGGCCCCGGCCGCTGCCGGATCTGGAGCTGACGCCGCCCCCGCCGGCTACGCAAGCGAGCGCGCCACGGCCGCGCAGATAGCGGCCTGCAGGGCGCAGTACGCGGAGGTGGCTAGCCAGGTCGATCAGATCCTCGACATCGAGGAGCGGCGCGATGCGCAGCGCGCCGGCCGGTAGCGTCAGCCGCCCCGGGCAGCGCCGCCAGGCGCGCCAGGTCCAGCAGCGCCAAGCGCGCGCAGAGCGCCTGCAGGCCGAGGCCTTGCGCCAGCGCTTGGCGCGGTGGGTGGTGCCGGTCAACGACGCGGAGCCGCTGCCGCGCATCGACTGACGAGGCGCGCGCAGGGCGTGCAAAAAAAGGCTTGCGTAACTCCTAAAACGGGAGTAATATTGAATCCATGGTGATCGCAATAGATCGCCACCGAGTCCAGGCGGTTACCTGGCGTTCCAAACGGAGCACACATCATGCAAGTTTTCCTCGCCAACATCGCCGGCCGCGAATCCCTCAACGCCAAGGCCGCAGCCCTGGGCCTCAAGGCCGGCGAAATCAACAACGGCGGCCGTGGCGGCGTCCCTGCCATCGGCGGCAACACCTACGCGCACAAAGACGCAATCAAGGCTGCTGGCGCCCGCTGGCATGGCGTCTGCAAGGTGTGGGCTTTTGAGAGCCAAGCCGCCCTTGAATCTGCCATTGATTCCATCGCCCACTGAACAACCTTGCGTCCTGCGGGGCGCGTACTGGAGAAACTCATGGGCTTGCAAATCAACACGTCAGGATGGGTGCTGCTGGACGGAAAGGACACCGGCTTGGCAGTCGGGCAGCGGCAGCACGGCACGGTGCTATACACCCGCGAAAAGCCGCGACGGCAAGTAGTCGTAGACGGCCCGCTGGTATGGGTCGAACCCGTCCGATATGCCGAGCACAAGCTGCCGCATGCACGTTACATGCTGGGCAGCGACAGCCCGATCACCAAGCCGGGCGTGGCAACCCGGGCGCAATTTGAGGCAGATGTACGCGCTCTTCTGGCGGCACGTCTCTAAAAAGAAAACGTCCGGATGCCAGGGGCCCCATTTGTTGCCGGCAGCTTTCGCCTCGCCTTGTTGGCCGCCCAGCATTAGCAGGGCAGGAACCACACGTATAGATTTGGTCCTAAATTATGCACGCTGATCCAACTCTACTCATTTTGAGCCCACCATCCCCGGCCGATGTGAAGCAGGCCCGCGATTCTGCTGGGCTGACGATCAAGCGGGCCGCCTCGCTTGCCGGATCGCCTAACGCACGCGCGTGGTTGCGCTATGAATCTGCAGAGCGGCAGATGGGCGTGGATCGCTGGGCGCTCTTTCTGCTGGCGCTGGATCGGCATCCACACTATAGGCTGGAGGCTCGTGCGTGACGGCAGATGATTTGCGCGCCTGGCAGGCCCACATGGGCTGCAGCTACGCCGAGGCCTGCAAGGCCTTGGGGGTGGGTAGCTCCACCTACGCCCGCATGCTTGCGGGCGTGGCAAAGATCGATCTGCGCACTGCGCTGGCTTGCGCAGCGCTGGCCTCGGGCTTGCAGCCCTGGCCAGTCGGCATCAAGGGTAGTATGCCGCTCTGATATGCTGGCCCGCGCTGGCATCGTCGCGCCAGTAGCCGTCCCCGATCTGTGCGCACGCATGCACGATGGCCAGGGCAAATGCCAGCAGCTCGGGTCTTGGTTCCTCTTGCGGTCCCAGCAAGCCGCACTGGCGCGCAAGCTGGATCATTTCCCGCTCTGCAGGAGTCAGCGCGTCCATGTCGATGCGTCCGGGTGCTGGACAAGCCATTGCTCGCTGCCTGTGGGCTCGCGGCCTGTGCGCTCTTCGACGGGTAGCCGCTTGCTCCACGGCCTGGCGTCGAACGGCGGCAGTGGTGGTCCGCCTGCGGGGCGCGGCCGCACCAGCCATAGCTGCTGGTGCTCGTAGCACCGGCCGGCCGACGGCGTGATGACATAGCCGCGGAGCAGAAACCCGTCTCCCACGACATCCACGAATTCCGGGTCGAGCATAAAGGCGAGGGGTTTGGGTGCAGACACCCATTCCCCCATTACCGTCACCTCGCGCTGTGCCCGCCGCGCCGATGTGGTCCTGGCTTCGCGCTGGTCCACTTGGAGTATGCCGCGCACGGGCGCCGGCCATTCTTCCGGCCGCAGGCGCAGGCCGTCTTTTCTGAGGGTGATGACTTCGCAAAACACTGTGTGAATTTACAGTGTTTCTGGCGCGAATGGCAAGTTGATTGCGGCGTAGCTTTCGGCGTGGTTTTTGCCTGCTGCGCTTGTCTGTCCTGGGTGTGAGGCTTCTACCATTGAACTACACCCGCATCTGCGGCCGCGCGAAGCGCCGGCTGGGACTGCGAAACCTGCAGGTCTGCAGGCTTGGTGGCGCGATTCTATCCAGATTTGCGGCCCGTCCCGGTATGCAAGGCGGTGCAGGCCTGCGATGTAGGCGAATTGCCCGATGCAGTGCTTTTCTCGGTGTTACCTGAATCTTTGCAATCCATGGCGCCACGGGCCGCGTAAGAGCCCACAGCTGCCCGGTTCTTCGGGCAGCGACTTTCAGTCAACACATTCAGGAGAACTCACATGACTTTTCGCACGACCGCTCGCATGGCCGCAGCCGGCCTGACCCTGGCTCTTTCCGCTGTGGCCATGCCTTCCATCGCTCAGGTGACCGTGGGTGGAGCGCCGATGTATCCCACCAAGGACATCATTGACAACGCCGTGAATTCGAAGGACCACACCACCCTGGTGGCTGCAGTCAAGGCTGCCGGCCTGGTCGATACGTTGAAGGGCCCGGGCCCGTTCACGGTCTTCGCTCCCACCAACGAGGCCTTCGCCGCGCTGCCGGCCGGCACGGTGGACACGCTGCTCAAGCCTGAGAACAAGGCCACGCTGACCAAGGTGCTGACCTATCACGTGGTGCCGGGCAAGTGGGACGCCGCCGCCATCTCCAAGATGATCGCCGATGGCAACGGCTCCGCCAAGATCAAGACCGTTGAAGGTGGCACGCTCACGGCCAAGGCGAGCGGTGGCAAGGTCATGCTCACGGACGAAAAGGGCGGCACGGCCACTGTCACCACTGCGGACGTCTATCAATCCAACGGCGTGATCCACGTGGTGGACAAGGTGTTGCTGCCCAAGTGATCGTTCGATCGCACGCCCGGCGCGCCTGACCGCAGCCGGCTCGGTGCCGATCTGGTGCCGGCGTAGTGGCGCCTCATGCGAGAAGGCCTGTCTGTCCTCGGGGGAAGGCAGGCCTTTCGCGTCGGAGAGTGCTGAAGGAGGTGCGGAATGCCGCGCAGAAGGGGCCAAGGTGCGCCGTGCCCGGCCTCATCACACGGCCCGCTGTTGCGCTTCCATAGTGAACTGCCTGCAAATGTTCAGGCCCGTTGCCGTCAGCTTGAGTGCCCCGCCGTCCCATTCCATCCAGAAGCACTTCACCAGCTCGTCGATCACCTCGTCGCCGATCTGACCGGCCTGATTCGCCTTCAGCAAATTCTGAATGCGGGGCAGGGCGGCGCGCAATTCGCTCTGGCGATCTGCGCTTTGGGTTGCGGTTGGCATGGGACCCTCTCGGTGCTGAAACGATCGTGCAGCCTAGCACGCGCAGCGCGAAGGCGCTCATCGTGATGCGTTGCGGCAACAAGGCATGGAGCGCAAGTTGAGAAGGTCATGAGTGCGCCCCGGGAAGGCGAGCTGCGGGACTTTGCAGCCTTGTCTTACGCAGACGGTTTCCGTTTCCAGCTAAGTTGGTCCATTCTTCCAACCTGCATGCAAGGAGCCACCATGATCACCTCTGACCCGACGATGACGAACCTCTTTCTGCAATTGGGCCTCGACGAGACAGCGGAGGCGATCGACGGCTTTATCCAGTCGCATCAGTTGCCGACAGACGTGGGATTGGTGGAGGCACCGTTCTGGAACGACGCGCAGCGCCAGTTCCTGGCCGAGCAATGGAAAGCCGACGCCCCCTGGGCGCTCACGGTCGATCAACTGAGCGAAGCGCTGCATGCAGAAGCGGTACGCGCCCGAACCGTGCTAGAGGCGTCGCATACGGACGCGGGCTGATGAGCCTCTCTTCGCCCCAGCGCAGCCTGCACTTGAGGCATGAGCTCCTCACCACACCTTCCCCTGCCGCGGACCAGGCTGCCGGGGCCGCGTCTGGATCAGTGTTGCCGGAGTGGACTGTGGTAGGAGCGGCCGGCGCTGGAAAGCAGGGCGATGCGTTCATGACGCCGCCGCGCAGCCTCGCGCGCGTGTTGCAGGTCTTCTGCCCGGTCAGCGCGCCCGGCTGCAGATGCCATGGCCAGGAACGCCGTGCCCAGCAGGAAATAGGCGCCGATGCCGAGGATCATCAGGGTGGGGGTCATGGCCTTGTCTCCTTTATGTGCTATGCCTCAGGTGTACCGCCGATGCGCGGGTCGAAGCATGAGGATCAACCCCAGTCATGGGGGGATCGCAGGCTTACTTTCGGGTTTGTCAGGAGGCTGCACAGGCCTGGAAGAGCTGTCTGAAGGCTTGGCTGCTTGATTGGCCTGCCCGGAGGGACTCGAACCCCCGACCTATTGCTTAGAAGGCAATTGCTCTATCCAGTTGAGCTACGGGCAGGTGCAGGCGGAAGGCGGCGCGCCAGAGGAATTGAGATGGATGCATCTCGTGGCAAAGCCGCAGTCGCGGTCAACGCGAGGGTGTGGATGATACCTGGGCTAGCGGGCCTCTCATCGTGCCCCGGCCTCGTTTTTGCTGGGATATCGAGGTTGAGGTTATAAGGAGCTACGCCCAGCGCTCGCGCCTTCTCCGTGCGGTCCATCCCCTCCGGTTGCCCTTCAACCGACAACCACCATGCACCACAGCCTGTCGCTCATCAACACCATCGCCGCCGGCCTGGGGCTGGCCCTGGTGCTGGGCTTCATCGCTACACGGGTGAAGCTGCCGGCGCTGGTGGGTTACCTGCTGGCGGGTGTGGTGATCGGCCCGTTTACGCCGGGTTTCGTGGCCGACCGCGAGATGGCCAGCCAGCTGGCCGAGATCGGCGTGATGCTGCTGATGTTCGGCGTGGGCCTACATTTCTCGCTGGGCGACTTGCTGGCGGTGCGGCGCATCGCGCTGCCTGGAGCGGTCGTGCAGATGGTGGTGGCCACGCTGCTGGGCATGGGCCTGGCGACCTGGTGGGGATGGGGTCTGGGCGGCGCGCTGGTGTTCGGTCTGGCGCTGTCCGTCGCCAGCACGGTGGTGCTGCTGCGCGCGCTGGAGACGCAGGGCATTCTCGATTCTTACACCGGCCGCATCGCGGTGGGTTGGCTGGTGGTGGAAGACCTGGCGATGGTGCTGGTGCTGGTCTTGCTGCCGCCGCTAGCCGGCTGGCTGGGTGGTAGCGGTTCCCACGCTCCGGCCGCTGAGGTATGGCGTGCGGTCGGCACCACATTGGCGCAGGTGGGGGCCTTCGTCGCGCTCATGCTGGTGGTAGGGCGGCGCGTATTCCCGTGGGTACTGTGGCAGGTCGCGCGCACCGGTTCGCGCGAACTTTTCACGCTGTGCGTGGTGGCTGCGGCCGTCAGCATCGCCTATGGCTCGGCGGCGCTTTTCGGGGTGTCGTTCGCGCTGGGGGCGTTCTTCGCGGGCATGGTGATGCGCGAATCCGAATTCAGCCACCGCGCCGCTCAGGAGTCACTGCCGCTGCGCGATGCCTTCGCCGTGCTGTTCTTCGTGTCGGTAGGCATGCTGTTCAATCCCTGGGTGCTCGTGGAACGGCCGCTTCAGGTGCTGGGCGTGGTGGCCATCATCATCCTGGGCAAGACGTTGGCTGCAGCGGCGCTGGTGCTGGCCTTCCGCTACCCGCTGAACACAGCGCTCACGGTGTCGGCCAGCCTGGCGCAGATCGGCGAGTTCTCCTTCATCCTCGTGGGACTGGGTTCCTCGCTGGGCCTGCTGCCGCTCGAAGGGGCCAGCCTGGTGTTGGCCGGCGCGCTGATTTCCATCGCGGTGAACCCGGTGCTGTTCCGCGCCATCGCGCCGCTGCAGCAATGGCTGCGGGCGCGTTCGGCGCTGGCGCGGCGGCTGGATCAGCGCGACGATCCCCTGGCTGAACTGCCCATGACGACTGACGAGAAGTTCCTCGCCCGCCAGGTCGTGCTGGTGGGCTACGGGCGGGTGGGGCAGCGCATCGCGGCCGCCCTGGTGGCGCGGGACGTGCCTTTCGTGGTGGCCGAGCAAAACCGCGAAATGGTCGAATCCCTGCGCAACCAGGGCATGGCCGCGGTCTATGGCGACGCGGTGGACCCCGCGGTGCTGATCCAGGCGCACATCGCCCGGGCCCACATGCTGGTGATCGCCACCCCGGACACGCTGAACGTGCGCCAGATCGTCGCAACTGCCCGCATCCTCAATCCCGAGATCGAGACGGTGGTGCGCAGCCACAACGACGAAGAGGCCCGGCTGCTGGAGCAGGAGGGCGTCGGCAAGGTGTTCCTGGGCGAAGAGGCGCTGGCGGTCGCCATGACGGAGCATGTCGTCGCCAGCGCGCACCAGCGCCATGCAAGGGGCGGCCATGCCGCCTCGGCCACGGCGCCGGGTGGCCTGCACCAGCACGGTGCCTGAGCTCTTTGTCAAGGCTTTTGGGCTGCAGGCCCTGGATGATCAAGCGCTTGTAGCTATTAAATCAATAGCAACTCGATGGCGGACGTTGCCCGAAGGCGCTCTGTAAAGGAGAGAGGCCCGTGCCAGGTCTGTTCGACGTGATGGCGCCAGGCTTGGGGTGTGCTGACCGGCCGTATCCGCTCCAGGGCCACGCCTTGCGATACGGCCGATTGGCTGGTGGCTTTTCAGTCGCCCTCGAACACCAGCGACGGAGGCACCATCACACGGGCCGTTTCGCTCAGGCTGCCGATGAGGTGGTTGGCGAAATAACTGTTCTGCGTGTCCGGCTCCAGGGCTGCGACGGCCAGGTTGGCCAGCGGCTGGTTCAGTGGCACGTAGAAGCTGCCGGCAGGAGCGTCGATGGCGCTGCGGGCCAGCGTGGTTTGCACGTTCACGATGTCGCCGGATCCTGCCACCGTTCCGCGCACGTCCTGGCGCGCGGCAGTGTCGCGGCCGGTTTCCTGGTAGGTGTCGGCCAGCACCGAGCCTTGCTCGGCTACCCGCATCACCTGCAGGCCCAGCAGCCGCAGCCGGTCCACCGCCGGCGCGGCGGTGCCCGCCAGCCAGTAGCCGCAGGGCCGTGCGCGGCTCTTGACCGTGCGCAGCTCCAGGGACGAGTTCCATTCCACACGCATCGCGCGGTCCGCGCCGGTCTGCGGGTCGAGCATCAGCAGGTCGCGCTGAGTAGGCGTCGAGGCGGCTTCGACCACCACCTGGCCGCGGCAGGCCTGGGCCGCTGTGTCGCGGGCCACGAAGGAACGCACCTGTTCCAGGTTGGCCGCGCGGTCTGCCGTGCTGCGCAGCGCGCTGGTGAGTGCCGTGACCTGCGTGTGGACGCGGCGCTGGATATCGGTGCGACCGATGCCCACGCCGCGCGTTTCCACCAGCATGCTGACCGCGTTCTTCAGGCCATTCACGTTGCGGCCGGTGTCGGGCTGGGTGCCGCCCATGGAGATGGTGCGGTCGTCCATGTTGGTAGAGGTGGTGTAGTACCACTCGTTGGTCAGCCCTTGCGCGGTGAGCGCGCTCACCATGGGTTGGCGGAACCATTCCAGCGCGGCCTTGTTGATGAATTCCGGGGTGTTGGCTGTGGTGGCGTGCTGCAGCAGCGCGTCGTAGCGCTGGATGCCGCCGAACTTCTGCAGGAAGCGCCCGACGACGGTGTATTCGTGCGCGTCCAGCACGGCCGCAGGGCGGTAGTTGCGCA
>JBHIWE010000001.1:0-80235 GCA_041987645.1 Acidovorax sp. | reverse complement strand
TCCACCGTGCCCAGGCCGCGGTAATTCACGCCGGCGGCCAGCTTGACCGCGTCGGCCAGGATGGCCGCGCGTAAGCGCGGGCTCAGGCCGCTGGACGGCGCTTCTTCGATCACTTTTTGATGGCGCCGCTGCAAGGTGCACTCGCGCTCGAACAGGTGGATGGCGTGGCCCTGGCCGTCACCGGCCACCTGCACCTCCAGGTGGCGCACCTGGGGCAGGTAGCGCTCAACGATCAGTTCACCGTTGCCGAAGGATTTTTCGGCCTCGCGCATGGCGCTCTCGATGCGCCCTTCCAGGCCGTCCAGCGTGTCGACCACCGCCATGCCACGGCCACCGCCGCCAGCCACGGCCTTGAGCAGCACGGGCAACTTCATGCCGCGCACCAGATTCAACACTTCGGCCGCATCGGTCATGCCGCTTTCGCTGCCGGGAATGACCGGCACGCCCAGGCGGGCGGCCTCGCGCTTGGCACTGGCTTTGCCGCCCACGCGTTCGATGGTCTCGGCCCGGGGGCCGATGAAGGTGAGTCCGGCGGCTTCGAGTGCTCGCACGAAGTCCGCGTTTTCCGAAACGAAGCCGTAGCCCGGATGAACGGCATCGGCGCCGACACGCCGGGCCGCCGCAATGATGGCATCGATGTTCAGATAACTCTCGCTGGGCGCAGCGCCCCCGAGTTCGACCGATTCGCCGATCTCACGCACATGGCGGGCCAACCGGTCGGCACTGGAATGCACGGTGGCCACTTCCAGGCCGAGCTTGCGGCAGGTGCGGGCAATGCGGCAGGCGATCTCGCCGCGATTGGCAATGAGGATTTTCTTAAGCATGCCCGCCTCCTGCGGCGAAATGGGTCGTCAAGACGGTGTGGATACGTTGCATGGCTGCGTCCTGGTCAGAAACGGAAGACACCGAACGGCGTCGGTTTGGCGGCAGTACGGGATGCGAGGTCGAGCAGCAGCCCCATGGCGTCGCGTGTTTCCACAGGGTCGATGATGCCGTCCACCCACAAGTTCGAGGAGAAGTTCTTCGCCGGCTGGAAGTCTTCGTAGATCTTGCGCACCGGCGCTTTGATCGCCTCTTCTTCCTCGGGCGTCCACTCCTTGCCTTCGGTCTTGTTGATCTGTTTGCGCACCAGCGCCATCACGGTGGCGGCCTGGTCCGGGCCCATGATGCCCGCGCGGCCGGTCGGCCAAGTAAACATCGCGGTCGGGTTGAACGGGCGGCCACACATCGCCAGGTAACCTGCACCGTAAGAGGCGCCCATGATGATGGTGTACTTGGGCACGTTGGCCGAGGCCATCGCCGTGATCATCTTGGCCCCGGCCTTGGCAATGCCCGCCTGCTCGGCGGCGCGCCCGACCATGAAACCGGTCACGTCGGCCATGAACAGCAGCGGGATGTCCCGCTGGCAGCACAGATCGATGAAGTGCGCCGCCTTCATCGCGCTTTCCGGGAACAGCACGCCCTGGTTGGCCAGGATGCCGATCTCGTGGCCGTGGATGCGCGCAAAGCCGGTCAGCAGGGTGTCGCCGTACATCGGCTTGAATTCCTGGAACCGGCTGTCGTCAACAAAGCGCGCCAGAATCTCGCGCGTGTCGGTCGGGATTTTGGTGTCGCGGCTGATGATGCCGTAAATCTCGCGCGGATCGAAGCGCGGCGGCACCGACGGCTGACGCGTCCAGCGTGGCTTGGGCTGCTCACCCAGGTCGCGCACGATTTCACGCGTGATGGCCAGCGCGTGGCGGTCATCTTCGGCAATGTGATCGGTCACGCCGCTCACGCTGCAGTGCATCTTGGCGCCGCCCAGCGACTCGCCGTCCACCGTCTCGCCGGTGGCGGCAAAGGTCAACTCGGGGCCACCGAGGTACATATAGCCCTGCTCCTTGACGATCACCACCTCGTCGCACAGCGCCGGGATGTAGGCGCCACCTGCCGTGCAGGGGCCCATCACCACGGCAATTTGCTGGATGCCTTCGGCCGACATGCGCACCTGGTTGTTGAAGATGCTGCCGAACTGCCCCACGTCGGGGAAGATGTTGGCCATCTCCGGCAGGAACGCGCCACCGCTGTCCACCAGCGTGATGCAGGGCAGGCGGTGCGCCCAGGCAATCTGCTGCGCCCGCACATGCTTCTTGCAGGTCATGCCGTAGTAGGTGCCGCCCTTCACGGTGGCGTCGTTGGCAATGATCATGCACGGGCGGCCCTGCACCAGACCGATGCCGGTGATGATGCTGGCACCCGGCGGCACGCCGTCGTACATGCCTTCGCCGGCCAGCATGCCGACCTCCAGGAAAGGCGAGCCCGGATCGAGCAGCACTTCAACGCGATGGCGCGGCAGGATCTTGTTGCGCGCCAGGTGTTTTTCCCGAGCTTTCGGGGGGCCACCGGCCAGCGCCAGTTGGCGACGGCCCTGCAGGTCCGCGATCACCGCCTCGTAGGCTTCGCGGTTGAGCCGGAATTCGTCGTCGGAAGTCGATATGCGGGAGGAGAGGATGGTCATATGTGATTGCGCCTATTCGCGAGAAAAAGCATTCAGCCTCTCAGGCCTTGAACACCGGAGTACGGCGCGCCTCGAAGGCCGCCAGACCTTCGCTGACGTCGTCATCGAGCAGGGCCGCGCTGGCCAGGTCTTCCTCAAGCTGAAGACCGACCTCTGACGAACCCTCCATGCCTTGCCGCGCCAAACGTTTCATGGTGGCCATGCCGATGCGGCTGCGCGTGGCGAGCTTGGTGCAATACGCCAGGGCTTCCTCATGCAGCTTGTCAGGCTCGACCACATAGTTCACCAGCCCCCACTGCTCGGCGGTGCCGGCATCGATCCAGCGCGCCGAAAAGAACAGGTCCAGGCCACGTCGCAGGCCGACGATGCGCGGTATGCGCTGGCTGCCGCCCCAGCCGGGAATCAGGCCGAACTGGGCATGCTGGTCGCCAAAGCGCGCGTCCTTGGCCGCAAAGATGATGTCGCAGGCCAGCATCAGTTCGCTGCCTCCGGCCAGGGTCAGGCCCTGGCAGGCCGCCACCACCGGCAAATCGCTGCGCTCCAGGCGCTTGAGCACGCCGTGACCATAGGCGATGAAGTGCTTGAGCCTGGCTGGATCGCCACGCAGCGACTTCACCTCATCCAGGTCGGCGCCGGTGCAAAAATGCTTGCCTTGCGCCCGGATCAGAATGGCGCGCACACCGGAGCCGGGTTTCTCAAATTCATCAATCGCCGCCTCGATGGCCGCATGAACGGACAGCGACAGGCAATTGAATTTTTCAGGGCGGGCCAACTCGATAATGCCAACGGGGCCGGCACGGCTGACCACCACAGGGGATGTCTGACTCATTTGTTGCTCTCCTTGGCGTATTGCACGGCGGCGCGGCCCACGCGCTCGCGGGCAACGATCAGCTTCATGATTTGCGCCGTTCCGTCGCCGATTTCCAGGCCCATCACGTCGCGCAGACGCTGCTGGTGGGGCAGGTCCATCGACCAGCCATAGTGCCCAAAGGTCAGCAGGCACTGGTGAATCGCGTCAAAAGCGGTCTTGGGGCCCATCCACTTGACCATGGCCGCTTCCGCGGTGTGCGGCTGGCCGGCGTCGCGCAAGGCCAGGCCGTGGTAGCAGAGCTGGCGGCAGGCGGCGATCAGGGTCTCGAACTCGACGATCGGAAAACTCACGCCCTGGTACTGCGCCAGCGGCGCGCCAAAGGTCTGGCGCTCCTTCACGTATTCCCAAGTTTCGTCGATCGAGGCCTGCGCGGCGGCCACGCATTGCAGCGCGATCAGGATGCGGCTGAAGTCAAAGCCCTGCATCACCTGCGTGAAGCCTTTGCCCTCGTCGCCCAGCCGGTTCTCGACCGGCACCCGCACGTCGTCGAAAAACACCGAGCCACGGCCGATGATCTTGCTGCCCACATCGTCGAAGCGCGTGCGCTGCACGCCTTTCTGGTTCAGATCCACCAGGAACGCGCTGACGCCACGCGCGCCGTCCTCGGGCTTGCCGGTGCGCGCGAACAGCACCATGGCATCGGCCTGGTCGGCAAAAGTGATGGAGGTCTTCTCGCCGGAAAGCACGTACTCGCCTCCCTCGCGCCGCGCCTTGAGCTGCAGATTGGCGGCATCCGAGCCACCGCGCGGTTCGGTCAAACCCAGGGCGACGATGGCCTCGCCCGCCACGATCCGGCTGTTCCAGGTGCGCGCCAGCTCGGGCGATGCATTGGCATGGATGATGGCCCCCATCAGCGAGCTGAGCAACTGCATGTAGCTGACGTTGAAGTCGGCATAGGCAATTTCCTCGGTGATCATGCCGGCCGTCACGCCACTGAGGCCCAAGCCGCCATATTCCTCGGACAGGTCAACACCGATCAGACCGAGCGAACCCATTTCCTTGAACAAGGCCCGGTCGATGCCAAGTTGCGATTCGCGCTTCTGGTAATCGGGCCTGAGTTTTTCTCGTGCAAAGCGGCGCGCCACATCACGCAGCGCAATCTGGTCGTCATCGAACATCATGGGGAAATCTCCTGGCTGACTGTTATCGAAATCGCCGCCTGCATCACACCGTCAATCTGGACGAATAATTGGAGGTGCTCGCCAATTGCATGGCTGGTCGACGCCGTATGATATATCATCGAACAGGTGTTAGTTAGATTATTCGAGAGACTACCTGCCATGTCCACCGGTACCCCCATTTGCTTTCCGACGCTGCTGTCCCCTCTGAAGGTCGGCGCACACACCCTTGGCAACCGGGCGCTGATGGGTTCGATGCACACTCGACTGGAATCGCTGGACCGGTCGATCGAGCGGCTGGCCCTGTTCTATGCCGAACGGGCGCGCGGTGGAGCGGGCCTGATCGTCACCGGCGGCTACGCCCCCAACCCGGATGGCCTGCTGGACGAAACCGGCCCCCAGCTCGCCACGGCGGAGCAGGCCGACGCGCTCCAACCGATCCCTCGGGCGGTGCATGCCGAGGGCGGCAAGATCATTCTGCAAATCCTGCACACCGGGCGCTACGCAAAAATCGCCCAGCCCGTCGGCGCCAGCGAGATTCCCTCGCCCATCAACCCGCGCGCGCCGCGCGCCCTGAGCACGGCCGAAGTCTGGCAAACGATCGAGGACTATGTCCGCTGCGCCGAACTCGCGCAACGCGCCGGCTTCGATGGCGTCGAGATCATGGGCTCGGAGGGCTACCTGCTCAACCAGTTCACCGTCACGCGCACCAACAACCGCAGCGACGAATTCGGCGGCAGCGTGGAGAACCGCCATCGCCTGCCGGTGGAGATCGTGCGGCGCACGCGCGAACGCCTGGGGCCACAGTTTCTGCTCATGTACCGGGTGTCGGCGCTCGATCTGGTCGAGGGCGGCGCCCCGTCTGACGACATCATCCAGCTCGCCCAGGCGGTGCAGGCCGCAGGCGCCGACGTCCTCAACACCGGCATCGGCTGGCACGAAGCACGAATCCCGACCATTGCCTACGTGGTGCCGCGTGCCGCCTGGCGCTTTGCGGCGGCCCGCATCAAAAAAGCGGTGACGATTCCCGTCATCGCCTCCAACCGGATCAACACGCCCGATCTGGCCGAAGACATCCTGGCCAGCGGCGACGCCGACATGGTGTCGATGGCGCGCCCCTTCCTGGCCGATGCCGACTTCGTGCGCAAGGCGGCCGAGGGCCGCGCCGACGAGATCAACACCTGCATCGCCTGCAACCAGGCCTGCCTAGACTACATCTTCGCCGACCGCCCCGCCACCTGCCTGGTCAATCCACGCGCCGGGCGCGAGCTGGAGTTCTCGCTGTTGCCGCCACGGGCCATGCAGCGCAAGGTGGCGGTGATCGGTGCCGGCGCAGCCGGACTGGCCTGCGCGCTGACTGCGGCCGAACGCGGTCATGCAGTCACCCTGTTCGAGGCCGGGCCCGAGATTGGCGGCCAGTTGAACCTGGCCCGGGCCGTGCCGGGCAAGCAGGAGTTCAATGAACTGCTTCGCTACTTCAAGCAGGGCGTGGCGCGGCACGGTGTGACGCTCAAGCTCAACAACCCAGCGGACGCCCCCTCTCTCGCTGCCGGTCACTACGACCGCATCGTGATCGCCACCGGCGTGCGCCCGCGCCTGCCGCAAATTCCGGGCATCAGCCACCCCAAGGTGGTGAGCTATGCCGACCTGCTGTCGGGCCGGGTGCAAGCGGGCCACCGGGTCGCGGTCATCGGTGCCGGGGGCATCGGCTTCGACGTGTCCACCTTCCTGCTGCATGACGAGCATGCGGGTAAGGCGACCAACGCGCCCCAGGCGGTCGAGCAGTTTCACGCTGAATGGGGTGTCGACACCTCGCCCTCAGCCGCTGGCGGCCTGAAACCGATGCAGCCGGTCAGCTCGCCACGCGAAGTTACCCTGTTGCAGCGCAAGCCGGAAAAACCCGGACGCAGCCTGGGCATGACCACCGGCTGGGCGCTCAAGGCCGAGTTGGCGCGGCGCGGCCTGCGCACGCTCTCGGGCTGCACCTATGAACGCATCGACGATGCCGGCCTGCACCTGAGCATCAACGGCATGCCGCAAACGCTGGCCGTGGACACCATCGTCCTGTGTGCCGGCCAGGACAGCGAGAACGCACTGGTTGCCGAACTGCGTGCGCTCGGCCTCGCGCCCGATGTCATCGGCGGCGCCGAGCTGGCCGCCGAACTCGACGCCTTGCGCGCCATTGACCAGGGCACACGCCTCGGTCTGGCGATCATCTGAAACCACTTCATTTCGAATGCGACAACACCGCATTCTCGCGCCGGGTTCAAAACTGGAGCAACTGATGGAAGAACAAACTGCTGACAACGTACGTTGGAGTGTGGCCAGGGACATTGGCCGGATCGTGCTCGACCGCAGCGACGGCCCTCACACGATCTCTCTCGCGTCCACTGCTGCACTGGCCCGCGCAGTTGCCGAGATTGCCGCAGCAAAGCCGCGGGTCGTATTGCTGACCGGCAGCGGAACGATATTCTGCGCCGGCGGGGATATCGCCGAGATGCGCCAACACGCTGGAACGCTCGACGTCTATATTGACGAGCTCGTGGGCATCGCGCACCCGGCGCTACTGCGACTGTCGGAACTGCCGGTGCCGGTGGTGACAGCCATCAACGGCTCGGTCGGCGGTGGCGGCATCGGCTGGGCACTTTGCGGCGACTTCGCTCTGGCGGCAGCATCAATGAAGCTGCGCACAGGGTACGCAGCCATCGGCTTGTCCCCTGACATGGGCGCATCCCACTTCATCACCCGACGCATCGGCTCGCTGCGCGCGCGCCAGCTTCTCATGCTCAGTGACCCCATCGACGCTCGCCGATGCCTCGACTTCGGCTTGGTGGACGAAGTCGTGCCTGACGCCGAGTTGGGCGCTCGCGCCCAAACCCTGTGCGAACGACTGGCCCGTGCGCCCACCGCCTCGATGGCTGGCATCAAGCAACTGTGCGAAGGCGCCGCGCGACGCAACCTGCACGAGCAAATGGCGCTCGAGAAGTCTCTGATTGAAGCTCGCGCCCGAAGTAGCGATGCAAGTGAAGGCGTGCAGGCCTTTCTGGAAAAGCGCGCCCCACGTTTCAGCGGGCGTTGAACAGCGTTCTCATCCATGAATTTCACACCCAACCCAGAACACGAAACCATCCGCGAAGCGATCGGCAAAATCTGCGCCCGCTTCGACGACAGCTACTGGCTCGAACGCGACAAGGTTGGCGGCTTTCCGCACGAACTGCACCGTGCTCTGGCTGACGGCGGCTGGCTCGGCGTTTGCCTGCCACAGGAATATGGCGGTGGCGGACTGGGCATCAGTGAAGCGACCGTGATGATGCAAACCATCTCACAGTCGGGCGCCGGGCTGTCGGGCGCATCGGCGGTGCACATGAACATTTTCGGTTTGCAGCCCGTGGCCGTGTTTGGCAACGAGGCGCAAAAACGCCGCATGCTGCCGCCGCTGATCCAGGGCAAGGAAAAAGCCTGCTTCGCCGTCACCGAACCCAACACCGGCCTGAACACCACCCGCCTGAAAACCCGCGCCGAGCGCTCGGGCGATCACTACGTGCTGTCCGGCCAGAAGGTCTGGATCTCGACCGCCCAGGTAGCCGAAAAAATGCTGATCCTGGCGCGCACCACGCCGATCGAGGACTGCAAGAAACCGACCTTCGGCCTGAGCCTGTTCTACACCGACCTCGACCGCCGTTTTGTCGAAGTGCGTGAAATCGAAAAAATGGGGCGCAAGGCGGTCGATTCCAACCAAGTCTTCATCGACGGCCTGCGGGTCCCGGTGGAGGACCGCATCGGCGAAGAGGGGCGCGGCTTTGAGTACATCCTGCACGGCATGAACCCGGAGCGGGTGCTGATCGCTGGCGAAGCGATCGGCCTGGGCCGCAAGGCGCTGGAGGTGGCCGTCCAGTACGCCGGTGAACGCGTGGTGTTCGACCGCCCCATTGGCAAGAACCAGGCCATCCAGCATCCGCTGGCGCAATCGTGGATGGAGCTGGAAGCCGCCGAGATGATGGCGATGCGCGCGGCCTGGAAATACGACAACAAGCTGGACTGCGGCGCTGATGCCAATGCCGCCAAGTACATGGCGGCCGAAGCCGGCTTCAACGCCTGCCAGCGCGCCATGGCCACGCTGGGCGGCTTTGGTTTCGCCAAGGAGTACCACGTCGAGCGCTACCTGCGCGAAATGATGATCCCGCGCGTTGCACCGATCAGCCCGCAACTCATCCTGTGCTTCATCGCCGAGAAGGTGCTGGGCCTGCCCAAATCCTATTGAGACGCCCATGGCCGATTTTCCTCCCGCCGGGGCCGACAGCGGCCTCGTCGATACCGATCAACCGACAACGCAACCCACCCCATCATGACCACCACCCACGACAGCGAACGCGCTGAACAGCTGACCATGCTGCGCGAAAGCGCACTGAGTTTTGCCACCAAAGAATCGCCACTCAACCGCGCCCGCGCCCTGCGCCAGCAGATGCCGGGCTACGACCGCCGCTTCTGGAACGCCCTGGCCGAACAGGGCTGGACCGGGCTGCTGGTGCCCGAACCACTGGGCGGCTACGCCCAGGGCTTCGCCGAGATGGCCGAGGTGGCGGCCGCCCTGGCTTCTCAGGTCGCGCCCGAACCGGTGGTGCCGGTGCTGGTGTTTGCCGGCCGGCTGCTGGCCCATGCGGGTGCCACCGAGTTGTCGGCGCGGCTGCTGAGCGAACTCGCCGCGGGTCGCACCCTGCCCGCCGTCGCCTGGCAGGAAGATGTCACCGGCGCGAAAGACCGGCCGGGCCAGGCGGCAACCCGGCTGGAGCGCCAGGGCGACTCCCTGCTGGTACATGGCGGCAAGCGCCATGTGCGCCCCGGCGCCGGGGCCGACGGCTACATCGTCAGCGCCACCGGCCCGCAAGGTCTGGCCCTGGTGTGGGTGCCGGCAGATGCATCCGGCCTTACCCTGTCGAGCCAGCCGCTGGCCGACGGCAGCTATGCAGCACAGCTCAACTTGAACAGCGTTCGCCTGCCCGCCAGCCACCTGCTGGCCGAAGGGGCCGCCGCCGCGGCCGCGCTGACCCGCGCCTACGACGAAACCCTGGTACTGGCCAGCGTTGAACTGCTGGCCCTTGTGCGCAGCATGCTGGCCATGACACAAGACTACCTGCGAACGCGGATCCAGTTCGGCAAGCCGATAGGCAGCTTCCAGTCACTGCAGCACCGCACTGTGGACCTGTTGATTCAGCAGGAACTGACTGCCAGCGTGGTGACGCAGGCTCTGGCCCTGCTAGATGACCCGGCCGCCGACGCCAGCGCGCGCTCTGCCCTGGCAAGCCGCGTCAAGTCGCGCGCGTCGGATGCGGGGCTGCAGGTGGCGCGGGAGGCAGTGCAACTGCACGGCGCCATCGGCGTCACCGACGAATACGACCTGGGCCTGTATCTGCAGCGTGCTCTGGTGTTGGCCGCCTGGCTGGGCAATGGCAACCAGCAGCGCCGCCGCTACGCCAACCTCACCCAAAACGCCACCGCACAGGAGCACGCATGAACACCACCGCCTCTACGGCCACCGACTGGAATGCGTTCGACAACGCCAGCTTCCGCGCCACCGTGCGCGAATTTTTTGAAAAGCATTTCCCCAGCGAATGGCGCTACCCGCAGCGGCGCCTGCGCTGGTCCGAAATCGGCCCCTGGTACCTGAAGCTGTCGGAAAAAGGCTGGGTCGCGCCGAGCTGGCCCACACAGTACGGCGGCATGGGTCTGAGCCCCGAGAAACTCATCATCTTCATCGAAGAGCAGGAGCGCTGGGGCGTGGCGCGCGCGCCCGACATGGGCATCACCATGGTCGGCCCGCTGCTGATCAACCACGGCAACGAGGCGCAGCGCGCCTACTACCTGCCCAAAATCATTGCCGGCGAGCACATCTGGTGCCAGGGTTATTCGGAACCGAATTCCGGCTCCGACCTGGCCAGCCTGCGCACCGAAGCGGTGGTCGACGGCGACGATTTCATCGTCAACGGACAAAAGACCTGGACCACGCTGGCGCAGGACGCCACCCACATCTTCCTGCTGGTGCGCACCGACAAATCGGCCAAGAAGCAGGAAGGCATCAGCTTTCTGCTGGCCGACATGAAAACCCCGGGCATCACGGTGCGCCCCATCCGCAACATCGCGGGCGGCGAAGACTTCTGCGAGGTCTTCCTGGAAAACGTGCGCGTGCCGCGCAGCAGCATCGTGGGCGAGCTCAACAAGGGCTGGACCATCGCCAAGGCGCTGCTCGGCTTCGAACGCATTTTCCTGGGCAGCCCCAAGCAAAGCCAGTACGCGCTGGCGCGCGTGCAGGAAGCCGCGCAGCGGCTCGGCCTGTTCGAAGACAGCGGCTTCGTGGACCGCTACACCAAACTGGCGCTGGATGTGGCCGACCTGGGCGCGCTCTATGGCCGCTTCATCGATCAGGTCAAGCGCGGCGAAACCCTGGGGCCCGATGTCTCCATGCTCAAGCTGTTCGGCACCGAAACCTATTCGCGCCTGGCCGATCTGCTGGTCGATGTCATGGGATCGAGTGGCGGCACGCCCGGCTCCACCGCCCTGCCCGGCGGCAAGACCGATGCGTTGACCACCTTCTACAACGCACGCCCGGCCACCATCTACGGCGGCAGCAACGAGGTGCAGCGCAACATCCTGGCTGCCAGCGTGCTGAAGTTGCCGTCATGAGCGCATCGGGCTATCCGGCATTTGACGGCCCCGGCCCGGACGCTCAGTTCGCGCAGGCGCTGGCGCAGGGCCGCTTTCAGATCCAGCGCTGCACGGCCTGCGGCCAGCATGTGTTCTACCCGCGCGCGCTGTGCACCCATTGCGGCTCGGGCCAGCTCGAATGGGTGGATCCGAGCGGGGTCGGCTGCGTCTATTCCAGCACCACGGTGCGCCGCAAGCCACAGGCCGGCGGCGACTACAACGTGGCACTGGTGGACCTGGCCGAAGGGCCGCGGCTGATGTCGCGCGTCGATGGCATCGCGCCTGAGCAGGTACGCATCGGCATGAAGGTGCAAGCCCGCGTGATCGACGACCCGGCCAAGGGCAAGCTGCTGGTCTTCATTCCACAGGACGCCACAGCATGAGCGCCATATCTCCGTTGCGCGGCGCGGCCGCCATCGTGGGCGCCAGCCTGGGCGGCGTGCCCATGGCCCCCGGTCGCAGCGCGCTCGAAATTCTGGGCGAAGCGGTGCACGGCGCGCTGGCCGATGCCGGCTTGAAGCTGTCCGATGTCGATGGCCTGTTCACCGGCTCGTCCTACCACTTCCTCGCCGGTTTGTCGGTGGCCGAATATCTGGGCATCCATCCCAAGTTCTGCGAATCCACCATGGTCGGCGGCTCGTCTTATGTGGGCCACCTTCTCACCGCCGCCATGGCGCTGCACACCGGCCAGTGCGAAGTGGCGCTGATCTGCTACGGCAGCAACCAGGGCTCCGGCTTTGGCAAGCTCAAGTTGATGGCCGAAACGCCCTTGTACGAAGCGCCCTACGAGCCGCGCTACCCGATCTCCAGCTACGCCCTGGCCGCAGCACGCCACATGCACCAGTACGGCACCACGCGCGAGGACCTGGCGCACATCGCGGTGGCGGCGCGCCAGTGGGCGCAACTCAATCCGCTGGCCCATGCGCGCGATCCGCTCAGCATCGAACAGGTGCTGGCTTCGCGGCTGGTGAGCGATCCGCTGTCGGTGCTCGATTGCTGCCTGGTCACCGACGGCGGCGGCGCCCTGGTGCTGGTGCGCAGCGAGCGGGCGAAAGACTTTCCCAAGCCACCGGTCTATGTGCTGGGCGCGGCCGCCGCCACCTGGCACCGCCAGATCGGCTCCATGCCCGACCTGACGGTCACCGCCGCCGCCGAGTCGGGGCCGCGCGCCTTCGCCATGGCCGGACTGGCCCCGAAGGACGTGGACGTGCTGGAGTTGTACGACGCCTTCACCATCAACACGCTGCTGTTCCTCGAAGACCTGGGCTTTTGCGCCAAGGGCGAAGGCGGCGCTTTCGTGCGCAACGGGCGCATCGCACCGGGCGGCGCACTGCCGGTCAATACCAATGGCGGCGGCCTGTCGTGCTGCCACCCGGGCATGTACGGCATGTTCCTGCTGATCGAGGCCATGCAGCAACTGCGCGCCGAGGCCGGCGACCGCCAGGTGCCGAATGCGGAGATCGCCCTGTGCCACGGCAACGGCGGCGTTCTTTCCAGCCAGGTGACGGCCCTGCTGGGCACGGCCGCCACCGTCTGATTTTTCAAATCAACAACCAGGAGTCATTTCATGAGCAAGGGCAACATGCTGCAAGACAAAGTCGCCGTAGTCACCGGCGCGGGCCGGGGCATCGGCCGCGACATCGCACTGATGATGGCGGCGCAAGGCGCCAAGGTGGTGGTCAACGACATCGGCGCCTCGGTCGGCGGCGAAGGCAATGACGCCAGCCACGGCCAGCAGGTGGTCAACGAGATCAAGGCCGCTGGCGGCCAGGCCGTTCTCAGCACCGACAGCGTCTCGACCTGGCCCACGGCCAACCGCATCATCGAATGCGCGGCCGACACCTTCGGGCGCATCGACATCGTCGTCAACAACGCCGGCATCCTGCGCGACCGCCTGTTCTTCAACATGTCGCCCGAGGAGTGGAGCGCCGTCATCGACGTGCACCTCAACGGCAGCTTCTTCACTTCGCGAGCCGCCGCCCCGCACTTCAAGACGCAGAAGTCGGGTGCCTATGTGCACATGACTTCCACGTCCGGCCTGATCGGCAACCTGGGCCAGGCCAACTACGCCGCTGCCAAGCTGGGCATCGTGGCCATGTCGCGCCACATCGCCGGCGACATGCAACGCTACAACGTGCGTTCCAACTGCATCTCGCCGTTCGCCTGGAGCCGCATGATCGGCGCCATCCCCACCGACACACCCGAGCAGCAGGCACGCGTGGAAAAACTAAAAAAACTCGGTACCGAGCAGATTGCGCCCATGGCCACCTTCCTGGCCAGCGATGCCGCAGCCGACGTCACGGCCCAGATCTTCGCCGTGCGCGGCAACGAGATTTTCCTCATGAGCCAGTCGCGCCCGATCCGCGGCATGCACACCGCCGAGGGCTGGACACCCGAGACCATCGCCGAGCGCGTGTTGCCCGCCATGAAGCAGAACTTCTATCCGCTGGAGAGCTCGAACATCGTGTTCTCCTGGGATCCCGTCTGACGTCATCTGCCATGGCGATCAACTACGAGAAACTGATGGCATGGCCGTTCGAGGACGTTCGCCATCGCTACACCCAGCGCGACACCATGCTCTACGCATTGGGCGTGGGCCTGGGCACCGACCCGACCAACGAGACCGAGCTGCGCTTTGTCTATGAAAAGAACCTGCTGGCGCTGCCCACTCTGCCGGTGGTGCTGGGCTATCCCGGCATGTGGCTCAAGGACCCGGCCACCGGCGTTGACTGGGTGCGGCTGGTGCATGGCGAACAGGGCTTGCGCCTGCACCGGCCGGTGCCGCCCGAGGGTGAAGTGATCGGGCGCACGCGGGTGAGCCAGATCATCGACAAGGGGCCGGACAAGGGGGCTCTGATCTACACCGAGCGCACGGTGACGGACGCCACCAGCGGCGAACTGCTGGCCACGCTGACCTCGACCACCTTCTGCCGCGCCGACGGTGGTTTTGGCGGCCCGGCCGGGCCGGTCAAAACCGTGCATGAGCTGCCCACGCGCGCGCCTGATCACAGCGACGATTTCGCCACCCAGCCGCGTGCCGCGCTGATCTACCGCCTCTCGGGCGACTACAACCCGCTGCACGCCGAACCCGCGGTGGCAAGCGCCGCTGGTTTCAAGCAGCCCATCCTGCACGGCCTGGCCACCTACGGCATCGCCGGCTGGGCACTCACCCAGCGCGTCTGCGGCGGCGACCCGAGCGCCCTGCAGTCGCTGGATGTGCGTTTTTCGTCACCCGTTTACCCCGGCGAAACGATACGCACCGAGCTCTGGGTGGATGGCAAGGTCGTTTCCTTTCGCGCCCGCGCCGTCGAACGCGACATCGTCGTGCTGAACAACGGACGCGCCGAGCTGCGCTGACCGTCCTTTGCCTTTCATTTTCGTTTTCGTTTTCGTTTTCGTTTTCAAGGAGCCTCAACATGAACTACGCTGACTTTCAATTCCTCAAGTTCGACCACAAGCCCAACGGCGTGCTGGTCATCACCATCAACCGCCCCGAGGTCATGAATGCCACCAATGGCCGGCTGCACTGGGAGCTGACCAAGATCTGGGGCGTGGTCACTGACGATGCCAAGACCAAGGTGGCGGTCATCACCGGCGCGGGCGACCAGGCCTTCTCGGCCGGCGGCGACCTGGAATGGGTGGCCGGCATGGTCGGCAACCCGAAGGAAATCGCCAACACCATGACCGAGGCTTCGGACGTGGTCTACAACATGATGGCCTGCGACAAGCCCATCATCTCGGCCATCAACGGCGTGGCCGTCGGTGCCGGTCTGGCAGTCGCCTTCCTGGCCGACATCAGCATCATGGCCGAGGAGGCCAAGATTACCGACGGCCATGTCAAGATCGGCGTCGCCGCCGGCGACCACGCAGCCATTCTGTGGCCGCTGCTGTGCGGCATGGCCAAGGCCAAGTACTACCTGATGACGGCTGATTTCGTCAACGGCAAGGAAGCCGAACGCATCGGCCTGGTCAGCCTGTGCGTGCCGCGCGCCGAGCTGATGGACAAGGCCATGGCCGTGGCCAACAAACTGGCCAATGGCAGCCAGCAGGCGATCCGCCTGACCAAGCGCTCCCTGAACGGCTGGATGAACGTGGCGCGCCCGATCTTCGAGAGCTCGCTGGCCATGGAAATGCTGTGCTTCCTCGGCGAGGACGCCAAGGAAGGCGTGGCCTCGGTGCGCGAGAAGCGCGCGCCCAAGTTTCCTTCCACCCAGCAATAAGGAGCGGCCTCCATGAACTTCCAGCTGACCCAAGAACAACGGATGATCTACGAGTACGGCGATCGTATCTCGAAGCAGTTCGACCACAACTACTGGCGCGGCTACGCCGAGAAGAACGAGCGTCCGACCGAGCTGTACCAGCAGATCACCGACGACGGCTTTCTCGGCATCATGGTGCCCGAGGCCTACGGCGGCGCCGGCCAGGGCATGACCGAGATGCTGCTGTTCATGGAGGGCCTGGCCAACAACGGCATTCCGCTGCTGAACCTGGTGGTCGGCCCGACCATGACCATGGGCCTGCTGGCCAAGCACGCCAGCGAGGACATGAAGCGCCGCTTTCTGCCGGGCGGCTGCGCCGGCGAGATCAAGTTCTGCTTCGCCATCACCGAGCCGAACGCCGGCTCCAACTCGATCGAGATCACCAGCATCGCCAGGCCCGACGGCCAGGGCGGTTTTCGGCTCAATGGCCAGAAGGTCTTCATCACCGATGCCAACTGCGCCGACTACGCCATGGTCGTCACGCGCACCATGCCGCGCGCCGACGTGAAGAAGAAAACCGACGGCTTCACCATCTTCATGGTGGACATGAAGAAGAAAGGCATCAGCAAGACGCTGATTCCGGTCGCCTTCCCGGTGCCCGAGACGCAGTGGCAACTGTTCTTCGACGATGTGGAGCTCACCGAAGCCGACGTGCTGGGCGAAGTGGACAAGGGCTTCAGCATCCTGTTCGACACGCTCAACCCCGAGCGCATCATCCTGTCGGGCCTGTGCACCGGCGTCGGCCGCTTCGCGCTGAAGAAGGCGGTGGCCTACGCCAACGACCGCAAGGTGTTCAACAACACCCCCATCGGCGCCCACCAAGGCGTGCAGCATCCGCTGGCCATGGCGCGCAGCGAGATCGAGATGGCCTCGCTGATGGCGCTCAAGGCCGCCTGGGCCTTCGACCAGGGCCTGCCAGCCGGCGAATTTGCCAACATGGCCAAGTACGCCGCCGCCGAGGCCGGGATCCACGCCGTTGACAGTGCGATCCAGTGCTTCGGCGGCAACGGCTTCACCAAGGAATACGGCATGTACGATCTGTACGGTCTGGTGCGACTGCTGCGCACCGCGCCGCTGAACCGTGAAATGGTGCTCAACCACATCGCCGAGCATGTGATGGGCCTGCCGCGCTCGTACTGACAAGCCACCATGAACACACGCCTCTCCCTCCCAGTCTTCGGTGCGCTGGCCGGTCTGAAGGTGATCGACCTGTCGCGCGTGCTCGGCGGGCCTTACTGCGGCCAGATCCTGGCCGACCACGGCGCCCACGTCATCAAGGTCGAGCCGCCCGCCGGCGACGAGACCCGCGCTTGGGGCCCGCCCTTTGCCGACGACGGCACCGCCGCCTACTACAACGGCCTGAACCGCAACAAGCGCGACATCGTGATCGACCTGTCCCTGCCCGAGGGGCGCGAGATTGTGCTCAAGATGCTGGCGGATGCCGACGTGCTGATCGAGAACTTCAAGATCGGCACGCTGGAACGCTGGGGCATAGGCCATGATCAGACGATGCGCGAACGCTTCCCGCGCCTGATCCACTGCCGCGTCAGCGGCTTCGGCGCCAATGGGCCACTGGGCGGCGCGCCGGGCTACGACGCCGTGGCACAGGCGCTGGGCGGCCTGATGAGCGTCAACGGCACGCCGGACACCGGAGCGCTGCGGGTCGGCGTCCCGGTGGTGGACATCGCCACCGGCCTGTCGGCCGTGATCGGCGTGCTGCTGGCGGTGATCGAACGCCAGCGTTCCGGGCGCGGGCAGTTCGTCGAGGCCACGCTGTACGACACCGCCGTGTCGCTGCTGCACCCGCAAAGCGCCAACTGGCTGCAGTCGGGCCAGACACCCACGCTCAGCGGCAATGCGCATTCCAACATCGTGCCCTACGACAAGTTTCCGACCCAGACCTGCGAGGTCTTCCTGGGGATCGGCAACAACGGACAGTGGAAAAAACTGTGCGAGTTCCTCGGCCGACCCGAGTTGGCCGAGGAGCCGCGTTTTGCCACCAACGCCGACCGTTTGCAACACCGCGATGCGCTGCGCGCTCTGCTCAAAGAGCATTTGCTGAAGGTGGATGGCGAGTGGCTGTGCCAGGAACTGCTGGCAGCCGGCATTCCCGCAGGCGCAGTCAGAACCGTTCCTCAGGTCTTGACCGCCCCGCACACCCTACATCGCGACATGGTGGTGCAGGTGGAGGGAATGTCGGGCATCGGCATCCCGGTCAAGCTGTCACGTACACCAGGCCGGGCGCACAGCGCCCCGCCGCGCTTTGGCCAGCACACGCGCGAGCTGCTACTAGAGCATGGCTACGGCGTTGCCACCATTGACGCCCTGATTGCGCGGGGTACTGTGCAACAAGCAGCGGCATGAACGCCCGCTGGAAAGAACTAGGGAAACCCCCGTGGCCCCTAACTAACGTTCGACGTAATATGGATTAGATTTTTTTATGTGAAGCAGCAATTGGGCTGGCAAGTTGCCATCGAGCACATGGTCCACCCCTTCAATGTCATAGGCACCTTCAGTGATCAACACCATCAGTACCCATCGCAGCGCCAGGGAGCAGGGGGCGGCTTCGATGCAAGCCAGCGACGAGGCCACCATCCCCGTTCTCGAATGCCGGGGGCTGGAGCGGCGATTCGGCGGTCTGGTCGCGGTGACCGGGGTCCATCTGCGCATCGAGCGCGGGGAAATTTTTGGCCTGGTCGGACCCAACGGCAGCGGCAAGACGACCATGACCAACGCTATCACCGGCTTCTTCCCACCGCAGGTCGGCAGCATATGGCTCAATGGCCACGACATCACCGGCATGGCGCCGCACAAGGTGGCCACCCTGGGCGTGGCCCGCACTTTCCAGAATCTGGCGCTGTTCAACGGCATGAGCGTGCTCGACAACATCCTGCTGGGCCGTCACATCCACATGAAGCCCGGTGTGGTCAAAACCGCCCTGTATTGGTGGCTGGGCCGACAGGATGAGATGGCGCACCGGCTCAAGGTCGAGGAAATCATCGACTTCATGCAGCTCCAGAGCGTGCGCGACGAACTTGTGGACAGCATTCCGATCGGCCTGAAAAAGCGGGTCGAACTGGCGCGCGCGCTGGTGGCCGAACCCAGTTTCCTCATTCTTGACGAACCCATGGCCGGCATGAACCAGGAGGAAAAGGAATACATGGCGCGTTTCATTCTCGACGCGCGTGACGAACGCAACGTCACCGTGCTGCTGATCGAACACCACATGGACGTGATCACCGGCATCTGTGATCGCATGATGGTGCTCAGCTACGGTGAAACCATAGGAACCGGGATTCCGGCCGAGGTGATGAAGGATGAACGCGTGATCAAGGCCTATCTGGGGGGTGCGCATGCGACGCGCTGACATCGACACCGTCAAGAACGGCAACACCCCATGGGATCTGGGCCCCGGCACCACCCTCATCCGGATTCTGGCCCGCAACGCCGAACTGCTGGGCCAGCGCGTGGCGATGCGCGAAAAGCATCTGGGCATCTGGCAGGAAACCAGCTGGTCACAGCTGCTCGACGACACCCTGGCCTGCGCGGCGGGCATGGAGCATCTTGGGTTTGATCGCGAAGATGCCTTGCTGGTGCTGGGTGACAACCGGCCCCGGCTCTACATGGGCATGCTCGCCGCCGGCATGCTGGGCGGCTACGCGATGCCGGTTTACCCCGACGCCACGCATGACGAAATACGTCACTTCATGCACGAGGCGCATGTCCGCTTCGTCCTGGCCGAAGACCAGGAACAGGTCGACAAGGTACTCGATCTGGGGGATCAGGACAAGCCGATTGACCACATCATTTACGACGAGCCGCGCGGCTTGGCCAGCTATCCCAATCCCGGATTGGTGTCGTGGGACAAGCTGCTGGCCATCGGTGCGGATCGCCTGCGTGCCGAGCCGAAACTGCGAAACGCCTTGATCGAACGTGCCCAGCCCGACGGACCCGCCGTGTTTGTACACTCGTCGGGCACCACGGGCAAACCCAAAGGGGTCGTGCTGAGCCACAGAAATCTGCTGGCCGGCGTGGGCAACGCCCATCGGGGGGGCGCCTTCACCTTTGGCGAAACCATACTCGCCTACCTGCCCATGGCCTGGGTGGGTGACTTTGCCATCACGGTGGGCGCGGGTATCGCGATGCATTTCACCATCAACATTCCCGAGCGCCAGGAAACGGTGCTGCACGACCTGCGCGAGGTCGCTCCCACCTTCTATCTGGCGGCACCCCGCAGCTGGGACAACATGCTGACCACCATCCAGGTGCGCATGGAGGATTCGACGCCGCTCAAGAAATGGCTCTACGATGTTTTCATGAACTCCGCGCTGGCCGCCGAACGGCGCAAGCTCGAGGGAAAACAGCCCGGCCTGAAAGAGCGTCTGATGCGCCAGCTGGGCGAATGGCTGGTCTTCGGGCCGATCAAGGACCAGCTGGGCCTGACCCGCCTGCGCAGTGCCTTCACCGGCGGCGAAGCCATTGGCGAAGACACCTTTGTTTTTTACCGCGCGCTGGGCGTGAAACTGCGCCAGTTCTATGGCCAGACCGAAAGCAGTGCCTTCAATGCCTTGCAGGACGCCGAGGAAGTGCGCCTGCACACGGTCGGCAGGCCATTGCCGGGCGTCGAGGTCAAAATCAGCGACAACGGCGAGATCATGGTGCGCTCCGGGAGCGTGTTCTCCGGCTACTACAAGCTGGAAAAAGCCTCCCAGGAAGCGCTGGCGGATGGCTGGCTGCGCACGGGCGATGCCGGTTATGTCGAGCCTGACGGGCATATGGTGGTGCTCGGGCGCTTGTCGGAGGTGGTGCATACCGCCCAAGGCGAACGCTACATCCCGAACTACATCGAGAACCGCCTCAAGTTCAGTCCATACATCAAGGACGTGGCGGTGCTCGGAAGCGGTCGCGACACACTGGCGGCCATCATCTGCATCGACAAGGAAACGGTAGGCCATTGGGCCGAGGTGCGGGGCATTTCCTACATGTCCTACGCCGATCTGTCGCAAACACCCGAGGTGATGCAACTGATCGCGACCGCGATTCAGCGCGTCAACAGCATCCTCCCGGATGGGCTGAAGCTGCGCCATTTCGTGTCGCTGCACAAGGAGTTCGACCCCGATGATGGCGAGATCACACGCACCCGCAAGCTGCGCCGCAACGTGGTGGAAGAGCGTTATGCGCCCATCATCGATGCGATCTACGGCGGACAGAAAACGGTCACGATGAAAGCGCGGATCACATACGAGTCCGGGGAGGTCGGCACCATCGAACGCCAACTCTCGGTGCAGGAGGTTTGAACCATGGATTTCTCACTGTTTGCCGAGTTGGCCATTAATGGCGCACTGTCGGGGTTGATGTACTCCCTGGTGGCCCTGGGCATCGTGCTCATCTACAAATCGTCGTCCGTGCCCAACCTGGCGCAAGGCGCGATGACCATGCTGGGCGCCTATGTGGTGCTGGCCATCGCCAATGGCCTGGGACTGCCCATGTGGACGGCCATTCCACTGGCCATGGCAACGATGTTCTTTGTCGGCATGGGCATCGAGCGGGTGGCGCTGCGCCGACTCGCAGGCCGGCCCATCATCATGATCCTGATGATGACGCTGGGGCTCGACATTTTCATCCGCGCGACCACCATGGCCATCTGGGGCGGTTCGGGCCGTCCGCTGCACATTGGCATCAGCGATCAACCGCTGTTCCTGGGACCGATCCTGCTGAGTCGCGCCTATGTAGTGGGAGCGGTGGTCGCCACCGCGCTGTTTCTGGTCTTGATGTTTTTCTTTAGCACACGCAGGGGCATCGTCCTGCGCGCCATCTCCGATGACTACATCGCCTCTTGGTCGGTCGGTATTTCGGTGGAACGCGGGGTGGCGTTTTCCTGGGCCATGTCCTCGGTGCTGGCCACCACGGCCGGCGTGCTGTGGGGCTCGGTTCAAGGGGTCAATCAGGGGCTTGCGCTGCTACTGCTCAAGGGCCTGACGGTCGCCGTTCTCGGAGGCCTGGACAGCATCGGCGGCGCCATTCTGGCAGGCTTGCTGCTGGGTCTTCTGGAAGGCGTTGCGTCCGGCTACCTAGACCCGCTGGTGGGTGGCGGCAGCCGCGACCTGGTGATGGCAGCAACGCTGATTCTGACCATCCTGATTCGGCCGCACGGCCTGTTCGGGCGCCACGACATCGAAAGGATTTGAGCCCATGCTGTTCCGTCAATCAGGCATTTCCCACACCAGTTACGCTGGCACGCGGGCCCTTTTCCCCTTGCCCGCAGACCGCTGGATGATCGGCCTGCTGCTGGCCTTTGCCATCACCGCGCCATTCACCATGAGCACGCTCGTCCTCAGCACCCATCTGCTGCCCTGGCTGGTGTGGACTGCGGCCGTGCTCGGCCTGAACCTGATCCTGGGCTGGGCCGGTCAGTTCCACTTCGGCTACGCCGCCATCATGGGCATCGGCGCCTACACGGCAGTGCATGGCGCGCGCAACGGTATTCCCTGGGAAATCGCCGTGGTGCTCGGCGGCGTGATGGCCGCGGTCATCGGCATCGTCTTCGCGTTCGCGGCGCTGCGCGTCAAAGGCCTGTATCTGGCGCTCAGCACGCTGGCGCTGCAGTTCGTGATGGACTGGGTGATTTCCCACGTGCCGGCCATCAGCGGCGGCACCCAGGCCACACTGCAGGCCCCCGCGATGCGCCTGCTCGGTCAGGCCATCACCTCGGAGGCCGGCCTCTATTACGTGGCGCTGGGCTGGTGCCTGCTCGTGACGGTCTTCATGCTCAATCTGCGCCGCAGCGCGCTGGGCCGCGCGCTCGTCGCCGTGCGGGAGAAAGACTTCGCCGCGGCGGTCATCGGCGTGCACAGCCTCTACTACAAGCTGGTGGCCTTCGCCACCTCGTCCTTCATCGGGGGCGTCAGCGGCGCCATCCTGGTCTTCACCTTCTATCGGGCCGCCACGCCGGAGCAATTCGCCGTCAACGTGTCGATCGAGCTGCTGGCCATGGTGATCGTCGGCGGGCTGGGCAGCATCATCGGCAGCTATTTCGGGGCCGCCTTCATTCTGTTGATGCCCGGCCTGATGAACAGCTTGATCGCCTGGCTGGCACAGCTCGCAGGCGCCACGCTCGGGTTTGAAACACTGGCCCACATCCCGCATGCGGTGTATGGCGCACTGATCATCGTTTTCCTGCTGGTCGAGCCCATGGGCCTTGGCAAGATGTACACCAATCTGCGCAACTATCTCCTGGTCTGGCCCTTCGGCTACGCCCGCAAGTAAGTAAGGACCACCCCATGCACGCGACCGATCAATCAACAGCCCTCCCTCCGCGTATGGAAAACCAGGTCTCGGACCCCGCTCGGGTTCTGTCACTCAACAACGTCGAGGTCATCTACGACCACGTCTCGCTCGCCATCAAGGGCGTGTCGATCGATGTGCCGCAAGGCGGCATGGTCGCATTGCTGGGCGCCAACGGCGCCGGCAAAAGCACGACGCTCAAATCCATCAGCGGGTTGCTTCGCCCCGAGCGCGGCCAGATCACCCGCGGAGAAGTCCGTTTTCTGGGTCAGAACATTGATGCGCTGGCACCGCAGGAGCGCGTCAAACTCGGTATCGTTCATGTGCTGGAGGGGCGGCGCGTGTTCGAGCACCTGACGCCGGACGAAAACCTTGCAGCTGCGTCGGCGGTGCGTGGCAACCGCCAGGACATGCTGCGCAACAAGGACATGGTCTACACCTACTTCCCGCGCCTCCACCAGCGGCGCACCGCCCAATCCGGCTACCTGTCAGGTGGCGAGCAGCAGATGCTGGCCATTGGGCGCGCCCTGATGACGCAACCCAAACTGCTGATGCTCGATGAGCCCAGCCTAGGACTGGCCCCTTTTCTCGTGGCCGAGATTTTTGACATCGTCCGGCGCATCAACAAGGAAGAAGGTCTGTCCGTCCTGCTTGTCGAGCAAAACGCCATTGCCGCCCTGGAGGTGGTCTCGCACGGCTACCTGATCGAGAACGGACGCGTGGTAATGCATGACAGCGCCGAGGCGATGAAGAAGAACCCGGATATCCAGGAGTTCTATCTTGGCGGCGCCGAAGGACGCAGCTTCCATGACATCAAACACTATCGCCGGCGTAAACGCTGGCTGACTTGACCCCCCGGAGCCCCAGCAATCTCGACACTCGGTTTGTAACCAGTCCTAGGCGGTACGGTACGGCGTGCACCCCGGGCTTTTTCAACCCGTACGATTCATGGTAGGAAAACAGACATGCGATCCAAGTTTATTTCTGTCGTGGCCGGCTTGGGATTGGCGTTTGCCGGCCTGACGTCCGCGCTAGCCCAACCCATCAAATTCGCGCTGTGCTATGACCTGAGCAAGTCCTACGGCTTTGTCACCCCGCAAATCTCTCAGGCTGCGAACGACTATGCCAAGATATTGAACCAGAAGGGCGGCATCGAAGGTCACCCCATCGAGATCATGGTTCAAGACCACGGCAACGAACCGCAGCGCGGCATCGAGTGCTACGAAAAAATGAAGCGCGAGGGCGCCATTTCCTTTGATTTCCTGTCCACGCCGGTTGCCCGCGCCGTTCTGCCTCGCGCCATGGCGGATGGCCAGGTGATGGTGCAATCCTTCGTGGGCCGTGGCGATGCCGTCGATGGCGATGTGTTCAAGTGGATTTTCCCCATTGGGCCGACTTATTGGGGCCAGATGGCCAACAACATCCACTACATCAAGACCAAGGCCAACGGCAGCCTCAAAGGCGTGAAGATCGCGTTCATCTACCCAGACTATCCGTTCGGTCAGGAGCCGATTGGCGTGCTGAAGACGCTCGCCGCCAAGGAGGGATTTGATCTGCACCTCATTCCCAACCCGATGCCCGGCAATGACCAAGCCGCGGCCTGGACCCAGATCCGCCGCATCAACCCCGATTGGGTCATCAGCTGGAATCTGTCCAACATGCACGTTGTCGCCGCGCGCGAGATGAAGCGCAACGGCATTCCGATGGACAAGTACATCGCGGTCAACTGGTTCAACGAAGTTGACCTCGCCAACATCGGTCTGGAAAGCGCGAAAGGCGTCAAACGAGGCACCAACGTGTCAGGTGGACAGAGCCACCCGCTGATGCAACAGATCATCAAGGACCTGTACGAGAAGGGCAAGGGCAGCGGTGACCGCAAGCATCTCAACGACATCTACTACAACACCGGTCTGGCCATCTATGCCAGCGTTTTCGAGGGGGCTCGCCAGGCTGTCAAACAACACGGCTGGCCCATCACCCCTGAAAAAATGAAGCGCGGCCTGGAAAACCTGAAAAACTTTGACGCCGAAGGCCTGATCGCCCCTGTGACGGTGACCTCCAAGGACCATGGTGGCGGTGGCAAGACCCGTATCGACCTGTGGGATGGCGCCAACTGGGTACCCCAGACTGACTGGTTCTCGGCGTATGACGATGTGATCCAGGACATCGTGAAGAAAGAATCAGGCGAGTTCGCCAAGGGCAAATAGCAACGGCCATGCCTGGGGAGGGGCATGGTCAGATCAAGGCCGGCTTTACCGCGACTGCGCCCCTGCCAAACACCGGAAAACTCGACCGTCAAACCTAACTATCGTTTGGCAGTTATGCTGTGTAGGAATCAATGATGCGCCAAGTGCGCGAGGAATCAATATGGATCTGGATCTCAAAGGCAAATCGGTCATCGTCACCGGTGGCGGCTCGAACATCGGTCGCGCCATCGTGCTTGGCTTCGCCGCTGAGGGCGCCCACATCACCATCGGGGACATCGACGACAAGCAGGCGCAAAAGACGGCGGAATTCGCTCTGGCGAACGGGGCCGCGTCGGCGCAAGTCGTCAAAACCGATGTCACCAAGCTCGACCAGGTGCAGGCCATGTTCAAGGCCGCGACCGACAAGTTCGGCGGCGTCGATGTGCTCGTCAACAACGTGGGATGGGACCAGTTGCTGTTCTTTACCCAGACGACCCCCGACCTGTGGCAGAAGATCATCAACATTAACTACCTCGGCGTTCTCAACTGCACCAAAATCGCGCTGGATCTGATGATTCCCCGCAACGCGGGCTCCATCGTCTCCATCAGTTCCGATGCGAGCCGTCAGGGCGAACCGCGCGAGGCGGTGTATGGCGGCGTCAAGGCGGCCATCAACAGCTTCATGAAAACCATCGCCAAGGAAAACGGGCGTTACGGCATCCGCTGCAACGTGGTCTGCCCCGGCGTCACGATCCCGAGCACCACCGACGAAGTAGGCGGCAGCAGCATGTGGGTCGATGCTGGCAGCATGTTCACGCCCGAGCAACTGGAGAAAGTCGCCAAGGCGCTGCCGCTGCGCAAAGTGGGGCGGCCACAGGACATTGCCAATGCCGTCGTCTTCCTGTCTTCGGCAAAGGTTGCGGGCCATGTCACCGGGCAGGTGCTTTCCGTTTCTGGTGGTTACAGCATGATTGGATAAACGCTGGGGCATGGTGGGCTGCCATGCGCCATCGACACAACGAACAAAAAGGAAAACCCATGGAATTCAAGGACATCCTCTACGAAGAGCGCGACTCGGTGGCCTACATCGCAATCAACCGCCCCGAGGTAATGAATGCGTTTCGCGGCCAGACCGTCGAGGAGCTGCTGCAGGCCTTCATGAAAGCCGGCTGGGACAAGCGCATCGCCGCCATTGTGCTCACGGGCACCGGTGATCGTGCTTTCTGCACCGGCGGCGATCAATCGGCCCACGCCGGTCAGTACGACGGCCGGGGCACCATCGGCATCCCGGTGGAAGAATTTCATAGCGCCATTCGTGACGTGCCCAAGCCCGTGATCGCCCGCGTACAGGGCTACGCCATTGGGGGTGGCAACGTGCTCGCCACCTTGTGCGACATGACCATCGCTTCGGACAAAGCGGTGTTTGGTCAGGTCGGCCCGAAGGTCGGCTCGGTCGATCCTGGTTGGGGCACGGCCTACCTGAGCCATGTGGTGGGCGAAAAGAAAGCACGCGAGATATGGTATATGTGTCGCCGCTACAATGCGCAGGAAGCCTTGGTCATGGGCCTGTGCAACACCGTCGTGCCGCACGACCAGCTCGACGCCGAAGTCGCACGCTGGTGCAAGGAGATTGTCGAAAAGAGTCCTACCGCGCTGGCCATCGCCAAACGCTCGTTCAATGCATCCACAGAGCACATTCGCGGCATCGGCAGCCTGGGACTTCAGGCGCTGAGCCTGTACTACGACACGGCAGAATCTAAAGAAGGTGTCCACGCTTTCCTGGAAAAGCGCAAGCCTGATTTCAGGCAGTGGGTTGATGGCAACATGTGAGCGAATGCAAGCCCTGAATAATCTCATGCGACGCGCCCACGCACGGGGTCTCGACTTCCAGCATAGCCCAGCCTGATACGATTTGCATGTAAATCTAACTAATGACCAATATGCAGTCAAATACAGACGCAAAATCCGGCCAAAATGACAGAAATGACCCAGCAACGCGCGAGCGTGTGTTGCTCGAAGCCTCACGACTGTTCAGGCATCGTGGCTATGCTGCCACCACGTTGCGCGAGATTGCCGATGCCGCAGGAGTCAAAGCCGGCAGCATTTATTACCACTTCGAATCAAAAGAGCAGATCCTTGGCGAAGTCCTAGACAAGGGAATCACGATCGTCGCAGACGCTGTCCGTGCCCGTATTGACGCACTTCCTGAGAACATGTCATGGCGTGACCGGATCGCCGCTGGCATCGAAGGCCACCTCTGGGGACTGCTCCACCATGGCGACTTTACGTCGGCCAACATTCGCATCTATGGTCAGATTCCGACCAGCGCCAAGAATCGCCACAGGCTTGTCCGTCGCGCTTACGCGGACTACTGGGATCGGCTGCTCGAGTCGGCACTCGCTAGCAACGAATTGCGCCAAGACACCAACACGGCCATGATTCGGCTTTTCGTGATTGGCGCATTGAACTGGACCGTCGAATGGTACAACCCCCAGCGCGGCTCTTTTCAGGACTTCTCACGCCAAATCACGGCGATCGTGTTCGATGGAATCCTCACGCATGACTGCAGGAGCAACAAATGACTGTCAAGGAAGGCTGGCGCGGCCGGTTCTATGAAGACTTCGAGGTCGGCGACGAGTATCGGCATGCCCTCGGGCGCACCATCACCCAGCACGACAATATCTCTTTCACGCTGTTGACGCAAAACACGGCCCCGCTGCACTTCGACGCCCACTATGCCGCGCAAACGGAGTTCGCCCGCCCTCTCGTCAACTCCTGCCTCACGCTGGCCCTCGTGACCGGACAGACGGTGAGTGATGTATCGCAAAACGTCATGGCCAACCTCGGGTGGGACGAAGTTCGTCTGCCGCATCCGGTGTTCGAGGGCGACACGCTCTATTCACGTTCCACGGTGTTGGACAAGCGTGAGTCACGGTCGCGTCCCAACGTCGGCGTCGTGACGGTGCGCACCGAAGGCTACAACCAGGGCGGCGTCATCGTCTGCACGTTCAAGCGCACGGTCATGGTTTACACCCGTGACGGCGCACCGCGCACCGCACCGCCGCTGCCGGCCGACAACGGCCACTGAACCGCCCCTTTCGCCAACTTGGGCCCCAGGGCCTCCCACTTTCCGGGTTCTCTCCGCATGACGCCCACCTCCCTGCTCGATCAATACGGCCCCCGCGAAGCGATGGAATATGACGTGGTGGTGGTGGGCGCCGGACCAGGCGGCTTGGCCACGGCAATCCGCCTCAAGCAGCTCGCCGCAGAAAATGCCCAGGACGTGTCCATCGTGGTACTTGAAAAAGGCTCCACGCCCGGTGCTCACATTCTCTCCGGCGCCGTCATGGATCCGATCGCGCTGCACGAACTCTTCCCCAACTGGAAGGAACTTGGCGCCCCGTTGAACCAGCCCGTCACAGGTGACGATGTGCTTTTCCTGAGCGAAACTGGCGCCAGGCGCACGCCCGACTTTCTGGTGCCCGACTGCTTCCACAACGAGGGCAACTACGTCATCAGCCTGGGCGCCTTGACCCAATGGCTGGGCGAGCAGGCTGAAGGCTTGGGCGTGGAGATCTTCCCCGGCTTTACCGCCGCCGAGGTGCTCTACAACGAGAACGGCTCGGTCAAGGGCGTGGCCACCGGCAACCTTGGCATTGGCAAGGACGGCCAGCCGCACGACGGCTTTCAGCTCGGCATGGCGTTGCACGCCAAGTACACCATATTTGCCGAAGGCGCGCGCGGCCATCTGGGCAAGCAGCTCATCGCCAAATACAAGCTCGACGAAGGCCGCGATCCGCAAAGCCATGCCATTGGCATCAAGGAACTGTGGGAGATTGACCCGGCCCGCGCCCAACCCGGTCGGGTGGTGCACACGGCCGGCTGGCCGATGGACAGCCAGACCTACGGCGGCGGCTTTCTCTATCACTTGGAAGGCAACAAGGTCACGCTGGGCTTCGTCACCGGGCTCGATTACAAAAACCCTTGGCTCAGCCCCTTTGAGGAAATGCAGCGCTGGAAGGCCCACCCGGCCATCCGCAAGCACATCGAGGGCGGCAAACGCATCGGCTACGGCGCGCGCGTAATCGCGGCCGGCGGCCTGCTCTCCCTGCCCAAGACCATCTTCCCCGGCGGCGCGCTGGTGGGCTGCGATGCAGGCTACCTGAACGCCAGCCGCATCAAGGGCAGCCACGCCGCCATCAAAAGCGGCATGCTGGCCGCCGAAGCCGCGTTTGAAGCCCTGGCCGCCGGACGCAGCAGCGACGAACTCAGCGCCTATCCGGCTGCGTTCGAAAACAGCTGGCTGCACACCGAACTCGACCAGTCGCGCAACTTCAAGCAGTGGTTCAAGAAAGGCAACACCGTGGGTGCGCTGATGACCGGAATTGAGCAGTGGCTGCTGCCCAGGCTCGGCATCCAGCGTCCGCCCTGGACGATTCACCGCACACAGGCCGACCACACCACCCTGCGCCCAGCCGCCGAGATGCCGCAGATCAGCTACCCCAAGCCCGACGGCAGACTCACCTTCGACCGACTCTCCAGCGTGTTCGTCAGCAACGCCAACCACGAAGAAAACCAGCCCGCGCACCTGACGCTCAAGGACGCCGGCGTGCCAGTGCAGATCAACCTGGCGAAATACGCCGGCCCCGAGAGCCGCTACTGTCCAGCCGGCGTGTACGAGTTCGTGAAGGACGAGGACCACAGCGACCGGCTGCAGATCAACGCACAGAACTGCGTGCACTGCAAGACCTGCGACATCAAGGACCCGACCCAAAACATCGTCTGGGTCACACCCGAAGGCGGCGGCGGGCCGAACTACGCGGGAATGTAGCCGAGCGACGCTGAAGCACCCGCTTCCATTCGGAAGCGAGCTTGGGCAGAAGTTGCCGCTCGCGTTCACAACCGGAGTCGTCGGCACCGGCATAGGGTTTTTTCTAGTTGATATCAATCTAACTACCGTTAGATTAATGCCTGTGAGCAAGGCATGGCGCATGCCGTTGCAGAACGGCAGGGCACAAGGCAGGCCAGCCGCCTGCCCAACACGGCCAACACGGGACAAACCTTGAGAAAATTCACTGCCAGTCCGACCGATACCCTGAAGCTCAGAGCTTATGGTCGCACCCCAAAATCCGGCCCCTCCAGGCCGCAAGTGCGCACGGCTGCGGCTGCCATCCCGACGGCCCGCCTTACCGAGATCGACCGGCAGAGCCGTTCAATGGTTGCGCCCCCGCAGCATGGTGCAAGAAGCGGTCTGTCATGCTGAATCTCACCAATGTCCAGATCGTTTACGACAACACCATTGAGGCGGTGCGGGAGGCCTCATTGGCGGTGGGCAAAGGCCGCATCGTTGCCCTGCTCGGCTCCAACGGGGCCGGCAAATCAACCACGCTCAAAGGCATTTCGGGCGTACTGTATCCGGAAGACGGTGAGATCAAGGGTGGTCAGATCACGTTTGAAAACCGCCCGCTGGCCGGCCTGGCGCCGGACGAAATCGTGCGCGCCGGCGTGGTCATGGTGCCCGAGGGGCGCCGCCTGTTCGACCAGTTGACGGTTGAGGAAAACCTCGTGATGGGCGGCTACACGCGCAGCCTGACCGACGCCAGGCGCCAGATGGAGATGGTGTATGGGTTGTTCCCGCGTCTGGTGCAAAAACGCAGCACGGTGTCGGGCTATCTTTCGGGCGGCGAACAGCAGATGGTGGCCATCGGCCGCGCGCTGATGTCGTCCCCGAAACTGCTGATGCTCGATGAGCCCACGCTCGGTCTGGCGCCACAGATCAGCGAAGAAATCTTCGAAATCATCACGCGCCTGTGTCGTCAAGAAGGCATGGGCATTCTCCTGGTGGAACAGAACGCGCAGATGGCACTAGCCATGGCCGACTATGGCTACATCATGGAAAACGGCCGCGTAGTGCTCGATGGTGAGGCCGACAAGATGCTGCGCAACGACGACGTGCGCGAGTTCTACCTGGGCTTCAGTGAAGGCGGGTCGCGCAAGAACATGCGCGACGTGAAGCACTACAAGCGGCGCAAGCGCTGGCTGTCCTGAGAAGAACATGAACGACACATTGTTAGGGGTCGAAACCCTGTCCAAGCGCTTCGGCGGCGTCGAAGCCGTTGCCGGCGTCAGTTTTCACGTCCGGCGCGGTGAAATCTATTCCCTGATCGGTCCCAATGGAGCCGGCAAGACGACCACCTTCAACATGATCAGCGGCGTCGTCAAGCCCAGCAGCGGCACCGTGCATTTCGATGGCCGCGACATCACCGGCATGCCGGCGCACCGCCTGGCCGCCATCGGCATCGGTCGGACCTTTCAGAACCTGGCGGTATTCAAGCATGCCAGCGTGGTGGACAACCTGATGGTAGGCCGCCACTGCCACATGGCCACCAACGTACTGGATGCCTCGTGGTTCTTCGGGCGGGCACGGCGCGAAGAGATCGACCACCGCCGCAAGGTGGAAGAGATCATCGACTTTCTCGAAATCGAGGAAATCCGCGACATGCCGGTGGGCACCTTGTCCTATGGCCTGCAAAAGCGGGTCGAGCTGGGGCGCGCACTGGCCACCGAGCCCAAGTTGCTGCTGCTGGACGAAATGGTGTCGGGCATGAACAGCGAGGAGACCGAAGACATTGCTCGCTTCGTGCTTGACATCCGCGACGAACTCGGTATTTCGGTTCTAATGGTCGAGCATGATATGGGCATCGTGATGGACATCTCCGACCGCGTCTGTGTGCTCAACTTCGGCCGCAAGATCGGCGAGGGCACACCGGCTGAAATATCGGCCAACCCGGCCGTGATCGACGCCTACCTGGGCAGCAAGACCAAGGAGGCCGCGTGATCGATAACCTGGACGCCGCGCTGCGCGACGGCAACACCACACTGCCCAAGCTGCTCAGGCATTGGGCGCAAGGCTTTCCGGATGCGCTCGCGTTTCGCGAGAAGGACTACGGCATCTGGAACCGGATGAGCTGGCAGCACTATCTGGAGACCGCTCGCCGCTTTGCCCACGGCCTGAAGGCCCTCGGATTCGAGAAGGGGGATCGCCTGGCCATTGCCAGCGAGGACAGCCCCCACTGGATGTTTTCCGACCTGGCGACGCAGGCCATCGGCGGCATTGTGGTCGGCATCTACCCCACCAACCCATGGCCCGAGTTGCAATACATCGTGCACCACTCGAACAGCAAGTTCGTGGTCTGCGGCGACCAAGAGCAGGTCGACAAGGTGCTCGACGCCATGAACAAGCACGCCACCGGCCTGCCCGACTTGGTGAAGATCATCTGCGCCGACATGAAGGGAATGCGCGGCTACAAGCACGACCAACTGATGTCGTTTGACGACGTGCTCGAGCTTGGCGACCAGTACGCCGCCGCCTCGACCCAGAATGCGAGCACCTTCGACCGGGCCATCGAGGACACCCGGCCCGACGACACCTGCATGCTGGTCTATACCTCGGGCACCACTGGCCCCCCCAAGGGCGCGATGCTCTCGCACCGCAACCTGATCGTCACCGTTGACAAGCTCAAGACTCATTTCACGCTGGACCGCCATAATTACGAGGTGGTCTGTTACCTGCCGCTGTGCCACGTGGCCGAGCGCGCCTTCTCGACGGTCTTGCACCTGCTCACCGGAGGCGTGGTCAACTATGCCGAATCTATCGACACGGTGGCGGTCAATCTGCGCGAAATCGCGCCCACGGTGTTTTTGGGCGTGCCGCGCATCTGGGAAAAACTGCAGCAAGGCATTTTGATCCGCATGCAGGACGCCTCGCGCTTTCAGCGCTGGGCTTTCAAGCGCTGCTTCGATGCCGGACGCCGTCTGTTTGAAAAGGTCGAGGCGCAAGGGGGTCGCCGCAGCCTGTCGGATCGCCTGCACTTCTTCGTGCTGTGGTTGCTGATGTTTCGCAATCTGCAGAAATTCATCGGACTGGACCGCATGCAGTGCGGCTTCTGTGGCGGTGCCAGCGTCTCGCCCGAGGTACTGAAGTTCTTCCGCATTCTGGGCATTCCGGTGTACCAGGTCTACGGCATGACCGAGTCCGGCGGCGTGATCTTCTTCCAGCATGAAAAAGCGGTCAAACTGGGCGCCACAGGCCTGCCCATCAACGGCCTGAACTGGAAAATCGCCGACGACGGCGAGCTCGTCGTCAAGCACCCCGCCGTGTTCAAGGGATATCTCCACGACGAGAGCGCCACGGCCAAAACCGTGGTCGATGGCTGGCTGCACACGGGCGACATCGTGGCGTTGGCTGACAACGGCGAGCTGATGATCGTCGACCGCAAGAAAGCCATCATCATCACCAGTGGCGGCAAGAACATCGCGCCGTCCGAGATCGAAAATGCGCTCAAGGACAGCCTGCACGTTCGCGAGGCCATCATCCTGGGCGACGGGCGTCACTATCTGGCGGCGCTGATCCAAATCGACTTTGACACGGTGGGCAAGTGGGCCCAGGAGCGCAAGCTGGCCTACACCACCTACAAGAGCCTGGCCTTGCTGCCCGAGGTGCGCGAACTGATTGAGGAGGATGTCAAGCGCGTAAACAAGCTGTTTGCCCGTGTCGAGAACATCCGCAAGTTCCTGATTCTGGAGAAGGAACTCGACCACGATGACGGTGAGCTCACCGCCACCCAGAAGGTACGGCGCAACGTCATCGAAAAAACCTTCGCGAAAGAGATCGCGATCATCTACGGTGGAGGGGCGGGCTGATGGACTATTTTCTGCAACTGGTCATTTCAGGCATCGCCGTCGGATTGGTCTACGGCTTCATCGGCATGGGCTTTGCCATGATCTACCGCGCCACCGGCGTGGTGAACTTCGCCCAGGGCGAGCTGATGATGCTGGTGTCCTACATCGCCTTCACCCTGTCCGGCACCTTCCAATTTGGCTTTTGGCCGATGCTGCTGCTGACGACCGCCGCCTCGGTGCTGATCGGCCTGCTGATCGAGGTCTTGCTGATCCGTCCGATGCTCGGTCAGCCGGTGTTTTCCACGGTGATGGTGACCATTGGCCTGGCCGTGATCCTTCGCTCGGTGGTGGTTCTGATCTGGGGCGCCGACCCCATGCCGCTCAATGCCGGCCTGCCAACGGAGATCATCAGAATCGGCCCGGCCGGTCTGTACCCGGCGCAACTGTATGCCGTCGGGCTGATGGCGGTCGTGCTGCTCGGCCTGTGGACTTTCTTTCGCTATTCGCGGGTCGGTATCGCCATGCGCGCCACCGCCAACGTACAAACCGCGGCCCTGCTGATGGGCATCAATGTCAAACGCATCTTCGCCTTGTCCTGGGCCCTGTCGGCCGGACTCGCCGCCATTGCCGGCGTGTTGATCGGTGTTATCTACGATGTCAACCCCGGCATGTGGACGACCGGCTTGCGCAGCTTTCCGGCAGTCATCCTGGGCGGGCTGGACTCGGTGTTCGGTGCCGCGCTGGGCGGCATCCTGATCGGCGTGGTCGAGAACCTGTCGGAAGGCTATATCGGCCGTGGCATGAAGGAGATCGCTGGTTTTCTTTTGATCCTCGTCGTTCTCATGGTCAGGCCCTATGGCCTGTTCGGCAAACCTGAAATCGAGCGTGTCTGATGCGTAGCGGAAATTTCAAGCAAGACTATCGTCAATTGTTGGCGCTGACCGACTCCGTCCCTGTCATCGTCTGGTCGTGTCTTCTGGTGGCGCTGCTGGCGGCCGCGCCACTGCTGCTGGCCAAATACTATGTCTCCGTCATTCTGCTGCTGCTGATCACGGCGTTGGGGGTACTGGGCCTGAACCTGCTGACCGGCACCACTGGACTGATATCACTCGGGCACTCGGGCTTTCTGGCGGTCGGCGCCTACACGGCCGGCATCCTGGCCGGCAAACTTGGCTGGCCGATGCTGGCGGCCATCTTCGCCGGCGGCGTGAGCGCTGCCGTCGCCGGGATCATCGTGGGCATACCGTCGCTACGCCTCAAGGGGCTGTACCTGGCCATCACGACGATGGCGTTCGCCGTGATCATCAACCACCTGATCCTCAACGGGGGTGGCCTGACCGGCGGCTCTGAAGGCCTGACAGTGCCGCAACCCGCGCTGTTCGGCCAGGCGCTGGAGGCCGAACGTGGCTACTATTACGTGGTGCTGGCCTTTGTGGTGGTGTTCACCTTCATCACCCTGAACATCCTGCGCAGCCGCATTGGCCGGGCGTTCCTGGCGATTCGGGAGCACGATATCGCCGCCAAGGCCATGGGCGTCAACCTGGTGCGCTACAAACTGCTGGCGTTCATGGTCAGCGCCTTCTACACCGGCATCGCCGGGGGCTTGCTGGCCTACTACACACGCTACCTGAACGTGGACAGCTTCAGCCTGCTGATCTCGATCGAGGCGCTCTCCATGCTCATCGTGGGTGGCCTGGGTTCGGTGGCAGGCGCCTTACTCGGCACGGCTTTCATCGTTCTGCTCAATGAGAGCCTGGGCTTCGTGTTCAGCATGATCGGCGCCGGCTTCGGCGGGTCGGACTCCGCTGCCGCCTATGAGATCAAAGGTGTCATTTATGGGCTCGCGATTGTGTTGTTCCTGCGATTTGAGCCCGACGGGTTGATCGGGCGTTGGCGCGACATCAAGCACTACTGGACCCACTGGCCCTTCCGTTTCTGACCCGGCGGCACACGCGCTGTTTATTCAACAGGAGAATTGAGATGCAAACACGACAGAAGCCGACTTACCTTTGCTCGACAGCCGGGCCCCCGCCCCATTTTGCTCAAGGCAAATGCCAGCGCCGCGAAATTCGAGCGAGCCTCTGAATTTCTGAGCGCCCAGTGATCCTGACGACGCGCCACTAGCCCTCCCCCATTTCTCAACCAGGAGTGCCTTTCATGACACACAAATACTTTCGATATGCCGCCACCAGTCTGCTCAGCATGGTCATCGGCCTGACGGCCACGACCGTCGTTGCTGCGGACCCCGGCGTGACCGACACCAAAATCGTCCTGGGCTCGGTAACGCCCGTCAGCGGTCCGGCGAGCCTGCTGGGCAAGGCTCACATGCATGCGTTGCGGGTATGGGAGCAGGATGTCAACGCTCGCGGGGGCATCAACGGGCGCAAAGTGGAGATTCGCCAAGACGACGACGGATACGTGCCTCAGCGCGCTGTGCAAAGCGTCAAACGATTGGTCGACGTGGAAGGCATCTTTGGCCTGATCGGCACTTCGGGTTCAGCCATGCTGCAAGCTATGCTGCCTTTCATCAACGAGCAGCGCTTGCCAACCATCAACGCCATGGCCGTGGCGGCGGCGCACTTCACGCCGCCGAACAAAACAGTATTCGTGGTCGGACCCACCTATTGCCAGGAGCTCAGCGCAGGCATGAAGCACATGGTGACCAGCAAGAAGCTGCAGAAGGAGAAGTTTGCACTGGTCTATCAGGATGACGAGTTTGGCAACGACGTGCGTTGCGGCTACCAGAAGGCGGTCAAGGATCTGGGGCTCAACAGCGTGTCCGAGATCTCCTTCAAGCGTGGTACCAAGGACTTCTCGGCCGAGATGCTGAGCCTGAAGCAGGTGGGTGCGACCTTCCTCGCGTCGGGCGGCGTGGTGGCCGAGCACTCGATGCTGATGAAAGAAGCCGCGAAGAACCAGATGACCCTGACCTTCCTTGCGGTGCACTCGGCCCACCTGACCCCCGTTCAGGCGCTCGCCGGCCCCGCAGGCGACGGCTACTTCGTCGCCGACTACGTCCCGCCTCTGACCGACATGGCGGTGCCAGGCATGGCCAAGTTCATGGGGCTGGCACAGAAGTACCTGTCCGCCGACGAGCAGAAGATGCTCAACCGCTATTCGATCACAGCCTATATTGGTGCATTGCTGATGGAAGACGCCATCCGCCGCTGCGGCAAGGCGCTGACCCGCGCCTGCGTCGTCGAGAAGCTGGAGACGACCAAGAACTTCGGCACCGATGGATTGGCTTCGCCGATCAGCTTCGGGCCCAACCAGCGACACTCGCCGAGCAGCCTGCTGGTCCTGCGGTCGGACGCCAAGAACAGCCGGTTCGAACGCGTGTCCGACCTCATCCCGGTGTTCGATTGATGCCAGACGCCGTTGCATGCATTGACCGTCATCCGCCATACAACGGAGTCCCACCCGTGTTTCAAAAAGTTCTGATCGCCAACCGGGGCGAGATCGCGCTGCGCATCCTGCGCACGCTTAAGGGCATGGGGCTCGTCACCGTGGTGGCTCACCACGCGCTGGATGCCGACAGCCCGGCCGTGCTGGAAGCCGACCAGTCCATCGAATTGCATGGACCAACGCCGGTTGCTGCCTACCTCGACATCGCGCAGCTGGTCGAAGCCTGCCATGGTACCGGTGCGCAGGCGGTGCACCCCGGTTACGGCTTCTTGTCCGAGAACGCAGCTTTTGCCCGCGCCCTAGAACAGGCAGGCATCGTGTTCATCGGGCCGCGTGCCGACACCATCGAACTGATGGGCGACAAGGTACGTGCACGCAACTTCGTGGCCGAACGCGGTTTTCCGGTGGCGCCTGGCGCGGTCGAGGACGACGACCCGGCAACCTTCGTCGAGCGTGCCCTCCAGGTGGGCACACCGCTGCTGATCAAGCCCTCGGCCGGCGGTGGCGGCAAGGGCATGCGCATCGTGCGCGACCTGGCCCAGCTCGAAAGCGAGCTTGCCACCGCGCGCCGCGAGGGCGAGCGCTACTTTGGCGACGGTCGGCTGTTCGTCGAGCGCTACGTCGAACGCCCCCGCCACATCGAGGTGCAGGTTCTGGGCGATGAATCCGGCCAGGTGATTCATCTGTGGGAACGCGAGTGTTCGGTGCAGCGGCGTTTCCAGAAGATCATCGAGGAAACCCCTTCGCCCGCGTTGACCAGCAAGCAGCGGCGCGATATCTGCGAGGCCGCGGCCGGCATCGCCCGCGCCTGCGGCTACCGCGGCGCCGGCACTGTTGAGTTCATCTACGGCGCGGGTGGCGAGTTCTACTTTCTCGAGATGAACACACGACTGCAGGTCGAGCATCCAGTGACCGAGATGGTCACCGGCATCGACCTGGTGCGCGAGCAAGTGCGGGTGGCGCGCGGCGAGCCGCTGGCCTTCGCCCAGTCCGACATCGTGCAGCAAGGCCATGCCATTGAATGCCGGCTCTACGCCGAGGATGCAGAGCATGACTTCCGCCCGGCCACCGGAAGAATCCTGCGCTGGCAAGCACCCGCGGGACCGGGTGTGCGCGTCGATTCAGGCGTGCGCCAAGACCAGGCCGTGACCGCGGCCTTTGACCCGATGATCGCCAAGATCATCTGCCACGGCGCCACGCGCGACGAGGCCATTGCCCGTTCGGCGCGCGCGCTGCAAGACACCGTGCTGCTGGGCCTGACAACCAACGCGCGCTACCTGACCCGCGTGCTGCGGCACCCCGAATTCATGGAGGGCCGAGCCGACACCGGCATGCTGGCGCGCTGCGCCGAGGATCTGCGCGACATCGTTCGCGAGGAAGACACCGACCTGGCGATTGCCGCGGCCGTGCTGTCCGATCACGAGTTGCTGCGCGCGGTGCGCGACGTGCCCGCGATGCACGCCGCGATGGGCGCCTGGAGGAATTGACGATGCGCCGACGCTACCTGATCGACGGACAGACCCATGACGTGGTGGTGACTCGCGGCGGCAATGGCGGATATTCCATTCTGCGGGCCGGGCGCCGCATCGACGCGCGCGCCGGGGCCTTGCCCGATGGCCGCCAGAGCATCATGATCGACGGTCAGGAACACGCTGTCTGGATCGCTGCCGGTGAAAAATCGGTTTTCGTGCACAGCAACGCCAACGGCGCCACCGAGATCGAGACAATGGACGCCGGTGGAGCTGGACAAGCCCGTGCCGGCGCGTCCAACACGCTGGTCGCGCCGATGCCCGGCACCGTCATCGCCGTGCAGGTGGCCGCAGGCGACATGGTCAGCGTCGGCCAGCCGCTGATGGTGATCGAGAGCATGAAGCTCGAAACCACGCTGGCCGCGCCGCGCGAAGCATGCGTCAAGGCCGTGCATTTTGGCGTAGGCGCCACTTTCGGACTCAAGGCCATCCTCGTAACGCTGCAAGACCTCTGAGAACTGACTGATGAAACGCATCGAATCCCGCATCGACACATCGTCCCCGGCGTACCGTGGCAACTACAAGGCAATGACCTCCATCATCGCGAAATACCGCGAACGCATGGAGATCACCCGCCACCAGCGGCCAGCGCAGGAAATCAAACGTGTGCGCGATCAGGGCAAGCTGCTGGTGCGCGAGCGCCTCGATCTGCTGCTCGACCCCGGCACCCCTTTCCTCGAATTTTCGGCGTTGGCCGCGTGCGAAGACTACAACGGCGAAGTGCCGGGCGCCAATGTCGTCACCGGCCTGGGCATGGTCAGTGGCCGCGAGGTGCTGATCCACGCTGACGATTCCAGCGTCAAGGGCGGCGTCTGGTACACATTGACGCCGCGCAAGCTTTCGCGGCTACTCGACATCGCGCTGGAAAACCGCCTGCCAGTGATCCACCTGTGCGACAGCGGCGGAGCCTTCCTCGAAGAACTCTCGGGCGTCTACATCGAGGGCGGCAAGGTCTTCCGCAACCAGTGCCTTCTGTCGAAGGCCAACATTCCGCAGGTGGCCATCGTGTTCGGCCACTGCACGGCCGGCGGCGCCTACATCCCGGCGCTGTGCGACTACAGCATCATCGTGCGCGGCACCGGCGGGGTGTTCCTCGGCGGTCCGCCGCTGGTCAAGGCCGCCACTGGCGAGGAACACACCGCCGACGAGATCGGCGGCTGCGACCTGCACACCCAGATCTCGGGCACGGTGGACTATCCTGCTGACAGCGAAGCGCATGCGTTTGAAATCTGCCGCGAAATCGTGGCTGAATTCAAGCCGCCGGCGCGCAGTTTTCTGCCCGAGCGCGAGCCCGAAGCGCCCTACTACGACCCGGACGAGATCCATGGCATCGTCTCGCCCGACCACAAGGTGCAGTTCGACCAGCGCGAGCTCATCGCGCGCATCGTCGACGGTAGCCGCTTCCACGAGTACCAGCCGGCCTATGGCACGACGCTGATCTGCGGCTACGCTTACATCTGGGGTTACCGCGTCGGCATCCTGGCCAACAACGGCGTACTGTTCAGCGACAGTTCCAAGAAAGCGGCGCACTTTATCTCGCTGTGCAACCAGAACCGCACGCCGCTCTTGTTCCTGCAAAACACCACCGGCTACATGATAGGCCGCGGCTACGAAATGGAAGGCATCACGAAGGACGGCGCCAAGATGTTGATGGCCCAGGCAGGTAGCGAGGTACCCAAATTCACCGTCATCACCAGCGCGGCATTTGGCGCCGGCTACTACGGCATGTGCGGCCGCGCCTGGGACCCGCGCCTGATCTGGGCCTGGCCCAACGTCCACATGGGCGTGATGGGCCCCGAACAGGCTGCCAGCACCTTGGCTGACGTGAAGATCGCTCAATTGCGCCGCAAGGGGCACGAACCCGACACGGACGAAATGCAGGCGCTGCGCCAGCGGGTCTACGACAAAGCCGAGCGCGAGTCCAACGCCTATTTCGGCACCTCGCGCTTGTGGGACGATGGACTGTTGGCGCCAGTTGATACCCGCAACGCACTGGGCATGGCCCTGTCGGCCGCCTCGCATGCGCCCATCGCCGATCCGCGCTACGGAATTTTTCGTTTCTGAAGTACCCATGACAACACCCACCAGCTTCGGCTTTGACGATGAGACACTCTCGACCCGACCGACCGTCTACCAACCTGGCCTGTTCGATGGCCAGGTGGTAATGGTCAGCGGTGCCGGCAGCGGCATCGGCAAGGCCATCGCCTTTCTGTACGCGCGACTGGGCGCCAAACTGGCCATCTGCGGGCGCGACCTGGTCAAGCTCGAAGACTGCGCCGAGCGGCTGCGCCGTCTGGGCAGCCCCGAAGTGCTGGTGCAACCCACCAACATCCGCGATGCCGAGCAGATCGAGCAATTTATGGACGCGGCTTGGCGGCACTTCGGACGCGTCGACGTGATGGTCAACAATGCCGGTGGACAGTTCCCCCAGCGCGCGCTCGACTATAGCGTCAAGGGCTGGAAAGCGGTGATCGATACCAACCTGAACGGCACCTGGTACATGATGCACGCGCTGGCCCGCCGCTGGCGCGACACAGGCACACAGGGCAACATCGTCAACATCGTCGCCACCTTTCAGCGCGGCATGCCGGGCGTTGCCCACACCTGCGCCGCGCGCGCCGCGGTGACTCACCTGTCCAAAACTGTTGCAGTGGAGTGGGCGCAGTATGGCATCCGCGTCAATTGCATTGCGCCGGGAGCGATCGCCAGCACCGGCTTCCGTCAGTACACCCCCGAGGCCGTGAAGGCCTTCGCCGGAGCCAACCCGATGAAGCATGTCGGTGACGTGCAGGACGTAGCGGAGGCTGCGGTCTACCTCAGCGCGCCCAGTGGCAAGTTCGTCACCGGCGAACTGCTCACGGTGGATGGCGGCGGCGTGCTCTGGGGCGAAGTCTGGACCATCGCCAAACCCGATTACTTCAAGGTGAACACATGAATTCGGCTGACTCGCAACACCCCAAGTTCGGCCCGGGCGACGAGGCCCTGGCCGCACTCCCGACGGTCTATCGCGACGACCTTTTCGCCGGCAAAGTGGTGCTGGTGTCGGGCGCCGGCAGCGGCATCGGCAAGGCGATTGCCTTCCTGTTCGCGCGGCTGGGTGCCACGCTCGCCATCTGCGGGCGCAAGGCCGACAAACTCGAGGACTGCGCCGAAAAACTGCGCGCGCTGTCGGGCCGTGAGGTATTCACCTACCCGATGACCATCCGCGACCCCGAGCAGGTGGACGCCATGCTCAGTGCCGTGTGGGAACGTTTGGGCGGCGTCGACGTGCTGGTCAACAACGCTGGCGGCCAGTATGCCGCCCATGCGATGGACTTCAACGTCAAGGGCTGGAACGCGGTGATCGACACCAACCTCAATGGCAGCTGGTACATGATGCAGGGCGCGGCCAGGCGCTGGGTGGAGCAAGGCCGGCCCGGCAACATCGTCAACATCACCGCCGCCATCGACCGCGGCCTCACGGGCATGGCGCACACCACCGCCTCGCGCGCGGGCGTCATCGCGCTGTCGCGCACGCTGGCCATCGAGTGGGCAGAGCACGGCATCCGCCTGAACTGCATTGGCGCCGGCGCCATCGAGAGCAACGGTTTCAACAACTACCGCGAAGAAAACGTTTCCACTTTCTACTCGTGCAATCCGATGAAACGGGCCGGCGACGTGCAAGACATCGCGGAGGCGGTGGTCTACCTCGCCGCACCCTCGGGCAAGTTCATCACCGGCGAGGTGCTCAACGTCGAAGGCGGGATGCTGCTGTGGGGCGAGTTCTGGCCAGCCGGAAAACCCGACTACTTCAAGGTCGATCAAGAGTGACCTCACAGCCCCCTCTTCCGTCGGCAACATACTCCCACGGGCCTTTTCAGCAGCTCGTCGGGTACGACATCCTGCACAACGAGCGCGGCCTGTATTTCCGGCTGCCGATCCGGCGCGACCACCTCAACCCCCACGGCGTGCTCCACGGCGGCGTGCCCCTGACCTTGCTCGATGCGGTCGGGGGCAGAACCCTGATCGACCGGCCGATCCCGGGCAGCGGCCAGCTCATCCAGTCGTCGGTAACGGTCACGCTCACCGTGGATTTCATGCGTGCGGTCGGCACAGGAATTCTGTTTGCATCGGCAACGCCTGACCACATCGGCAAGACGCTGGCCTATGTGTCGGTGAAGGTCACGCTCGACGCACTCGACGGAGACATCGTGTCGCGCGGCATCGGCACCTACCGCATCTACACCAAGTCACTGGTCAAAGCGGTCTGATCGGTGCTCGGCGGAGACCGCCCGGCAAAGCACTGCCGCTCAATGCAAATGATCATCGGGCGGCGGAAGGATTTTCAGCTCGCGGTTGATGCGTTCGATTTGGTCGGGCTGAAACTGCGTCGAATGCCTGTGGTCCGTTTTCCCCAGCCCCCACCATTCTTCGACTACAAGAGTTCGTCGTCGTGTTCGCCAATGAACGGTGCGGGGCCTGGGCGATCAGTCACCGTCCGGCTGAACCTTGGTGCCGGCGAAGGTTGGAGCACGCCGTCTCGCTCAAAGAAAGTGCCGCGCGCGCTGTTGTGTGGATGATGTGCAGCCTCTTCCAGAGTCAGCACCGGCGCAAAGCACACGTCGGTCCCTTCCAGCAACGCACACCAGTGCGTGCTCGGCTGGGAGCGGAAGATGTCGGTGACCTGGCGTTTGAGTGTCGGCCAGACGGCCGGATCGCGTTGCCGTTGAAACTCGGGATCGCTGATGCCCAGCTTCTCCAGCAGCAGCACATAGAATTGGGGTTCCAGTGATGCGATCGAGATCCATTTCCCGTCAGCGCACTCATAGGTGTCGTAGAAATGCGATCCGCCATCCAACAGGTTGGCCTGCCGCTCATTCTTCCACATTCCCAGCGCCTTGAGGTCGCAGACGATGGAGGTCAGCAGCGCAGCGCCGTCGGTGATCGCAGCATCGACCACCTGACCATGGCCAGAGGAGCGCGCTTCAAGCAAAGCGCAAACGATGCCAAAGGCTAGAATCATGCCGCCGCCGCCCAGGTCGCCAACCATCGCCGGCGGCGCTACTGGCCCGCCGTCCGAGCGGCCAATCATGCTAAGCGCGCCCGACAGCGCAATGTAGTTGATGTCATGCCCGGCGGCCTGCGCGAGCGGGCCGTCCTGACCCCAGCCGGTCATGCGTCCGTAGACGAGTCGCGGGTGGCGTGCCAGCAGCACGTCCGGGCCCAATCCCAGCCGCTCCATCACGCCCGGGCGAAAACCCTCGATGATTGCGTCGGCCCCGTCGACCAGCTCCAGCACCCGCTGTACGTCTGCGGGTGACTTCAGATCGACCGCCACCGAACGCCGGCCGCGGTGCAGCACGCTGCGCCGACCACTGGCCAGGAAGGCGCCTTCCCCGCGGTCTTTGCCCTTGTCGGCCTTGCGGTCCAGGCGGATCACATCCGCACCCATGTCGGACAGCATCATCGCGCAGAACGGTCCGGGGCCGATGCCGCCGAACTCGATAACTTTCAACCCCTGCAAGGGACCACTCATTTGTCGTTACTCCTGAAACTGAATTTGAACCACAAGCCAGCCGTTTGTTACCCCAGCCAGCGCTTGCGCCGCTTGTAGTGCTTGACCTCTCGGAAACTCTTGCGCACCCCCTCGCGGTCCAGGCCGAGATAAAACTCGCGCACATCCTCGTTGTCGCGGAGTTCCTGGGCCTGCCCCTCCAGCACGATGCGACCGCTCTCCATGACATAACCATAGTCGGCGATCTCCAGGGCCACGCGTGTGTTTTGTTCGACGATGAGCAGCGACAGCCCCTGCTCACGCAGGTGGCGCAGCACGCTGAAGACTTCCTCGACCATGCGCGGCGCCAGCCCGAGTGACGGCTCGTCGATCAGCATGAGTTTCGGCTCGGCCATGATCGCGCGCCCGATCACCAGCATTTGCTGCTCGCCGCCCGACAGATAACCGGCCGTGCGTTTTCGCAGGTCGGCCAGGCGCGGAATCGCTTCGTACACGCTGTCCATCGCCCGGCGCATCGCCTGCGCCGATGGAAACATGTGGCCGCCGATGATGAGGTTTTGCTCGACCGTCATGTGCTGCAGCACGCGCCGGCCTTCCATCACATGAACCAGACCACCGCGCACCACGGTCGCCGGGTCGTGCCCCTGAATCGGTCGGCCGTCGAAGGTGATCGTCCCCCCTGAGACGCGGCCATCTTCCGAGTCAATGACGCCGGAGATGGCCTTGAGGGTGGTGCTCTTGCCTGCGCCGTTGGCGCCCAGCAGCGCCACACATCCGCCTTCGGGGACCTGCATCGACATGCCCTTGAGCGCCAGGATCACCTCGGCATACAGCACCTCGACGTTGGACAGCGTCAGCACCGCCGGATTGGCGGCCGCATCGGGCGTGGTCCGTTGATCCGGTGCTGCAGCAAGGGCTGAATTCACCATTTGGGCACCATTGGGACGGCCACATCGCCCGCCGCCCGAACGACCTTGCCGTCCTTCATGGTCACGATGTTGACCTTGGCGGTGCCGGTGGGGAAGGGGTTGTCGTTGCTGAAGTCCGCGCCTGGCAGTATGCCCATCAGGTCGTTGCTGGTGAACTGGCTGTTCATCAAGGTCTCGCGCACGGATTCACCGGTGACTTTGCCGGCGCCCTTGGCCTTGATGGTGGCTTCAATCGCGCGCACGGCCACGATGGTTTGTCCAAGACCCATGATGGTCATGGCATTCCAGGTCGATTTCAGGCCGTGCTTTTCCTGCAACATGCTGTAGAACTCGCGTGCGGTCGAGTCACTTTCGCTGGCATCGGCGATGGCACCCACCTCGAAATCACCGGCAAAGCCGTTCGGGTCGCCCAGTGCCTTGGATGATCCCACCAAGCTGTTGTGCAGCGAGAGCATGATCGGGACGTTTTTACCCAACGCCTGCAGCGCACGCTTGGTGGCCACGGCCTGCGCGGTGTTGGTCTGGATCACGATCACGTCGGTGCCAGCGTTGACCAAGCGACGCACTGCCAGGGTCACGTCGGCCGGTTGCACTTCGGTCCAGACCGCCTCGACGAAGGTGGCTTTGTCCGGGTTGGCCTTGGTGTAGCTTTGCAGGCCCTTGGCCATGTCGGCATAAGCGGGGGTGGCTTCGGAGGTGATGATCGCAACCTTGACAGGGCGCTTGCCATCGAGTTTGGTGGTGCGGAACCATTCCAGGAATCCGCCCGCCTCATGGGCGTAGGTGGGGCGCAGGTTCAGGGCCCATTGGTTGGGTTTCCAGCCGAAGCCGTAGGTGGCGGTGCTCATGAGCATGGGGATCTTGTCTTCCGGCAAGCGTTGCTGCAGCGCGGCGGCATCCGGGCCGCCGAGGCCGAGCAGGAGCGCGGGTTTGACTTCGGCCTTGATGCCGGGCCACAGGCTGGCGGTTTGAGCCACGTCGTAGCGCGTGTCGAAGGTTTTGACGACGATCTGCACGTTGAGCTTGCTACCGACTTCCTTGTTCCACCACTCGATCACGGCGAGTCGCCCGCCTTGCATCTGTGGCATGACGTTGGCGTAGGGGCCGGCGAAGTCGGCAAAGGCGGCCACGTTGATCGTCGTCGTTTGCGCGTGGGCGGGCGCGTTCAGCAGCAGGCCAGTGGCCAGGGCGGTCGTGAGTTTCAGAAAGGTTTTGCGTTGCATGCTTGTCTCCAGTTGTGGTGGTGGTGAGGAAAAGGGGCGGGGGGAATTGCGACTCGCTGTGCCGGGCGGGCTCAGTGGTGAAACGGCCAGAGCCGGTAGTTGGCTTTCAGGATGTTCCAGCGGTGCATCAGGCCTTTCGGTTCAAGCAGCAGGAACAGCGTGATGATGAGGCCGAGAAACACATTCATGCTGGCGAAGATCAGGTCGCTGCTCAGGCTGGGAATTCGCTCGACCAGGTCGGGGCCCAGACTGGTGATGACTTCTTGGACGCCCCGGATGAGCACGGTGCCGATCAGTGCCCCGACGATCGAACCGAGCCCGCCGACGATCATCATGGCAATGAACCAGATCGAGTTGAACAGCGTGAACTGGTCGACCGAGACGAAGCGCACCTGGTAGGCCCACAGGGCACCGCCGATGCCAGCGTAAAAAGCGCCGAGCACAAAGGCGCGCGACTTGGCGCCGGCCACGTCGATGCCCATCATGCCGGCGGCCACATCGTCGTCGCGCACGGCGACGAAGGCGCGCCCGTGGCGACTGCGCAGGATGCCGAAAGCGCCGAATACCATCACCATGGTGACGACAAGAAACAGGTAATACAGAGAACGGTCGGTGTTGAACAAAAATGTGCCCAGCCTCGCAGGCTCCAGGCTGAAACCATTGACGCCGCCGAGCCAGGATGAGGGCAGGTTCAGGACAACGAAGTGGAAGATGAACTGGGCCGCGATGGTGGTCAGTGCGAGGTAGAAACCCTTGATGCGTTTCGCTGTCATGCCGAACAGCCAACCGGCCAGCGCAGCCACCAGGCCGGCAACCGGCACTGCCACCCAGAACGGCAGCCCGGCCTTGACCTCGACCACACTGGCGGCGTAGGCACCGACCCCCATGAAGGCAGCCTGGCCCAGGTTGATCTGCCCGGCGTAGCCGGTGGTGATTTGCAGCCCGACCACCACGATGGACGTGACCAGCATCAGGTTGGCTACGGCTACCAGACGCTCCGAGGCGAACCAGGGGAGGATCAGCAGAATGACAATGAACAGCGCCAGGGTGACCCACTGGGCGCGCGTGCGGATCAGCGCGCGGTCGCGCGCATAGCTGGTGGAAAAAATGCCGGATGGATCCATGGGTCAGACTCTTTCAATGCGTTTCCAGCCGAACATGCCGGTCGGACGAATAACCAGCACCACCAGCATGAAGATATAGGGGACGACGGCAGCGGCACTGCCACCGATCAGCGGGTCGATGTAGGCGGCGGTCAGTCCCTGCACGACCCCGACGATGATGCCCGCCAGCAGCAGGCCGCCGATGGATTCGAGCCCTGCCAGCAGGGCCACCGGCAGGGCGGCGAAGCCGATTTCGGAGGACAGGAATGTCAGCGACTTGCCGCTCAGGTAGACCATCGAGGTGATGACCGACAGCACACCGCTTAGCGCCCAGGCGAAGGCGATGGAGCGGCGCACGCTAATGCCCATGGCCAGAGCGATCTGGTGATCCTCGGCCACCGCCGCCATCGCCAGCCCGGTGCGGCTGCGGTTGAAGAACCAGTGCAGCGCCACAGCCGCCACCACCGCGATGAGGCCACCGATGGCAAGCGAGCGCGGGATGATCATCTCGCCCAGGATGATGGGCGTGAGGGGAAAGATGGCGGGGAACTGGCGCTCCTGCGGGCCCCAGATCACCAGCACCAGTCCGCGCATCAGGATCAGCAACCCGATGGTGACCATGATCATCGAGAACACCGACTCGCCAATCAGCCGCCTGAACAACAGGCGTTCAATCGCCAGTCCGATCAGCACCGAAATGCCCAGTGCAACGGCGATGCCCAGCGCCGGATGCATGCCGCGCGACTGGATCGCCCACCACAGCAGGAAGGCGCCCAGCACGATCATCTCGCCGATCGCCATGTTGAAGACCTTGCTGGCGCGGTAGATGACGACAAAGCCCATTGCCACCAGCGAATACAGCAGGCCGAGCAGCGCGCCGTTGATGGTGTAGTTGATGAATTCGATGATCATGGGGTGTGTGTTCCTTCAATGTCGGTGGCCACCACGGCTGCGCGCAACGCGCCTTGGCGGCCGTCCTGGTAGGTCACGGCTATTTCGCAGGCAATGTCGGCGACACCTGCATACAGTCCGTCAATCAGCGCTCCATAGCGCACCTCGAGAAACTCTCGGCGCAGCTTGCGCGTGCGGGTGAGTTCGCCTTCGTCGGGATCGAGCTCCTTCGGAAAATTGGCGAAGCGCACCACCCGCGAGCTTTCTGGCAGCAGTTTGTTGATGCGGCGGATTTCGCCCTGCACCAGTTGCCGCACCTCGGGCCGTTGCGACAGGTCGGTGAAGGTGGAGAATGCGATGCGCCGCTCCTCGGCCCAGCGGCTGGTCACCGCCATGTCGATGTTGATCAGCGCGCCAACCCAGGGCCGGGTGGCGTCGCCCAGCACCATCACGTCCTTGATGAAGGGCGAAAAGCGCAACCGCGTCTCGATGAACTGCGGGGGATACGAGTGACCGCTGGCGAGTTTGACCAGGTGTTCCACGCGGTCGAGGTACACGAGTTCTCCGCTCTCGGTCTTGCGCACTGCGTCACCGCTGACGTACCAGCCGTCGCGCTGGATGCTGGCGGTCTTGTCGAGCTTGCCCCAGTAGCCGAGAAAGCCGGTACCGCCGCGCAGCAGCAGCTCGCCGTTGTCCTCGATGCGCGATTCCAGCGGTGCGCCGAAGGCTGGGTCCACATCCAGCAGCGGGCCCACGGTTTCGAGGTCGTAGCGCTCGCCGCGGTGGCCAGCAATCAGACCAAACTCCGAGCAGCCATAAATATTGCGCAAATGGACGCCCATGGCGTGAAACAAACGAAACACGTCGGGCGCCATGGCGGTGCCGCCTGAAACCGCGACGTCGCTGCGAACAAAGCCGAACTGATCGCGCACCGGACGCAGGGCCAGCGCTTCGGCCACCGGCAGCAGCAGGCGCGACAGCCACGGTGCCGTGCGCCCTTCGAGCCGCGCCACATGCACGTCGTGGCCGATGCGGATGCCCCAGCGGTAGATGCCGCGCGCCATCCAACTCGCTGCGAGCATGCGCGCCTCGATGGTGGCGGCGATGTTCTCCCATTGGCGCGGGCCGAACAGCACGATGTGTGGCGCGAGTTCGCGCAAGTTCGGCAAGACCTGGTCGGGGCCCTCCGGGAAGTTGACCACCAGGGGCGTGATCAGCCCGAGGGTCACACCCAGCAACTGCTCGGTGATCCAGGCCAGCGGCGTGTAAGACAAATATTCCATGCCGGATTGCAGCGGCAACGCGCTCCTCATCCGAACCGCGTTGTCCATCAGCCAACGGTGGCTGATCATCACGCCCTTGGGCTTGCTGGTGGTGCCGGAGGTGTAGGTCAGTAGCGCCAGATCGTCCGCCTGGCCGGCGTTGACTTCACGTTCGAAGCGCAGCGGGTGCTTCTCGTGCTGACGCCGACCTTCAGCGGTCAGGTCATCAAAGGATTGCAGCAGCGGATGCCGGTACGACCACATGCCCGAGTTGTCCCAGTAGGCGATGCCCTGGATATCAGGCAGTCGCTCCAGCAGCGCGAGCGCCTTGTCAACCTGCTCCTGATCCTGCGCGAAGATGAAACGGGCCTTTGAATCCTCGCACAGGTAATGCAATTCGTCGACGGTGGCATCCGGGTAGACCGACACGGTTTTGGCGCCCAGTGACTGGGCCGCAAACAGCGCCCAGTAATGCTCGGGTTCGTTCTCGCCGATCACGATCACGGTTTCGCCGCGCTGCAGGCCCTGCGCCGCCGCGCCAAGCGCAATGCTGCGCGTTCGATCAAACACGTCGGCCCATGTATGGCAGCGCCACATACCTTTGCGTTTGACGCGCTGCGCCAGCAACTGGGGATGTTCCCGGGCGTGGGCGAACAACTTCTGCGGCAGGGTCATGACGACTTCCGGGGCGGGGTCGTTCGCACTCATGCCGCAGCTCCCAAGTAGGCCTGGATCACGGCCGGGTCGGCCTGCACTTGTGCTGGCGTGCCGTCGGCGATCTTGCGGCCAAAGTCGAGCACCGCCACGCGGTCTGCCAGATCCATGACCACCCCCATGTCGTGCTCCACCAGCACAACCGGGATGCGCTTGGCCTCGCGCACGTCTATGATGAAACGGGCCAAATCTTCTTTTTCTTCGGTGTTCATGCCGGCCATGGGTTCATCCATTAACAGAACCTTGGGTTTCATCGCCAACGCACGGCCCAGGTCAACGCGCTTGCGAAGACCGTAGCCGAGTGCGCCTACCGGCTGGTGGCGGATATTCTCAATTTCAAGGAAGTCGATGATTTCCTCGACTGCTTCCCGATGCAGCGTTTCTTCACGCTGGGTCCAGGGAAAGTAGAGAAATGCCTGCGCCAGATTTGATCGCATCTGGCTGTAGCGGCCGACCAGGATGTTGTCGATCACGCTCATGTTGGAGAACAAATGGGTGCCCTGAAAAGTGCGCACCACACCATCGCGCGCGATCTCATGCACCGCGCGGCCTTTGATGTCTTGACCACGGTAGTGCACGCTGCCTTGTTGCGGCAGGTAAAAGCCGCTGAGCACATTCATCAGCGAGCTCTTGCCTGCGCCGTTGGGTCCAATGATGGCCAGCAGCTCGTTGTCACGCACATCGATGGCGACCTCGGCCAGCGCGGTGACACCGCCAAAGCGCAAGGTGATGTCCCGCGCCTGCAGCACCGAAGCCTCGCTGGACGGGCTATTCAAGGAGTTAGAGGTCATGGGTTAGGAGAAGGCGTTGATACCGGTCAGGGCGCGCCCAATGATGAGTTTCTGGATTTCGGTGGTGCCGTCGGGAATCGGCATCATGCGGGCGTTTCTGAACAACAGTTCAACGCCGAAGTCTTTGGTGATGCCGTTGCCGCCATGAATCTGCAATGCTTTCGACGCGACGTTGACCGCCATCTCGGTCGCGTACCACTTGGCCATAGCGCTTTGCACCTCGCTGCGCACGCCATGGTCGATCAGGTTGAACGCGCGGTAGACCAGCAATCGCGCGGCGTCGAGTTCGGTGGCCGCCTCGGCCAGCATGCCCTGGATCAATTGATGACCACCGATCGGCTTGCCATGCTGGCGGCGTTCCTTCGAATAGGCCACCGCCTTGTCGAGTGCCGCCTGGGCGATACCGATCGAAGTCATGCCGACCATGGGACGCGCCTTCTCGAACAGCACCATGGTGTTCTTCAGACCGGTGCCGGGTTCAATCATCATGTTCTCGGCCGGTACGCGAGCGCCGTCGAAGAAAAGTTGTGCGGTTGACGTGCTGTTGAGCCCCAGCTTGTCGATGTTGCGGCTTTCGTAGCCGTGTTCGGCGCGGTCCACCAGGATCATCGAGATGGCGCCCGAACCTTCTTGTGAGGTGCGCACGATGACCATGCAAAAGTCGGAGTAGTGGCCGTTGGATATCCAGGTTTTCTCCCCGGTGACAATGTAGTGGTCGCCATCGCGCTGGGCACGGCAGGTGACTTCAGCCACGTTGGAGCCGACCCCGGGCTCGCTGATGCCGCTGCAGGCAATGATTTCGGCGCGTACCATGCGTGGCAAATATTTCTCACGCATGGCCACGTTCGTGCAGACCTCCAGCGAATAGGCGCCGAGCTGCTGAATCAACAGCGAGATTGCCACGTCGCCGGAAATGCGCGCGAGTTGCTCATACATCAGTGCATAGGTGAGCCAGGGCATGCCCAGACCACCATGTTCCTCGGCAATGATGCCGTTGCCGCCCATGCCGTAGGGCAGCATCTTCTGGAAGATCTCCAGCATCACCTCTTTTTCAATTAGCTTGTCGGGCTGGTAGCGTTCGACAATCGGACGCAGTTCGGTCTCCAGGAAGCGAGTGAAGCCTTCCACGGCCATGCGCTGTTCTTCGGTGGGGAGGAAATTCATGGTGCTGGTCTCGGTGTGTTGTCGGTCTCGTTCAGCGAGTGCTCATGCGTGCACCGGCATCAATGTGCAAACAGGTCGCGTTGATATAGGGGTTCTCGACGATGGAACGCACCAGGTGGGCCAGCTCGCCGGCTTGACCCATGCGGCGCGGGAACAGAATCATGCGGTCAACGATGGCCTGTGCGACCTTCTTTGGCAGGCCCGCGACCATTGGCGTTTCGAACAAGCCCGGCGCAACCGCTACGCAGCGGATGCCCAGACCGGCCAGGTCCCGTGCCACCGGCAGCGTGAGGCCGATCACCCCGGCCTTGCTGGCGGCGTAGGCCGCCTGTCCCATCTGGCCGTCCTGTGCGGCACCGGACGACAGGTTAATGATGACGCCGCGCTCATCACCCTCAGGCTCATTGCGCGCCATCGCCACGGCTGCCAGGCGCAGCACGTTGAAAGTGCCGGTCAGGTTGACGGCAATCACCTTGTCCCACAGTGCCAGGGGAAAGGGTTTTCCATCGGCCACGGTCTTGGCTGCGTCGGGCACGCCAGCGCAGTTGATGCAAATGTGAATGGCGCCAAAACGGGCCAGGGTTGCGTCGATGCCCGCCTGCACCTGTGACTCACTGGTGACATCTACCTGCTCGAACATGGCGGCAGAACCCAGTTCGGTGGCTGTCTGTACACCACGCTCGCTGTCGCGGTCGAACAATGACACCCGTGCGCCGCCTGCGGCGAGCGCATCAACCACCGCGCGCCCCAAGCCTGAAGCACCACCTGTGATGATGGCCACCTTGTCATGCAGAATCATTTTTGTCCTTCAGCGACCGAGGATGGTGATGGCGGCCACGGCTTCTTCAATTCCGAACAGGCCCCCACCGTTTTCTGCGATGGCAAGGCGGGCCCCTTGCACCTGGCGAGCCCCCGCTTCGCCGCGCAACTGCACGACCAGTTCATGCAACTGACCCAGCCCGGTGGCGCCGATCGGGTGCCCCTTGGACTCCAGACCACCCGAGGTGTTGATCGGGATGCGGCCGCCAATCGTGGTGTCACCGCGCTCGGCGAGTGGCCCGCCTTCGCCGAACGCACAGAAGCCAAGGTTTTCACTCTGCACGATTTCGCCGATGGCGGTGGCATCGTGGACCTCGGCCAGCGAAATGTCTTGCGGGCCAACGGCTGCGAGTTCGTAGGCTTGTTTGGCAGCCTTGACGGTGATGTGTTGATCCAGGTCTTCAGAGCGGCGGGTGCTGCCAGTGGCAATGACCGATGCCAGCACCTTGATGGCGCGCTCACGCTTTGCCATGCGCGCCAATGCTGCCTCGGAACACACGACGACCGCGGCAGCGCCGTCGCTGATGGGTGCGCACATCGGCAGCGTCAACGGGTAGGTGATGGGGGGCGCGGCCAGTACCTCGTCAATGGTGTATGCATTGCGGTATTGCGCCAGCGGGTTGTGCACCGAATGGCCATGATTCTTGGCCGACACGGCGGCAATTTGTCGCTGCGTGGTGCCGAACTCGCGCATGTGAAAGCGACCAAAGGCGGCGTAAATGTCCATGAACAGGCTGTAGGGCGCCTTGGACATGGACCCTTCCGGCGGCTCAATACCGTGCCCCATTTGAAGCAGCCTGCGTTTATTCTCCTCGACCGTGGCCACGTCCCAGGCACCGTCGAAGACGCTGAACATTTTGGCTTTGTCGGCGCAGAACATTTTCTCGGCACCAATGGCCAGCGCGATCTCGCCTGCCCCCGAGCGCACGTACTGCACCGCCAGGTTGAAAGCCGAGCTGGCACTGGCGCAGGCGTTCTCAATGTTGAAAATCGGGATGGACTCGAAGCCCATCGAACGCAACACAACCTGGCCACGGATCATGGTCTGGCCTTCGAGTGCGCCCTGTGTTGCGTTGGAAAAGTATGCCGACTGGATTTCGCTGATGGACAGTCCGGCATCGGCCAGCGCGGCGTTCACGGCAGCGGCGGTCAGTTGCTTGATATCGCGGTCAAGAAACTTGCCGGTCGGCGTCATGCCGACGCCGACTATGTAAACGGCGGCTTGCGGGTTGGTCATGGTAATGCGTCCATTCAGAAGAAGCGGTGTGAAATCAGTAGCCCTTGAAATCGGGTGTGCGCTTGCCGACGAAAGCCGCGAGGCCCTCTTGTATGTCGTGCGAATGGCGGTGCGCGTCGAGCACCATGCGCTCCAGCCGCAGTGCCGAAGCCTGTGGCTGCTCCAGCCCATCGGCCACGACCTGTTTCATGCGGCGCAGCACCAACGGACTCTTGCTGGCGATACGCAAGGCGATTTTTTCGACCTCGGACGCCAGCTCGGCATCCGGCACCACACGGTTCACCAGGCCAAGCGGAACCAGTTCGCGCGCGGGCATGGTGTCGCCGGTGAACAGCAGGTATTTGGCGGCGGTGGCGCCGATGCGCCGTGGCAGGATCGCCGCGCCGCCCGCGCCCGGAAACACGCCGAAGTTGGCATGCGCATCGCCGATGCGGGCACTTTCGGCGGCGACGATGAGGTCGCAGGCCATGGCCAATTCCAGCCCGCCGGCCATCGTCAGGCCGTTCAGCGCGGCGATGGTGGGTTTGGGGCAAATGCGCAGCCGATCCATCATGCCGCCGACAAGATCGAGAAACTCGCCCATCGGGTCGCTTGGGCCGGGGTCGCCAGCGCTGCTCTCGAACACACCTTTGAGGTCGGCGCCTGCGCAGAAGGCTCGGCCCGCACCGGTCAGCACGATGACGCGGATGGCCGGGTCACGCTCGCAACGCTCGGTCGCATTGCGCAATTCGGCGCACATTGACTCCGACAGGGCATTCATCGCATCGGGCCGGTTCAGCGTGATCCACGCCACGGCGCCACGTTGCTCAAAGCGGATGGTCAACGAAGGTTGCATCTTCAAGGCCTGCTTGTTTGTGTGGTGGTCAGCTGCGCTTGCCATGCGGGTTTGGGGAATCAACCGCGCAGCAGCTCTTCGGCGATGATCATCTTGCGCACCTCGGATGTGCCTGCACCGATTTCGAGGATCTTGATGCAACGGAACAGCCGGTTGATCTCGGACTCCCAGATGTAGCCGCTACCGCCATGCACTTGTACGGCCTTGTTGAGCACCCGGTTGCAGGCTTCGCCGGCGTAGAGGATGGACGCTGCGGTGAGCTTGTGCACATCGCCGCGGCCTCCGCCGCCCACCTCCAGATCATTGACCTCGGCCAGGGTGCGCCAGACCAGGGTTTTCATGGCTTCGATCTCGGTGTACATCTCGGCCAGCATGGCCTGCACCATCTGGAAGCTGCCGATGGGTTTGCCGAACTGCACGCGCGTCCTGGCGTACTCGACGCTCAATTCGAGCGCACGTTCGCAGATGCCCACGCACAAGCCAGCCACCAGCGCGCGCTCCAGATCGAGCCCGCTCATGACGATTTTGACGCCTTCGTTTTCCTTGCCCACCAGGTTGGCTGCCGGCACGCGGCAGTTGTCGAACACCAGCTCGCCGGTCTGGCTGCCGCGAAAACCCATCTTGATGAGCTTTTGAGCCACCTTGAAGCCGGGAAAATTCTTCTCGACGATGAAGGCCGAAATGCCCTTGGCACCCAACTCCGGCGCGGTCTTGGCGTAAACCAGCAGCACGTCGGCCACCGGGCCGTTGGTGATGTAGATCTTGGTGCCGTTGAGGATGTAGTGGTCGCCCTCGCGGCGCGCGCTAGTGCGCATCGCGCCCAGCGCATCCGAGCCGGCGCCGGGTTCGGTCAGGCCGAGCGCGCCGATTTTTGTGCCGTTGCACAGATCGGGCAGGTATTGGCGGCGCTGCGCCTCGTTGGCGTTGCGGTAGATGTTGTTGACGCACAGGTTGTCGTGCGCCGCCCAGGACAAGGCGATGGCGGGGTTCCAGCGCGCAAAGGCCTGGCAGATCAGGCCCGAGCTGAACAGTTCCATGCCCGCGCCACCATGCTCGGCAGGCACGGTGGCCCCCATGAAGCCAGCCGCTCCAATTCTCTGAAAGATATCAGATGGCCACCACTCCTCGTCGTCCATGCGGCGCGCGAGTGGCACGAATTCCTTGCGCGCGAACTTGTCGGCGGCTTCGAGCACGGCACGGTCGTCGGCGGAGAGGGCAAAACTGCGAGGCGTGGACATAAAGGATGCCTATCAATGCGTGGGCTGCGGGCAAGGTGTCACGGCGCGCGCCCAAGCTGCGGGGACGAGGTCTCTTTGGGTTTGCGCGAATTTAATGAGGGATTGCCGAACTGTCAAGCGTTAGGTAGAATTCGTTGCAGGCGCTCACCTGAAGTGCCAGAGATCTGGAGACTTCGGCCATGGGAGGCGGAATCGGTGCGGATTCATTGGCGGGGGCCGACCTGTTGCTCAAGCAGGTGGTCACCCGTGCCGCATTCACCCGTGACACCTATCGGATCACGCCGCTCGCGGCGCGACCCTTCATCAGTGACAAACGACGCTTCGACCTAAGGAAACAGCCTTGACCCACGAACGCGGGATGAACCTGCTGCGCCGCCAAAACGTGGGCGACAACTTGCGCCGCGCGGTGAAGGCAACCGGAGAAAAACATACGGTCATCTTCGAGTTCTGTCGTGGCCGCCTGCCCGGCTTCGAGGCGCCGAAGCGGATTCACTTCCGAAGCTCGCTGCCAATCAGTGCGGCCAACAAGATCCTCAAGAAGGACCTCAAAACCGAGTATGCCAACGCGGACAAGGGCGGCTGAGGCCGTCGGCCTCCCGGTGTCCGAGTCCAAAACGTTTCGATCGAAACATTTCAACCCAAGGAGTCAGTGCGATGAACCAGAAAGTTATTGTTGCCGGTGTGGGCATGATCCCGTTCACCAAACCGGGCGCCAGCGAGCCCTATCACGTGATGGGAGAAAAGGCGGTGCGCCAGGCCATGGCCGATGCGCGCGTCGAATACCCCATGATCCAGCAAGCCTATGTGGGCTATGTGTATGGCGATTCCACCTGCGGCCAGCGGGCGCTCTACCCGGTGGGCATGAGTGGCATCCCCATCGTCAACGTCAACAACAATTGCTCCACCGGCTCGTCGGCGCTGTTCCTGGCGCGCCAGGCGGTCGAAAGCGGTGCCGCCGAGTGCGTGCTGGCCCTGGGCTTCGAGCAGATGGCCGCCGGAGCCATCAAGGCCCAGTTCGAGGACCGGCCGACACCGTTCGAGGAGTTTGACCGGGCCACCGCCGAGCTTGTGGGTCATCCGGAAATCCCGCTGGCCATTCGCTACTTCGGCGGTGCCGGCAAGGCGCACATGGACAAGTACGGCACCCAACTGGCGACCTTTGCCAGCATTCGCGCCAAGGCCAGCCGCCATGCCGCCAACAACCCGCTGGCGCTGTTTCGCAAGGAGGTCTCGGTCGATGACGTGATGAACGCACCGATGCTGTGGGAGGGCGTGATGACCCGCCTGATGGCTTGCCCGCCGACCTGCGGCGCCGCTGCTGCGGTGATTTGCTCCGAAGCCTTCGCCAAAAAGCATGGGCTCGACACCCGCGTGTCGATTACCGCCCAGGCAATGACGACCGATTTCCCCAGCACCTTCGAGTCGCACGACATGATGCGCGTGGTCGGCTTCGACATGGCGCGCGATGCGGCGCAAAAGGTCTACAAGCAGGCCGGCATCGGGCCGCAGGACGTGAACGTGGTTGAGCTGCACGACTGCTTCGCGCAGAACGAACTGATCACCTACGAGGCGTTGGGCCTGTGCCCGGAGGGCGGCGCGGAGAAGTTCGTGTTCGATGGCGACAACACCTATGGCGGCAAGGTGGTGACCAACCCGTCGGGCGGCCTGTTGTCGAAAGGTCATCCGCTGGGCGCGACCGGCCTGGCGCAATGTTTCGAGCTGACCCATCAACTGCGCGGCACGGCGGAGCAACGCCAGGTCAAGGGTGCGCGTGTGGCCTTGCAGCACAACCTCGGGCTGGGCGGCGCTTGCGTCGTCACGCTTTACCAAGCCGGCTGAGCGCAGGCGCAGCAAACCAGAAGCTGGAGTCCCATGATTGACAAGCAATTCATCGGTTACGAGGTGCCGCCCACGCTGTGGGATGTGGAGAAGGGGCGCATCCGCTTTTTCGCCGAGGTGATCGGTGCCACCGACCCGATCTACTTCGACGCGAGCGCCGCCCAGGCCGCTGGCTACCGCAACGTCGTGGCACCACCGACCTTCATCTTTGGCGCCGAGAGCGATTCGGGGGTGTTGATGACGTTGCTCGACACGCTCAAGATCGACTTGCGCAAGGTCTTGCACGGCGAGCAACGCATTGACTACCACGCCCCGGTGTGCGCTGGCGACACGCTGCGCTTCCAGACCCGCGTCACCGACATCTACGACAAGAAGGGCGGCGCGCTCGAGTTTGTCGTCAACGACACGAAAGTCACCAATCAGCTCGGCGAGCATGTCTCTGACCTGCATTCGGTGGTCGTCGTGCGCCACGCCTGAAGGACTATTCATGAACACTCAAGTAAAAATCCTGGATGTTGGTGACGAAATGCCTGTACTGGAATTGCCACCGATCAGCCGCACCACACTGGCACTGTTCGCCGGTGCGTCGGGTGACCACAACCCGATCCACATCGACATCGACTTCGCCCGCAGCGCGGGTATGAAGGATGTGTTCGCGCAGGGTATGTTGTCGATGGCCTACCTCGGGCGTGCGCTCACCGAATGGGTGCCGCAGCGCCAGCTCCTCAGCTATGGCGTTCGCTTCGCGGCCATGACCCACCTCGGCGACCGCATACGCTGCACGGGCAAGGTGCTTGAAAAGATTGAGCATGCAGGTCGGCCCTGCGCGCGCGTTCAAATCAGCGCGACGAAGGCGACAGGCGAAATCACGCTGGCCGGCGAGGCACTGGTTGCCTTGAACTGAGGCCTCCGTTTGGCGGCCCGACTTTTTATTTATTTCCTTTTAATCACAAGCAAGGACACACCATGAAAACACTTGAAGGCAAAGTTGCCATCGTCTCCGGATCGGGTCGCGGCATCGGCCGCGCCATCGCCATGAAACTCGCCCGCGAAGGCGCCAAGGTGGTCGTCAATGACCTGGACGCCGGCCCGGCCGAGCAGACCGTGGCCGACATCAAGGCCGCTGGCGGCATGGCGCTGGCTTGTGCCGGCAGCGTCACTGCCGACGGCTTCGCTGAAAAGTTCGTCAAGACCGCGATCGACGGCTTCGGCGGCCTGGACATCATCATCAACAACGCCGGCTACACCTGGGACAACGTGGTTCAGAAGATGACGGACGAGCAATGGAACGCGATCATCGACGTGCATCTGACCGCGCCGTTCAAGATTTTGCGCGCTGCTTCGGAGTTCATCCGCGTCGCCTCGCGCAAGGAAGCCGAAGCGGGGCAGGAGGTGTTTCGCAAGGTGGTCAACATTTCGTCCATCGCCGGCACCGGTGGCAACGCCGGTCAGGCCAACTACTCGGCGGGCAAGGCCGGCATCATTGGTCTGACCAAGGCCCTGTCCAAGGAGTGGGGTCGCTACAAGGTGAACGTCAACGCCGTTGCTTTTGGCATGATCAAGACGCGGCTGACCGAGGCACCAGCCAGTGGCGATGCCTCCATCGACGTCGAGGGTCGCAAGATCAAGGTCGGCGTCAACCCCGAGCTGCTGGAAATGATGGAGCGCACCATTCCGTTGGGTCGCGGCGGCACGCCCGAGGAGGCAGCCGGGTCGGTCTACCTGCTGTGCATTCCCGAGTCGAACTACGTCAGCGGACAGACGCTGATCTGCGGCGGCGGCATCTCGATCTAAAGCGCAAGCCGAACGCAGAAAGGCCCACGATGGACATCGATTTCAGCCCGGAAGACATGGCGTTCCAGCAAGAGGTTCGCACCTGGTTCAAAGCCCACACACCGTCCGATCTCAAGCGCAAGGCCGTCACCGGAGAGATGCTGCAGAAGAACGACATCGTTCAATGGCAGCGCCGACTCGATGGCCAGGGCTGGCTGGTCACCGGCTGGCCCAAGGAGCATGGAGGGCCGGGCTGGACGCCGACGCAGCGCTACATTTTCGACCTGGAGCGCGCGGCGGCCAGCGCGCCGGTGGGGCTGTCGATGGGCGTCATCATGCTCGGACCGGTGCTGATTGCCTTCGGCACGCCAGAGCAAAAGGCGCAGTACCTGCCGCGCATCCGCCGCTGCGAGGACTGGTGGTGCCAGGGCTATTCCGAGCCCGGCGCCGGCTCCGACCTGGCCAGCCTGAAGACCACGGCCGTGGCCGATGGCGATGATTACGTCATCAACGGCTCCAAGATCTGGACCACCTACGCGCACTGGGCCACGCACATGTTCTGCCTGGTGCGCACCGCCAACAGCGGCAAAAAGCAAGAGGGCATTTCCTTCCTGTTGATCGAGATGGACCGCCCCGGCATCGATGTCAAACCTATTGTATCGATCGACGGCGAACACCACCTGAACCAGGTTTTTCTGACCGATGTGCGCGTGCCCAAGAGTAATCTGGTGGGTCGCGAAGGTCAGGGCTGGGACATTGCCAAGTACCTGCTCACACACGAGCGCACCAGCATTGCCGGCGTGGCCGACTGCAAGGCGCACATGTCCAACCTGCGCGTGGCCGCCGCCGAGCGCCGCTCGGGTGGCCAACCGCTGATGGAGGACGCGGCGATGCGGCTCAAGCTGGCGCGCGCCGAGATCGAACTGATGGCGCTCGAATACACCAACTTCCGCGTGCTGGCCGCCACCGCCTCGGGCAAGGCGCCGGGGCCGGAATCCTCGCTGCTCAAGACCATGGGCACTGCGGTGCAACAGACCTTGGCCGAGTTGGGCGTCGAGATCGCCGCCGAGCAAGCCTGGCCCTGGCATGACGGCGGCGAGTTTGGCAGCGGACGCCATGCCCATGCAATGCCGCACTACTGTTTCTCGCGCGCTGCCACGATTTACGGCGGCAGCGACGAGGTGCAAAAGAATGTATTGGCCAAGATGCTGCTGGCCGGCGGCACGCGCTAAGGATCGTCATGAACTTTGATCTCTCCGAAGAACAAAAGATGCTGCGCGACGCGGCACAGAAATTTCTGCGCACCGAATACCGTTTCGATGCCCGCAACCAGATCGTTGCGTCAGCGTCCGGCATGAGCCGGGAGCACTGGCAGCGATTCGGCGAATTCGGCTGGCTTGGGCTCGGGCTGCCCGAGGCGCATGGCGGCTTTGGCGGCGTGGTCGAGTTGATCCAGATCGCCGAGGCGATGGGGGCTGCGCTGGTGGTCGAGCCCTACCTGGCCAGCACGGTGCTGGGCGCGCAGGCGCTGACGCGCGCGGGCAGTGCTGCGCAGCAGGCGGCCTGGCTGCCCGGGCTCGCGTCCGGCCAGCGGATACTCGCATTGGCGCACGGCGAGGCCGATGCCCGTCATGAACTCAGCTATGTGATCACGCGTGCCACGGCCAAGGACGGTGGCTGGCTGCTGTCGGGTCGCAAGAGCGGCGTGCTGGGCGCCCCTTGGGCCGATGGCTTCGTGGTCGTCGCCAGAACCTCGGGCGCAGCGGACGAGCGCCAGGGCATCAGCCTGTTTCTAGTGAGTGCCAAAACGCCGGGCGTGCAGGTGGCGGGCTACCGGTCCTACGACGGCAGTCGCGCCGGTGATCTGATACTGGAACAGGTCGTGCTCGGGGCCGACGCACTGCTGGGCACGGAAGGCGAGGGCCTGGGGCTGCTTGAGCACCTGGTTGATCTTGGCATTGTTGCCGCCTGCGCCGACGCCCTGGGTGCCATGGGCGCGCTGTTGCGCAAAACTGGCGAATACGTCAGCACGCGCAAACAATTTGACGTGCCGATTGCCAGCTTCCAGGTCATCCAGCACCGGCTGGTCGACATGTTCGCCGCGGTCGAGGCCAGCCGCTCCCTGGTGCTGATGGCGGCCCTGCATGCCGATCATGCTGATGCGGCCACCCGCTCGCGTGCCGTGTCGGCGGCCAAGTCGGCCATCGGCGAACGCGCACGGTATGTGGCGCAGCAAGCGGTGCAGCTGCACGGCGGCGTGGGCATGACCGATGAGCTGGACATCGGCCATTACTTTCGCCGCCTCACGCTCTTTTGCAACCTGTTGGGCAGCACCGACCACCACCTGCAGCGCTTTGCGGCTCTGCGTGCGGAGGCCTGATCGCCTGATGACCGACCCACACTGAGCCACTTTAGGGGCTGCCAAAATGAGCTTGATGACATCCACCGCCGCGCCGAACTCGCCCGAGTTCCAGCGCAACCGTGAAGCCTACGAGGCGCGCATTGTTGATCTGCATAAACGCCGCACGCGTGCCCTGGTCGGCGGCCCCGAAAAGGCGCGCCTGCTGCACAAGAAGCGCAAGCAATTGCTGCCGCGCGAGCGCCTGGCTGCCGTACTCGACCCCGGCTCGCCCTTCCTCGAGTTCGGGCAGCTTGCCGGCGACGGCCTGTACGAGGGCGTGCCGCCGGGCGGCAGCATCATCACCGGCGTGGGGCTGGTGTGCGGGCGCGCCTGCATGCTGATGATCCACGATGCCACGGTCAAGGGCGGCACCTACTACGGCATCACCGCTAAAAAGCATGTGCGGGCCCAGATGTTCGCCTGGCAGCACCGGCTGCCGTGCATCACCATGGTCCAGTCGGGCGGCGCCAACCTGCCGGAGCAGGCGCATATTTTCCCCGACGACGGCCAGTTCGGCTCCATTTTCTACAACCAGATCCGCATGTCGGCCGAGGGCATCACCCAGATCGCGACCGTGCACGGGCCGTCTACCGCTGGCGGCGCCTATCTCCCGGCGCTGTGCGACGAAGCGGTGATCGTGCGCAACCAGGGTGCGATGTTCCTCGCCGGGCCCGAGCTGGTGTACGCCGCCACCAAGGAAGAGGTTGACATTGAAACCCTGGGCGGCGGCGAGATGCACAGCCGCATCAGCGGCGTCACTGACCACCTGGCCGAGAACGATGGCCATGCCATCGCCATCGTGCGCGGCATCGTGGCCAACCTCGGTACCGCAGCCAAGCAGCGCTGGGACGTGGTGCCGCCGCTGCCGCCGCGCCATGACCCGCGCGAGATCTACGGCATTGTCAGCGCCGACAACCGGCATCCGACCGACAACCGCGAAGTGCTGCTGCGGTTGATCGACGACAGTGACCTGCAGGAGTTCAAACCCCTGTACGGCGACACCATGATCTGCGGCTTTGCTCGCATCAAGGGCTTTCAGATCGGCATTCTAGCCAACAACGGCGTGATCTTCTCCGAGAGCGCGCTCAAGGGCGCGCACTTCATTGAGTTGTGCTGCCAGCGCGACATTCCGCTGCTGTTCATGGCCGATGTGTCGGGCTTCATGGTCGGCAAAGCCGTGGAGCAGCAGGGCATTGCCAAGCACGGCGCCAAGTTCATGACGGCCATGGCCTCGGCCAACGTGCCGCGCTACACGCTGATCACCGGAGGCTCGTACGCGGCGGCCTACCTGGCGATGTGCGGGCGCCCGTTCAAGCCCAACGTGATGATGATGTGGCCTACCGGCCGCGCCGCGCTGATGGGCCCAGAGCAGGCCGCCACCACCCTGGGCCTGGTGCGCGAGAACATCCACCGGCGCGAGGGCACTAGCTGGAGCGACGAAGAACGCGAGCAATTCAAGCAACCGATACGCGAGCAGTTCGAGAGCTTTTCCAGTCCCTACAACTACGCCTCCAACCTGTGGTGCGACATGGTGATTGACCCGCTGGAAACACGCGACACCATGGCTTTGCTGCTGGAGCTGGCGGGCCGCGTGCCGGCGCGCGACACGCACTTCGGCGTGTTCCGCATGTAATCCTTTGGCCCACCGAATTGAACATGCTCGACGCCATTCTCTCCGGTTGCCGCGTGCTCGACCTGACCCAAAACGTGGCCGGCCCGTTTTGTACCCAGACCCTCGGCGACCTCGGCGCCGAGGTTATCAAGATCGAACGACCCGGCAGCGGCGACGATGCGCGACAGTGGAAACCGCCCGAAGTGGCCGGCGTCTCGACCGGCTTCGCGGCGCTGAACCGCAACAAGAAGAGCGTCTGCATCGACCTCGACAGCGCGGCCGGCCAGCAGCTGGTTGCGCGCCTGGCGGCCGGTACCGACGTGCTGGTGCATTCGCTCAAGCCCGGCAGCGCCGAAGCGCGCGGCCTCGGCGACGAACACCTGCGACCGACCAATCCTCGCCTCGTGTACTGCGCGATCAGCGCCTTCGGCGAGGTCGGCCCGATGCGCGCGCTGCCCGGCTACGACCCGCTGATGCAGGCCTTCACCGGCATCATGAGCGTCAGCGGCCACGAAGGTGACGAGCCGGCGCGCGTCGGCGTGTCGCTCATCGACATGGGCACCGGCATGTGGGCCACGATGGCCATCCTGGCCGCGCTGCTGCGCCGCGCCACCACGGGCGAAGGCATGCGCGTGCACGCCAGCCTGCTCGAGCCCGGGCTGTCGTGGATGACGGTGCCGGTGGCGAACTACCTGGCCACCCAGCGCCTACCGCGCAAGATGGGTTCGGCCATGGCGATGATGGCGCCCTACGAGCTCTTCGACAGTGCCGACGGCAAGGTCTTCATCGCCGCGGCCAACGACCGGCTGTTCGGCCGCATCTGCAGCGCGCTGGCTTGCCCAGAGCTGGCGCAGGACCCGCGCTTCATCGACATGTCGGCGCGCATCGGCCACCGCGAGGCGCTGCACGACGCGCTGGAAGCGCGCACCCGGCAGCGCAGCACCGCCGACTGCGTGGCGGCGCTGCGCGCGGCCGGTGCGCCCTGCAGCGAGATGCACGACGTGGCCCAGATGCTGGCGCACGAACAGGTGCAAGCGATTGGCATGCTGGGCGCGCTGCCGCTGCCGGGCGCACCGCAACACCAGACGATGGGCCTGCCCATCAGTTCGCAGGGCCGTCGCGGGCGCAGCGGCCCGCCGCCGCCAGTGCTGGGCGGGAACACCGACGAGGTGTTGACGGCACTGGGCCTGCATGCCGATGAACTGGCGGCGCTGCGACAGCAACGCGTCGTCGATTGAATGACAAGGCCGACATCCCCATGAACTTCGACTACACCGAGACCCAGGGCCAGATCCGCGCCGCCGTCAAGGAGTTGTGCAAGGGCTTCGGCCCCGAATACTGGCGCCAGTGCGCGCAGGACGGCGCCTATCCGGAAGCCTTCGTCGACGCGATGGCCAAGGCCGGCTGGCTGGCTGCGCTGATTCCCGAGGAATACGGCGGTGCCGGGTTGCCGCTGCTCGACGCCTGCCTGATCCTGCAGGAGATCAACCAGAACGGCGGCAGCGCGGTGCACTGCCATGCGCAGATGTACACGATGGCGTCAATCATGCGCCACGGCTCCGAGGCACAGAAGCGCCGCACGCTGCCGCGCATCGCTGACGGCAGCCTGCGGCTGCAGGCCTTCGGCGTGACCGAGCCCGACGCTGGCTCCAACACGCTGGCGATCAAGACCTTCGCGCGCAAGGTGCCGGGCGGCTACGTCGTCAACGGCCAGAAGATCTGGACCTCGCGCTACAGCCACTCGCACATGTATCTGCTGATCGCGCGCACCACGCCGATCGACGCGGTGAAGAAGAAGACCGATGGCCTGAGCCTGTTCCTGATCGACATCAAGAAGGCGGGCGCGTCGCTCAAGGCCACGCCGATCCGCACGATGATCAATCACCACACCTTCCAGGTCTTCATCGACAACCTCGAACTGAGCGACGACGACCGCATCGGCGAGGAAGGCAAGGGCTTTTACTACCTGCTGGATTCGCTGCATTCCGAGCGGCTGCTGGTGGCCAGCGAGGCCATCGGCGACGGCCACTGGTTCGTCGGCAAGGCCGCGCGCTACGGCAGCGAGCGTGTCGTCTTCGACCGCCCGATCGGCGCCAACCAGGGCGTGCAGTTTCCGATCGCGCGCGCCCACATGAACATCGAGGCCGCCGAACTGATGCGCAACAAAGCCGCGACGCTGTTCGACGCCGGCCTGCCCTGCGGGCGCGAGGCGACCATGGTCAAGTACCTGGCCAGCGAAGCCGCCTGGGAGGCAGCCGAGGCGGCCATGACCACCTTCGGCGGCTATGGCGTGGCCTGCGAGTACGACATCGAGCGCAAATGGAAAGAGAGCCGGCTGTTCCGCACCGCGCCGATCTCCAACAACCTGGTGCTGGCGCAGGTGGCCGAGCATCTGCTGGGTATGCCCCGCTCTTACTGATGGCCCAGATGCACCACGAAACCCTGCTGATCCACCCCGCGCCGGGCACCGCAACGGAGGACGGCATCCGCTGCCTGGTGCTCAACCGCCCCGAGGTGATGAACGCGATGAACACGCAGATGTTCGTCGACCTGCGCAACGCCCTGCACGAACTGGCCTTCGACGACGGCCTGCGTGTGCTGATCATCACCGGCGCCGGTGAACGAGCTTTCTCGGCCGGCGGCGACCTCAAGCAGCGCGACGGCATGACCGACGGTCAATGGCGGCGCCAACACCAGCTCGCCGAAGAGGTGTTGCTGGCGGTCAAGGATTTCCCGCAACCGGTGATCGCCGCCGTCGAAGGCCACGCACATGGCGGCGGCTGCGAACTGGCGTTGATGTGTGACTACATCGTCGCTTCGCGCGCTGCGGTATTTTCGCTGCCCGAGCTGCGGCGCGGCATCATGCCCGGCGGCGGGGGTATCCAGAACCTCGTGCGCGCCATCGGTGCGCGGCGCGCCAAGAAGTTGCTGTTCACCGCGCGCCGCTTCTCGGCCGAAGAAGCCGCCGAATGGGGCATGGTCACCGACCTGGCCGAGCCGGGTACGGCGCTGGCCGCCGCAGTCGCCGACGCGCGCGACATCGTGCTGGCCGCACCGATGGCCACCCACTACGCCAAACTCGCCGCCTCGCGCGGCGGCGAGATTGACTTCCACAGCGGCTACATGCTCGACATCGCCGCCTACAACGTGCTGGTGTCCTCGGCCGACAGGCTGGAGGGCGTGAAGGCCTTCAATGAAAAGCGCCCACCGCGCTGGAGCGGACTCTGACATGTTCAAAAAAATCCTGATCGCCAACCGCGGCGAAATCGCCTGCCGCATTGCACACACCTGCCGACGCCTCGGTATTGCAGTGGCCGGTGTGCATTCGAGTGCTGATCGCGATGCGCTGCACGTTGACCTGATCGGCGAGTCGATCGAAATCGGTGGGGCAACGCCAGCCGAGAGCTACCTGCGCATCGATGCGGTGATCGATGCGGCCCGGCGGACCGGGTCGCAGGCCATTCATCCTGGTTTTGGCTTTCTGGCCGAAAACGCGGTCTTCGCGCGCACGGTCGAGGCAGCCGGCCTCGTCTTCGTCGGCCCGACGCCCGAGGTCATTGAGCGCCTGGGCGACAAGGCGTCGGCCAAGCGCGAGGCCCGCGCCGCTGGCGTGGCCGTGCTCGGCGGCAGCGAGCTGCCCAGCCGCGACGCGGCTGAAGTGGCGGCCACCGTACGCGGCCTGCCACTGCCGGTGATTCTGAAAGCGGCCGCCGGTGGCGGCGGCAAGGGCATGCGGGTGGTGCAGCAATTGGACGGGCTGATGGAGGCCATCGAGTCGGCCATGCGCGAAGCCAAAAGTTCCTTTGGCGACGCGGCGTTGATCGTCGAAGCCTTTGTCGAGCGCGGGCGCCACATCGAGGTGCAGATCGTTGGCGATGGCCATGGCGAAGTGATTCACCTGTTCGAGCGCGAATGCACGCTGCAGCGGCGTCATCAGAAAGTCATCGAAGAGGCGCCAGCGGTGAATCTCGCCCCGGCGCTGCGCGAGGCGATGCTCGGTGACGCGGTGCGCCTGGGGCAGCGACTGCGCTATCGCGGTGTCGGCACGGTGGAATTCATCGTGCAGGGCGACCGTCACCATTTTCTCGAAGTCAACCCGCGGCTGCAAGTTGAGCATCCGGTGACCGAGGAGGTGACCGGGCTGGATGTGGTCGAGATCATGTTGCGCATTGCCGCCGGCGAGGGCTTGCCCTTGCGTCAGAGCGAAGTGCAGGTGCGCGGCCACGCGATTGAGGCGCGAGTCTGCGCTGAAGACGCAGCGCAAAATTTCCTGCCATCCACCGGCGAACTGATCGCGGTGCGGTTCCCGACTTCGGGTGTGCGGGTTGAATCGGGGGTGCGGGCCGGCATGGTGGTCACGCCCTACTACGACTCGATGCTGGCCAAGCTGATCGTTCATGCGCCCACGCGCGAGGCTGCGCTGGACCGTCTGAGTGGGGCGCTGGGCGAAACCCAGGTGCACGGCGTCGAAACCAATTGCGCTTTTCTGCAGCGTCTGCTGGCCCTGCCTGCAACGCGGGACGCCAGCTTCCACACCCGTCTGATTGACGAGGTGCTGGCAGAGGGGGGTCAGGGCACGGGTAGCGCGCCGCTGGAGCGGCTGGCTGCAGCGGCGGCTTGGTGGTTGCTCGATGCGCGGCGCAGCAGCAAGCCATTCGGAGCCTGGTCGGCCTTGGACGTGACGGGTTGGCAGATGCACGCTGGCGACGATCGGCTCACGCCGGTTCCGGCGCTGTTGCTGCGCTCAGGAGGAACAACACACGAAGCCCGGTTCGGCGCCCTCTCGCCCGAGTCCGAAGTAACGGTGCAAATCGGCACCGAACGGGTTCGCCTGGCGCTGACCGCCAGCGCCGGGAGCGATTGGCGTTTGCGCATAGGGGATTGTCATGAGGTACTGACCATCGTGCGCAGCGACGATACCGTGTTTGTGCAGAGCGGCGGCACCGCCCACGCCATCGGCGTGACCTCCTACCTCAGCCAGGTCGCCACTGGCCGCCAGGCCAGCGGACAGTTGCGCACGCCGATGATGGGAATGATCCTGAAGACCCATGTGGAGGTTGGCGTGCGGGTACGTGCCGGCGACGTGGTGGCGACGATGGAGTCGATGAAGATGGAGATGCGCATCAACGCCGATCACGATGGCGTGGTGCGCTCGCTGTCGGTGCAGCCCGGGCAGATGGTCGAGCGCGGCCTGGTGGTGGCCGTGGTTGAGTCCGAGGGCGCCGCGGAATGAGCGGCAGCAAATCCAGCATGCGCGCCCCTCTTTGCAAACCTGGTGTTATCCACTGCTCAAAATGACGTGCCCGAGACGGCCCATGACCGGCATCCAACTTCCGAACGGTATTCAGGTTTTTGAGCGCGGCTGGCTGTCCTCGAACAATATTTTGTTCATCGGAGCACAGTCCAGCGCACTCGTTGACAGTGGCTACAGCACGCACGCGGAACTAACGACCGGGCTGGTCAGCGCCGCTTTGCAGCAGGGTCCGCTGGACTTGCTGCTCAACACGCATCTACACAGCGACCACTGCGGCGGCAATGCCGTCCTCCAGGGCAATTACCCAGAACTTCAAACCCTCATTCCGCCAGGCCATGCATCACTTGTCTCGTCATGGGACCCCGTCGCCCTGAACTATGTGCCATCCGGGCAACACTGCCCCCGGTTCAAGTTCGATGGTCTTCTTTTACCTGGCACGGAAATTCAGCTGGCCGACAAGGCGTGGCAAATTCATGCGGCGCCGGGCCACGATCCCCATTCAGTCATTCTGTTTGAGCCGCAGTCCCAAACCCTGATCTCGGCAGATGCCTTGTGGGAAAAAGGCTTCGGCGTGGTGTTTCCGGAGCTTGAGGGCGACGCCGCATTCGACGAAGTGGCCGCCACCTTCGACCTGATCGAGCGGCTTGACCCGTGCTGGGTCATTCCTGGCCACGGCCCGGTATTCCGCTACCGCGCCGAGGTGCTGGCCTACGCGCGCGCGCGCCTCAACGCCTTTGTCAAGAGCCCTGACCGACATGCGCACCACGCAGTCAAGGTGTTGCTGAAGTTCAAATTGCTGGATCAGCAGCAACTGCCTTTTGCCGATTTTGTCGACTGGGCCGCCAACACCCGCTACTTCCAGCTCATTCACCAGAGGTTTGTTCCTTCTGTTCCCATCGACCGCTGGATGGAGCAGTTGACGCAAGAGCTTGTGCGTTCAGCAGCCGCACGAAGAGAAGGTGACATGGTCTACAACGCGTGAAATCGGTCACGGAGTGAATCATGCGACGAAGGCGCTGACGAATCAGCGTTCGTATGTGCAGAGCAAGCAATTTTTTTAATAGGAGATCAGGATATGAGTGAAGCAGAAACGGTTTTGTACGAAGTGCGCGATGGCATTGCCACCGTGGAGATCAACCGCCCCGAGATGCGTAACGCGCTGTCACCGGCCGCCGCCAACCGGCTGCACGATCTGTGGGGTGAAGTCGATGCCGACAAAAACGTACGCGTGGCAATCCTGACTTCTGCCGACTGCGGCACCTTCTGCGCCGGGCTCGACCTGCGTGAGGCTTCGCGTGTCAAGAAGGAAGAAGGCGTGGACATCCTGACCAAGATGAAGGACCCGTTCCATGGCCGCCAGCGCCGTGTGGCCAAGCCCATCATCGCGGCCATGACCGGGCACCTGATTGCCGGCGGCATGATGCTGAGCCTGAACTCGGATTTGCGCGTCGGCCTCAAGGGCACGCAGGTCGGCATCACCGAAACCCGCATCGCCGGGCGCGGTAGCCCGTGGGCCATTCCCCTGCTGTGGATGCTGCCGCAGCCGCTGCTGATGGAGATGGTGCTGACCGGCGACCTGTATCCGATCGAAACCTTTCATGGGCTCGGTTTCATCAACTACCTGGAAGACACGCCGGATGCCGTGCGCGCTCGCGCCACCACATTGGCCGAACGCATCCGCGACAACGCGCCGCTGTCGGTGATGGCGGGCAAGGAATCGATCATGACGGCGATGAGCGCCGGCTGCGAGGCCGGTATGGCGCTGGCCCACAACATCTACCGTGCCGCTTACGCCAGCGAGGACGCGCAGGAAGGTCCGCGTGCCTTCGCCGAGAAGCGCAAGCCGGTGTGGAAGGGGCGTTGATGTCGCTCCGTGGAGATGCCATGTCCAGCCTGGCCCCTCTGCTGGAGAACAACCGTGCCTGGTCGGCGCGCTGCGCTGCGGAAGATCCGCAGTACTTCGAGCGGCTGGCGCACCAGCAGATGCCGCGCTACCTGTGGATCGGCTGTTCCGACAGCCGGGTGCCGGCCAACGAAATTCTGGGCCTGCGGCCTGGCGAGGTGTTCGTGCACCGCAACGTCGGCAACCTGGTGGTGCACTCCGATCTGAACTGCCTGACGGTTCTGCAGTATGCGGTCGAGGTGTTGAAGGTCGAGCATGTTCTCGTGGTGGGCCACTACGGCTGCGGCGGCGTGCAGGCGGTGATAGAACAGCGCCGCACCGGTCTGGCCGAGAACTGGCTGCGCCATCTGGAGGACGTGGCGCGCAAACACGCTGATCGGTTCGACGGCATTACCAGCGTTGACGAGCGCGCAGCGCGGCTTTGCGAGATGAACGTGATCGAGCAGGTCAGCAACGTGTGCCGCACCACCATCCTGCGCCGCGCCTGGGAGTGCGGGCAGCAAGTCGAGGTGCACGGGTTGGTCTACGGCCTGCGCGACGGCTTGCTGCGGGCGGTCGGGGGCAGCGTCAACCGCGGTCAGGACCAGCAGAAGCAATACGCCCAGTCTCTTGCTGCGCTTGGCACACTCTGAGTGATACGAAGAATACAAGTAAGGTTATTCCACATGCCAGCCGACACGACAACCCTCCCTGCCCCCAGCATCGCCGCCCAACTGGCCGCCTTCGCGCACGGCCTGACGCCAGACATGCTGCCCGCAGCCGTGGTCGAACAGGCCAAGCTGCTGATGCTCGACGCACTGGGCATCGCCTTGGCTTCGTCCCAGCACGACTTCGCGCACTGCGCTTACCGCGGCTTGCACGCCCTGGGCGGTGCGGGTGACAGCGCCGTCATGGGTGCCTTTGCCCCCCTGCCGCTGCGCGATGCGGTGCTGATGAATGGCATCCTGGTCCACGGGCTGGATTTCGACGACACCCACCCCGGCGCGATCACCCACCCCAGCGCCAGCGCCTTTCCGCTGGCGCTGGGTCTGGCGGCGCAGCGGCATGCCAGCGGGGCCGAGATGATCATGACCTATGTGCTGGCGATCGAGGTGGCGGCACGTCTGGGTGCAGCGGCCCAGGGACGCTTCCACGACGTGGGCTTTCACCCGACTGGCCTGGTGGGGGCTTTTGGGTGCGCACTGGCGGCCGGCAAGCTGATGGGACTGGATCAGGCGGGCCTTGAGCACGCGCAAGGCGTGGTGCTGTCGATGGCATCAGGCAGCATGGAATTTCTGAGCGACGGCGCCTGGACCAAGCGCATGCACTCGGGCTGGGCCGGTGTCAGCGGGCTGACCGCCACGGCGTTGGCCGGTGCCGGATTCCGCGGCCCGTCGCAGCCCTATGAAGGCCGCTTTGGTCTGTACGCCAGTCACCTGGCCGCGCGCGGCCTAAACGCCGATTTGTCCTTGTGCGCGCGCGGCCTGGGCGAGCGCTGGGAACTGATGGATGTGGCGGTCAAGTTGTATCCAACCTGCCACTTCACGCACGCCAGCATCGATGCCGCGCTGGCGCTGCGCGCGGCCGGTCTGCGCACTGACGAGATCGCTTCGGTACAGGTGCTGCTGCCGCAAGGGGTGCACCCGGTGGTGTGCGAGCCGGTGGCGGCCAAGCGGCGACCGGCCAACGTCTATGAATCGCAGTTCAGCATTCACCATCTGGTCGCGCTGGCCCTGCTGCGCGGCGAGCTGGGGCTGGCCGAACTGGATGCCGCCAACCTGAGCGACCCGCAGGTGCAGGCGCTGGCTGACCGCATCGAACACGCGGCCGACCCCGATGCCGATTACCCCACCTTCTTTTCCGGCGAGCTGCGCGTGCGCACGCACGATGGGCGCGAGCTGCGCCACCGCGAGGCCGCGCACCGCGGCGCGCCGGGGCGCCCCATCACGGCCGCTGACATCGAAGCCAAATTCATGGGCAATGCGCTACTGATCTTGCCGCGCGAGCAGGCGCTACGCCTGCTCGACGCGCTGCTGACAGCCGACCGCGCCCCAGATGCCGCCGTCCTGGCGCAGACCCTGACCCATTCCAACACTTCCGGAACCCTCTGATGACGACCAGCCAGTCCGTGGCCTTTGATGCCGAAAAAGAAAATATGGTGCTCGACGCCGTCGAACGCTTTGTGGACCGCGAGATCAAGCCGGTGGCGCAGCGGCTCGAGCATGCCGACGAATGGCCGGCCGACATTGTGGCCGGCATGCGCGAGATGGGCCTGTTCGGCTGCATCATCCGCGAGGAGTACGGCGGCCTGGGCCTGTCGGCCAGCACCTATGCCAAGGTGGTGGAGCGCATCGCGCGGGTCTGGATGTCGGTGTCGGGCATCATCAACTCGCACCTCATAATGGCCGCCTGCGTGCAGCGCAACGGCACCGTGGCGCAGCGCCAGCATTTTTTGCCGCGCTTTGCCAGCGGCGAACTGAGCGGCGGGTTGGCGCTGACCGAGCCCGATTGCGGCACCGACTTGCAGGCGGTGCGCACGGTGGCGCGCCGCGACGGCGACCATTACGTTATCAACGGCACCAAGACCTGGATATCCAACGGCATCCATGGCCAGGTCTTTGCCGTGCTGGTCAAGACCGACCCCGAAGCGCAACCGCGCCATCGCGGCATGAGCCTGTTCATCTGCGAGAAGGGCCCGGGCTTCACGTCCACCAAGAAGCTGGAAAAGCTCGGCTACAAGGGCATCGACAGCGCCGAGCTGGTGTTCGACAACTTTCGCGTGCCGGCCGCCAACTTGGTCGGTGGCGTGGAGGGACAGGGTTTCAAGCACGTGATGGGCGGACTGGAACTTGGGCGCATCAATGTGGCTGCGCGCGGCGTGGGTGTGGCGCGCGCCTGCCTGGAGGAGTCGGTAGCCTATGCCCAACTGCGTCGCACCTTCGGCAAGCCGATCTGCGACCACCAGGCGATCCAACTCAAGCTGGCCGACATGGCCACCCGGGCGGAGGCGGCGCGTCTGCTGGTTGAACAGGCCGCGCGGGCTTATGACGCCGGCCAGCGTTGCGACATGGAAGCCGGCATGGCCAAGCTGTTCGCCAGCGAGGCGGCGGTCGAGAACTCGATGGAGGCCTTGCGCATCCACGGGGCTTATGGCTACTCGAAGGAAATGAATGTCGAGCGCTACTACCGCGATGCGCCGCTGCTGTGCATCGGCGAGGGCACCAACGAATTGCAGCGCCTGATCATTTCCGCCCAGCTGGTGGAGCGCAGCCCGATCTGATGTATCGCCTGGGGCGGCGCCTCAACTCGGCGGTGAATGAACCCCTCGGAGGAAAATTTCTTGAACAACCTGCTGTCCGCTTTCCGGTTCGCCGCCCTGCCCGCCAGGACGAATTCATTTCGCGCCGAGGTGAAGGCCTTTCTCCAATCCAGTTTTGAGCCAATGCCCGCCGACATCCGGGCCCGTTCATGGATGGGTTTCAATGCCGCTTTCAGCAAGAAGCTGGCCGCACGGGGCTGGGTCGGCGTGACCTTGCCGGCGCAATACGGTGGCGCCAGCCTGGACGCCTTCTCGCGCTTCGTGCTGGTGGAAGAACTGCTGGCCGCCGGCGCCCCGGTTTCCGCGCACTGGATCGCCGACCGCCAGAGCGGGCCCTTGATCCTCAAGTTCGGAACGGAGGCGCAACGCCAGTTCTACCTGCCGAAAATCTGCGCCGCCGAGGCGTTTTTCTGCATCGGCATGAGTGAGCCCAATGCCGGCTCCGACCTCGCCAGCGTCGGCACGCGGGCCACGCGCTGCCAAATTGACGGTTCAAGCGGCTGGCGGCTGAACGGCCGCAAGATATGGACCACCAACGCGCAGCACTGCCACTACATGATCGCGCTGGTGCGCTCGTCGGGCGAGCCGCAGGACCGGCAAAAAGGCTTGTCGCAGTTCATTGTCGATCTGGCATTGCCCGGCGTGACGGTGCGCCCGATCCGTGACCTGGCGGGTGATGCACATTTTTCCGAAGTGTTCTTCGACAACGTGCTGCTGACCGACGACGCGTTGATCGGCCATGAAGGCAGCGGCTGGGCGCAAGTCAATGCCGAACTGGCCTTCGAGCGCAGCGGCCCGGAGCGGGTGTACTCCAGCATCGTGCTGCTGGAGCACTGGATCACCTGCCTGCGCAAGACACCGGCGGTCTCGGTCCATGCCGCCACCATCGGGCGTTTCGCCACGCACCTGGCCACGCTGCGCAACATGTCGATCGCCGTCACGGCCAAGCTCGTCAACGGGGACAGCCCGTTGGTCGAAGCGGCCCTGGTCAAGGACATTGGCACCGAATTCGAGCAGAGCATTCCCTCTGTGATCGAAGCCGCCCTCGCCATGGACCCGGACGCCCTGGTCGATGCCGAGTTGTACCGCGCCGTGGCTTATGTGAGCCAGATGGCGCCCACCTATTCCCTGCGCGGCGGCACGCGCGAGATCCTGCGCGGCATGATCGCGCGCGGTCTGGGTCTGCGCTGAAAAAGAAAGCATTCCATGTTTGCACAAGCGATTGAAGATATCCTCCAGGACCAGTGCACGCCCGCCGTGGTGCGCGCGATTGAAGCGGGCGGCTCGCCGCTTAAGCTGTGGCAGGCGCTGCAAGGTGCCGGCTTCCTCGAACTGCTGGCGTCCGAGGACGCTGGCGGTGCCGGCCTCCCGCGGGCCGATCTGTTCCCGATACTGTGCAGCTTCGGCCGCTACACGGTGCCGGTGCCGGTGGCGCAGACGATTGTGGCGCGAGCGCTGCTGGGGTCGCAGTTTGCGATGCCCAGCGGCATGATTACGCTGGGCGCTGCGTTGCGGCGCGAGGCCGGTGGCGCTATCGTGTGCTCTTTCACACCTTACGGCATGCTGGCGGATTTCGTGCTGGCCCAAGATGGTGATGCCTTGTTGCTGCTGCACTGCGCAGCGGCGCAGCGTGAAGCAAGCGGCGTGCACGGGAGCCTGACGGCCACCCTGCGCTGGTCCGATGCGCGCGTCGCGACGCACGTGCCCGGCGCTGGCCCGCTGCTGCCGACGTTCGCGGCGGCCTTGCACGCCGCCATGCTCAGCGGGGCCATGACCCGTGTGTTCGAAATGACACTGAAACACTGCAATGACCGCATCCAGTTCGGCAAAACCCTGGGCAAGTTCCAGGCGGTGCAGCACCAGTTGAGCGTCATGGCCGAACATGTGGCTGCTGCCTCGATGGCAGCCGAAGCGGCCTTCCACACCGACGCTGCGGCACCGTCCCTGCTCGCCGCAGCGATGGCCAAGTCCCGCACCAGTGAGGCGGCGGTTCTGGTCGCCTCCATCGCGCATGCACTGCACGGCGCTATCGGTATTGCGGAAGAATACGACCTGCAATTGCTGACCCGGCGCCTGCACGAGTGGCGCATGGCGCATGGCTCGGAGACGCACTGGAATGTGTTGATCGGCCAGCGCGTGCTTTCTGCCGATGTGTCCATCGTTGATTTTGTGCGGTCTGTTTAGCCGCCGCTTTTGTGCCCACGATCAGCGGCGAAGTGATCGACACCCGGGGCTTGCAACAGTTTCGGTTCATCGATCCGGCTGTTGCGCTAACGACTTGCCCCCGCCAAGCGCTTCACTGAAGAAGTCGATGAAGGTTCTCAGCTTGGGTGTCACGTACTGCCGATTCGTGTAAACCGCATACAGCGTGAAAGGGGGCACCGTGTAGGTCGGCAGCACGCGCGCGATGCAGCCCGCGGCCAGATCGTCGTCGACCGTCCATTCGGGGAGGAACGCCATGCCCATGCCGGCGTGCATCGCGTGATAGGTGAGCGTGCTCTCGTCCGAGCGCATCACCGCATTCAGCTTGATCCGCGCCTTGCCGGCAGGTCCCTGCATTTCGAGGCCATCGAGGTTCACGTAGTTGGGTACCACGGCGCTGCACCTGACCAGATGGGAGGGTCTGCGCGGAGAGCCTTCGCGCTTCAGGTAAGCCGGGGTTGCGACCAGGTGGAACTGCACGGGACAAATCGGCCGTGCAATCAGCGCCGGGGACAGTTCGCGCGTGGCGCGCAGCGCGAGGTCGTAGCCGTCGGCGACCAGGTCGATCTTGCGGTTCTCCAGTCGCATGTCGACCAGCACCTCCGGATAGGTGTTGCGGTAGGCCGCCAGTACGCTGGCGAAATGCCGGTTTGCACACCAGACGGGCGCGCTGATTTTCAATTGTCCGCGTGGTGCCTGCGCGCTTTGCCGAAGCGCCGCTTCGGCAGCCTGCAGCGTGTCGAGCGCCTCGCGGCATTGTGCGTAGTACATCGCGCCGGCCTCCGTCAGGCTGAGCTTGCGGCTGGTCCTGTGCAGCAACCTCGCACCGAGGTCTCGTTCGAGCTGGGCGACATGCTTGCTGGCCATCGGAGCGGACATGGTGAGGCGCGCCGCGGCGCGGGAAAAGCTGCCAGCCTCGACCACTTCCCTGAAAACGCGAAGGCTGGTCAGACGATCCATTTATGGTTTCTTGTGAGGAAATGATGTGTTAATAATCCAGCTATTGATTAACCAAAATTAAACATTAAGCTATTCCTCGTGGTCAGTCGGGTAGACATCCAGTCTCAAAGAGGCTGCCCATCAGCCGCGCTTTCGTTGATGCCTTCAACCAATGCCGTATCACTTCTTAATCATCCTCAGGAGCTCAACATGAGTAAGCCGCATATCGCCGCCACCACGCCGTTCGCAATCGACGTGGAAAAAGGCAAGGACTACTACTGGTGTGCCTGCGGTCTCAGCAAATCGCAGCCGTTCTGCGACGGCAGCCACAAGGGCGGTGAGTTCGTGCCGACCAACTACAGCGCCGACGAAAGCAAGACTGTCTATTTTTGCGGCTGCAAGCAAAGCAAGAACGGCGCGCTTTGCGACGGCACGCATAAAGCTCTGTAAGAGCGGACCATGCCCGTGACAACGGAGCGATTGCCGACCTACTTCATCTCACACGGCGGTGGGCCCTGGCGATACATGATGGCGCAGTCCAACGGCATGTACGACCGTCTGGCGCAGTCCCTGCGGGACATGCCGCGCCAGCTCGGCGAGCGACCGAAGGCGGTGCTCGTGATCTCCGCCCATTGGGAGGAGCGCGAGTTCACCGTGATGGCCGCCGAACGGCCTCCCATGGTTTACGACTACGCTGGCTTCCCCGAGCATACCTACCATGTCCAGTACATGGCTCCGGGCCTGCCAGCGCTGGCCGAGCAGGCGCGGCAGTTGATCCAGAGCGCAGGGTTCTCGGCGCGGCTCGATGCCCAGCGCGGGTTCGATCACGGCAGCTTCGCGCCGCTGGTGGTGATGTACCCGCTGGCCGATGTGCCGGTCGTGCAACTGTCGCTGCGCGCGGGCTATGACCCGGCAGAGCATTTGGCCGTCGGCCGTGCCCTGGCGCCGCTGCGCGAGCAGGGCGTGCTGATCGTCGGCAGCGGGCTGAGCTACGACAACACGCGCCGCATGGGGCCGTCCGCCGCAGGGCCGTCAATGCAATTCGACGACTGGCTGCAGCAGACCTTGATCACCACCGAGCCGCACCAGCGTGAGCAGCGGCTGATCGACTGGCAAGACGCGCCGGCCGCCCGCGTGCCCCATCCGCAAGAAGACCATCTGCTGCCCCTGATGGTGGCGGTGGGTGCCGCCGGGCATGATGAAACCGTGTGCGTGTACCACGAGGAAGGCTTCTTTGGCGGCGTCACCGTCTCCAGCTTCAGGTTCGGCCAGGAAGGCGGGGTCTGAGTGGCGGTGGCTTGCTGGGCCGGTAGGCGCTTGTCGCCGGAGGGGTGTTGCCGGTTACCCTCGCGGCAGGTGTACAGCAACAAACGATGAAGTGCGAAGACGGAGAACCGCATGACAAGTTATCTCAGCCATCAGCGCCGTGGCGCTCGCCCACAAACGACGCCAAGCGACCCGCACACGCAGCTTGAACAGAATGCGCCGGTAGAACTGCAAGAGCTGGTTTTCGAGAGGGGGCAGTCCCTGGGCAGCGTGGAAGTTGGTCCGAGCCAGGTGTCTGTTCCCGGAGCGCGTGCCTTTTATTTACCGCGATGCGGATGCCAGTCCTTCGGCGCCTTCATGTTCGGCAAGGAGTTCACCCACATCCACCCGCCCAGTGACGGCAGTCTGCACATGACCTTGCCGCCCGAGATCGTTCCCCAGGTCATCGAAAACGGCTGGGCGGAGTTGCATCCGCTGGCGGGTCAATATGGCCTGCCCGGGAACATCGTGATGGTCTATGGGCCGCGTGACGACGAGGAACTGCAGGTGGTTTGCGATTTGCTGACGGCGTCGCATACTGCGGCGACATCGCCAGAGGCGTGAAAAATCCGGGGCCACATCCTGCCCGTCAGGGCAGGATATGGCGCACAACCAGGCTCAAGCTTTTGCAAGTTTGCCCTGCAGCTCGGCCACCGTTTCCGGGTTGACCAGCGACGACAAGTCGCCCGGACTGTCGCCCTTGTACAACGCCCGCACCACGCGGCGCATGATCTTCATGTTGCGCGTCTTGGGCAGGTCGCTGACCAGCAGCACCTGCCGGGGGCGGTAGGAGGCGCCCATGCCATGGACGACCGCCTGCGACAGTTCGGCCTTCAGCGCCGCGTCCGCCGCCACGCCGGGCATCGGCACGCAGACGCAGACGATGGCCGAGCCCTTGATCTCGTCGGGCACGCCGATCACCGCCGCCTCTGACACCTTGCCGGTGCCGGTGAGCAGGGTTTCGATCTCCGACGGGCCGGTGCGCTTGCCTGAGACCTTAATCGTGTCGTCGCTGCGTCCGAGGATGTAGAACAGGCCGTCCGCATCGCGCATCGCAAAGTCGCCATGCACCCAGACGCCCGCAATGGTGCGCCAGTAGCTGTCGAGGTAGCGTTCGTCGTCGCGCCACAGGCTCTTGGTGAAGCCGATGTTGGGGTTGCGCAGCACCAGCTCGCCGACCTGGCCCGCGCCGACCGGCTCGCCGCTTTCATCGACGATGTCAACCCCGGCGCCGAGCCCGCGCGCGCCGAACGAGCCTGGCCGCAAGGGATGGTGCAGGGTGCCGGTGAAGTTGCAGCCGCCCACCTCGGTGCCGCCGACGATGTTGAGGAACGGCAATTTCTCTTTGCAGATGTGCTTGAAGAACCAGCGCCAGGGCGCCTCGGTCCAGGCCTCGCCGCCGGAGCAGGTGATGCGCAGCGAAGACAAGTCGTAGCGCTGGACTTCTTCGTCGCCGTAGCGCATCAGGCTGCGGATCAG